>CAZUZU010000010.1:0-27127 GCA_964624865.1 uncultured archaeon
TATGACAAATCTCCTATTTATAGACCGTATTTAGAATTAACATATTGGACACAATCCACCTCTCCCTCCACAGTAATTGAAGGAAAAAATCAGGGTGACAGATTTGGGGAAATGGTATCTGGAATAGGAGATATTAATGGAGACTCTTTTGATGATTTTGCAGTAGGAGCACCTATGGCGGATATGGATATTACTCCTTTTCCATATGATAAAGAATATACTGATACTGGGGCGGTTTATTTCTTTAATGGTAAATATCCAATGCCATCAAGGATGTATGTTAGCGAAGCTTTTGAAACGTATCACGGATTGACGTATGATAGTCGTTTTGGAGCTTCCATTGCTATGACGACCGATGTAAATATCGACGGTAATATTGATGTATTAATCGGTGCTCCAAATTTTAATGCATACAGGGGAGGTGCATTTATCCTTGCTCCTTTACTTGATTGGGATGGTGACGGCATTAAAGATTGGAATGAATTTAATTTGTATTATACAAGCCCAATTCTTTCTGATTCTGATGGTGATTTACTATCTGATTTAGAAGAGGTAAATGGATGGGAGATTGTCGGTGAAGGTATTATTCATTATCATTCATATTCGAATCCAAATAGCCAGTATACAGATAGTGATACTCTGTCTGATTATGAAGAAATCAAGACATATAACGAAGATCCACTATTAGACCCCCACAATATCTATCTAACTGACCCGGATAATTCCGATACAGATTCTGATGGATTAGATGATGATGATGAAATAAATGGATATTTAATATCGATTATCGAGGATTTAACAGGGAATCCCGATCAATACACAGCATATCCAAGTCCTATTGATGCTAATAGTGATAGACTTTTCCCCAATGGAGAGGACGATTTGGATGATAGTGAAGAAATAAATATTCGCGGAACTGATCCTACGAAAGATGACACAGACAGTGATGGGTTAAGTGATTATGATGAGATCTTTACTCACTCCACAGAACCTCGAGATGTCGATTCAGATAATGATGACCTGAATGACAATCTTGAGATCATTGGATGGGATGTCTTAGTTGATGGTGCATCACCTGTACATGTAGCACCAGATCCAAATGATGATAACAGTGATGATGATTTACTTACTGATAAAGACGAATACGATTATGGAACTAATCCGTGGGCTGCTGATACAGATTTAGATGGTTTAAATGATGATGTTGAAATTACTGGTTGGGATATTATTGTTAATAGCGAAACAATTACAGTCTATTCTTCACCAACTGATCAAAACAGTGATTCTGATTCTCTAACAGATCTTGAAGAGAAGAATCTTGGCAATGTAGATCCGATGAATCCCGATACCGATGGAGATGGTACAGGCGATGGTGATGAAACTCTAGGGTGGACTGTTTATGTCGATTTAAATAATGATGGGACCTATGATGCGCTTGATGGTGAAATTTACGATGTTTTCCCAGACCCATCTTCATCAGATGGTGATGGTGATGGTTTATTGGATGGAGCTGAACAGACTGCAGGTACAGACCCAACGAGTCCAGATACAGATAAAGATGGATTAGATGATAATTTTGAATTAAATACTGGATGGACCGTAATTGTAGTAGGTGAAACGCCTTATACTGTCTATAGTGACCCATTGGACCCCAACAGTGATGCTGACAATCTAGATGATGAGGAGGAAAAAACACGCGGTACAGATCCGGATACAGAATATACAGATCCGGATTCTCTTACAGATTCAGAGGAAGTCAATACATATATTCTCAATCCCCTTGAAGATGATGAGGATGCGGATACTGATGGAGATTTATTAACAAATGTTGATGAAGTAGACGTTTATGGTACATTACCAGATGACAAAGATACAGACAACGATGGAATGAGAGATGGCTATGAAGTTGAGGGTGGATCAGCTCCAGATCTTCCAAATTGGGATGAAGATAGGGATGATGATGGCTTGCTCAATTGGCAAGAACTCCCATCTTATGACGTCACGATTCTTGGTCAAGGTGTTGAATTAACAGAATTAGGAGACCAATGGAATGGCGAATATATTTATTTTACTAATCTTGACGACCCAGATACTGATAATGATGGATTAGATGACGGAAGCGAAGCGGTCTATTGGGATGATGTAGAATCATCAGACGATTCTTCAGATCAAGATGATGAAGAATGGGAAGATTGGATGGCAAACAATGCATATCCAACTCCCTACGACCCTGCATGGTTTGTAAATTATGACGGCGATGAAAATACAGTAGATGAAGTAAGTACAATATACGTAGAATATGATGAAGATAAATATAAAATAAATAATTTATATGATGCTGATAGTGATAACGATGGATTAACAGATGGTGAAGAAGATATGATAAAGAAAGATGGAGACTATCAGGATTTAGATAAAACATGGCTTCAAGGATATGAACGAGCATTCTTCGGTTTTGGTTTAGAACCTAAACCATGGGATTATGATTCTGACGACGATTCTGTAAAGGATGGTGAGGAACAACTATGGCACAAGGACAGTGATTTAGATGGCGATATTAATTCCCTAGATACAGATAGCGACGATGATAATTACAATGATTATTCTGATTATGAACCCACATTTGACCTTCATATTTCTGTGAAAATTAAAGAAATAGAAGCCATTGACCCTGTTGAAATCGCTGGTGAAGCTGATTTTTATGTTTATGCATGGATTGCAGGATCTAAAAAACAAAAACCAAATGAATTACCTGGTGAAGGTTGGGGTGATGATCATGTTTATCCCAATTGGGTATTGACGAAAAATGTCGATGACGATGTCCGTTACGTAGACATAAAAATAGCTTTATATGATGATGACGTTGTATGGGATGAAATGTGTGATATTGATGAAGAAGATGACAGCGGAAACGATGATGATGGAAAACCAATAAAAGTACAATACGATGTCGCGACAGAATCATGGGAAAATATATATGGTGATACCGGCACTCTGGGATATGTTTATGGAGGTAATGACGGTTCGGGTGGTGGGGAAGGTCCAATACATGAAGATGATTGTAAATTATACTATGATATATATAATGAAGATGCAACTTCAAAATATGCGTTATTAGCAGCTGCAGATTGCGCTCCAGCATATTTGGCATTTAAAAATGATATAAAACTAGCTGAAGATTATCTAATGGATCTAGATAGTGGATGGGCACAATCTAGAATTTGGAAATTGACATGGGGAAGTGGAAGCACGATAGATGACGAAGCTACAACACAGAATATACTTGATGCTCTTGAAGATATTGAATTAAGAAGTATTACTGGTAGTACTGTTTTTATTATGATATCGGATCATGGATATTCTACAGATGAACAATTAGGCGATTCATGGTTTAATACGAAAGATGGGTCTATCTCTGACGACACGTTCGCTACATATGTAAATGACATAGATTATTTAAACATGGTAATATTAATGGACCTGTGTTTCTCAGGTGGATTCTTAGATGAATTATCTGTAGATGAAAATAGTAATCCAGCTACAAATCGGTTCGTCGGTTTATCTTCTAGCAAAGATGAATATTCATGGGGTGGTGCAAACACATATGGTTATTATGCAGAATATTTCTTTGATAAGTTGAAGACTAATGGAGGGGATGTTAAAGATGCCCATCTCCATGCTGATGATGAGTTAGAAGGTAGGCAATTCGACGGCCAATATTACCAGAATCCTGTTTACTATGACAGTTTCGATCCGGATTTCATCCTCTCATAGGTGGAAAAAAATGGTAAAAATAAAAATCCCTCTAGTGCTATTAGCAATAGCATTATTAATCTTTACAATAGGCTGTATAGATATAAACAACAATAATGTAAACGAAAATGGCGATAAGGAAAAAAATAATCCTCCTATAATCGAAAAAATTGAAAGTCCAGAAACTGTCTATGCTAACACTAGAGTGGTTTTTAATATTTTTTTCTCTGACTCTGATTATGACCCAGAGAAACCAAATAGCGACGTAAATAATGAAGAAAATGAAAATGGTTACTTATATTGTGATTTTAATGGTGATGGAAAATATGATATCAACATGGTAAGCGGGGAGACAAATAACTCTAATTCTACGAAAATATGGGTAACTTTCTTCCTTGGAGAGCACCAGGTATTCTATTTTTATAATGAAGCGGGTACTTATAATGCAAGATTCAAACTAGTGGATTCTAAAAATGAAAGTAATGAAAAAGATATAACAATAAAGGTAATTGAACATGACATGGAATTTAACTTAGATATGACGAATGAATCTTTTAACCAAGGTTCTAATATATCTTATATATTCAATATTAAAAATAACGGATCAATTCCAATTGGTGTTTCGAATATTTCTTCCCCATTTTTGGTCGGAACTGAAGAATTTATAACTCCTGAAGGAAACCGAATATATCAGTTAAGCTCTTATTATAATGAATATGTACCTACAGGATCTCCAAGAATGATTGAGATTAAACCGGGAGAGTCTTATAGCGATCATGGGTCCTTGAATCCACAAAATGTAACTTATGGAAATACTTCATTAAGCATTGATGACTATAATTTTGGTCCTGGGAATTACTCTATGATATTCATTTTTCAATCTGGTGCATCACATAGCGGATTAAATGGATATTGGCATGGGACTTCAGAAAGCCGGGACACTTTTACTATTGTTTAATTTAAACCTAATAACTGACATCATGAAGCAATTAAGATAAAAGGGCTTCAAGTAATTTGGTTCTCTTTTGTCAAATATAAATGAATACCGAAGGAATTTATGATATTTTTGGGACTACACATATCGATTCGATGGTGCGAAAGTTATTTATAACAGATGCTGTTACGCCAAATTCAGAGTTGTGGACTCACCCCCAATTCCGCGATTGGTGGGGCGGGAAAGGCATCCCGTCCCGCCAATATGCGTTATTACAGGCATAACCGGTGATTTCAGGCCATCTTCAGGCGAACTATCGCATTCCTCAGATAGATATTGTCCAGGAGGTAAAGGTCCAGTTCCACCACACCCCAATCCACACCTCCTTGGGTCCCGGCATCCACCACCGACACGGCGTAATCCACGTTGCGTTCGAAGCCCAGGTCGGAAAGGGTCTCGTCGTATATATCGACCCATGCATTCGCGTAGGTGGAGTTGACCGTGAACGTTATATTGCGGGTCATGTCGTCGTATATTATCTCCTGAACCCCTATCAGGGTGGAATGGATCATCTTGTCCTCCGAGCTGGTAATGGTCGAAGTGGAGCCCAGCATTGTGATCATAGTGGACCTAAGGGTAAGCCCGTAGCCCATGACGGACACGTTCCTCACCCTCCAGGGTTCCCCAGGCCAGGCGGTCTCGAACAGGAGTTGGTTCGTGTTGACCCCCTCGTCAACGAGAAGCTCGTTGGACACGTTGATGGTCTTCTCCTCCCACCGGTCCACCACCGTATTGGCGGACACGAAACCAAGTGACACATTACCCTTGCTGTTGGATATCCTGGATTCCAGGGTTGTACCGTTGTCTATGCCGTAGGCCTCGAAGGTCACTTCGACACGTCCCTGGACACCGTCGAAGTAGAAGCCCTTGATCTCGTCGTCGCTTGCCACCGTATCCCCCGCGTCGTAGAGACCGTGACCGCCGTAATCCGTTATCGGGCCCTGGCTCGAGGTGGTATCGTTGAGCAGATAGGTCCTTTGGAGACTCAGGTCCATGCCGGAGCCCGAGACCACCACGTGATTCTGGCCCTGGTCCATGATCAGGGCCCCGCCCTCGTAGGAATAGCTCTGGGAGGGCTGGGTGGAGTAGGCCGAGGTGTATTCCACGTTGCCGAAGGCCGAGGCCAGCTCCATGCCGTTGGTGGTATTGGTAACGTTAATACTGTAATGGGACCCTTCGGCGTTGATGGTGAGGGCGCCCACCACGGTGCCCATGCCGTTGAAGGGAAGGCCCGGCGAGCCCACGGATATGGGAGTGCTCAGCTCCACGCCGGTATCGCCCCTGAATATCTGCATGTCCACTGTGGTCTTCAGTTCGATGAGGTCCCCTGTTATTCGCACCGAATGCTGGTACTCGCGGCCCCCCGCCCACTGCGGTATGTAGACGGAGGTTATTGTGGAGAATATTATCATGAAGACCGAAAATAACAGAATGGTCGTTACAACGTTGCTCACACCTTCTTCATCCTTTTTAAACAGCATATGCTCACCTCTCAGGTACCTATCTCGACCTCGAAAAGGGCCTTGTTTATCACCAGCTCATCCACCCCTGTGGCTTCGAGCCTTATGGTGTCGTCGTCAAGTGATCTTATCTCGTATTCGTCATCCTCCAGGGAGGAGGCTTCGAACATCTCCACCAGGGAATCGTGCCAAACGTTCACAAAATCCGAAGTTATGTCCACCGAATAGTTACCCCCCTCCCCGCCCTGCCTGAATATCAGGTGGTTCTTGGCCATTAAAGTGAAGGTGACGGTGGTGGTGCCGACCCCCCCCACGGTCCTTTCCTTGCCCTCGAAGACTATGGACGGGAGGGTCAGTCGGACATAATCCGTGCCAATGCTCACGTTCCTTACGCCCCAGGTATCGGGATACGGAGGTGGGGCCTGGTTGTTGAGGTTGACGAAGGTGATGTTGTTGACACCGCCGTCGTACAGGTCCCGGTCCGGGATGTTAAGATAGACGTCGTGGCTCCAAGAGCCGCTGGTGTTCTCCTCCAGGTAGGTGCCCGCGGCCTCGCCGTTAATGTATACCTCAACCTCTTGAGAGGATACGGCCCACTCCTCGTATGATATGTTCAGGTCTCCGGGGCGCCCGGGCACCAGGAAGGTTACCGAGCGTGCGTACTCGGCCCCCGTGGTGCCGTCCCACATGAATACGTCGTTGGTGTTCTGGTTCAACGTTTCCCTTGAAACGTAGAGGGACAGGTCCGGCTCCGAGATCACGAAACCTTGGTCCTCGTCCTGTGAGCGGAGCACGGCGGTGTTCTCGTACCTGAGGACCTGGCTGGGGTAATAGGTATTGTAAGCCTTGAAATTGAAATGTCCGTAGCTCGAGCTTATTATATCCCTGGCCCCGGTGGTGTTGTCGTAGACCGACATGGATGTCACGTTCCTGCTGCGGTTCATGCCTATGGTGCCTGCCGCGGATGCGGTCTCCAGAACCTGTATGGACTCCACCTCCACCCTTGTCCCCAGGTCTATGGGATATGTAAGGGCCGAGCCCTCGTACCCGTAGTCCATCATCAGGTCCAGTCCGCCGGCCATCTCCACGAAGGTCTTCTCCATGTTCCGCATCTGCTTCTTCTCCTCCACCTCGGCCCATTCCGGGATGTAAAGGCCGATTATCGTGCTGTAGATGGACGCGAATATCGCCAGCATGAACATGATGGTTATGGCGGACGACATCGCCCGGTCGTCGCGGTCCAATAAAGAGGGGCTAAAGCGCATCATACACCATATCTCCTAATATGTATTTATCCTTTTTCCAAGCTATATCCGCGACAACTGCTTCGGCATGGGGATCCTTGACCATCGGCCCGTCACTCGCTTCGACCCCGCGCTTTTCACTAATATGCGACTCCTCTTCTGGTTGATCGATATGCTTCTGCACTGGGGCCCCTCTCTCTTCGGAAACCTCGACATCAATTTTTTCCTCTGGCTCGAAGCTTGTGCCAACCTCAGGGGTTTGATAGATATTCGAGGTCGCCGCCGTATTCTCCTTGGGCCCGCCTTGCCTAACGACAGCCGAGGTCTCGAGTTCTCCGTTGCTTTGCGCGGCCCTGCTGGTCGTCTGGCTCCAGCCATAAACTTGAACGTCGTCCAGATAGAAACCGCCGAAACCCGCCCCGGGGTCCGCTATATGGTCCACGCCGTAGTAGGGATTGATGTCCTGGCCCAGGTCGTTCGCAGTGGTAACCACCCTGAACCGCAGGATTATTACGTTGCCTATGAAACCGTTCAGTTCCACGTTCAACCTGGTTAAGGTAGAGGCCTTGACCCATCCGTCGCCGTCAGGGTCAAGCCCGGAATAGCTCCTGTTGTCCTCCACGCCGTCGCTCATATCGCCCTCCGAGCCCGAGACGTTCCAGGCCGCCCTGACACCGTAGACCAGGGGCAACCAATTATTGCCCCCGTCGCTGCTGACCTCCACCCTGAAGCCGTCCGGAGGCCTGCCCGGCTCGGTAGGTATGTTGAACTTCATGTAGGCCTCGAGGGTAGCGTTCACTGCCAGGGTCAGGTCTATCGGCCTTGTATATAGGGAATTGTCTATGCCGTTGCCCAGCTCCTGCGTATCGGGCACACCGCACCACCAGCTGTGGTCGCCGCTGTGGCTGACCCCCGTGACCCACTGCCATTGATCGGGCATGCTCTCGTCTACCCAGGTGTTGTCGTTCCTTTCCACGTTCACCTCAACGTCGTCGATTATCCAGCCGTATCCCGTACCACCGGTGCAGTAGAGGTAATAGAAGCGTATCTTTACCCAGTTCCCGACAAAGCGGTTAAGGTTTACCTCTTCCTTCTCCCAATCCAGGGTGCCGTCTCCGGATACACCGTTCCAGCACCACGCCATGGTCTTGCCGTTGTCGTCCACGCGATTCTTCCACTCCGACGTCAGTATGTTACCGGGATAGGGCTGCCTTGGCTGCACGTACTGCCAATCGTAGGCCCCGTATGGTTCATCAGGGTCCTCCGGCACGCCGACCTGTATCACGCCGCCGTTGGCACCGATCTTCATGTTATATTTATGATAGAAGCTCAGTGCGGCGCCGGACACGTTCACCAGGTCCAGCGGGGGGGTTTCCAGGTACTTGTCTCTGCCGGTCGAATTTCCATCGTACCACGGATTCTCAAGGTCTACTTCGGTACCTCCGCCAGGGGGACCGGTCGCCGTCCACTTGGTCAGATAGGCCCCTGGTATTACCTCCTGAGCGATGCCCGGGCCCTCCCAGGCCACGGCAAGGTTGTCACCACCTCCGCCCTCCTTCATGAGGGCCTCGATGTAATACCACTGATCGGCTTGAAGGGTGATCAAAGACGATTCCTCATTTCCGCCGGTTTCCCAGACCCTTTCACCCGTCCAGCTGTCCTCGTACGCGATCAGTACCTTGTTCGCCTCGGTCTCGTCGGTGCTCAGCCACAGCTCGCTGTTGTCGTCGCTGGATATCCAGAACCGGTAATCTCCCGTAGTGGGGGGCTTAAGCCAGCCGCGCATCCTCTGCCCGTAATCGTCATCCCAATTGGTAGGTGCTTCGAACAAAGCGGGCTCCGTGCTGCCGTCGGGATTGTCCGGATAATCTGCATGACCTGTCAGGTCCGATACCGAGGTACCCGAAATACCTGTCCAGTACTCGCGCAGGATAGTCCCCGATGCACGGGTGCCCCGGGTCCCACCCGGACCCCTTGTCGCCTGCTGGGCCATGTTCGCCACCGTAGCTGCGATATCATCGTAGATGTCCTGTAGATCACTACCATCAGGTGCGTGATAGTAGTCTCCCCCGGACGAGGTCCTTCCTATCTCTGCCAATTGGGCTTCGGTACTCCCTGTGGCAGGGGGGTCATTATGAGTTAGCCCCAGACCTATGGTGAAAACCGGTAAAGGTGCGTTGCAGGTCCCGCCATCGATTCCGTCACTCCCCACATACCCATCGCCATAATCATCAACAATGTCTCCATCGGGGTTGCCCATCTTTCCGTCATCGTCCCCATCAGGAAACTCCTCAGAATCTTCGTTGCCCCAAGAGTTCCTCTCACTGGAAGTGTCCTCACCATCGGTCATTGCCAATACCACCTTGACGTGGCCGGGCTCGCTGTTGCTCAGGGCATAATCGATAGCATCGTAGGTGGTATCCCATATCACTGTCCAGGGATCGGCAAAGTCAAAGAAATGATCGCATGTATCGTCATTGATGGTTGCAAGAGTATATTCCCTACCGGTGAGGCCGCTCCCTAATACGTTCTCATCGCCCATTGTAACAAATGGTTGACATAGCCAAGGTCTGTCATGATCCTTATCATGTATTCCGGAATTGCCATTCTCAAAACCATAGGTATATATCGCACATCTATCTGTATCGTTGAGCTGATTCACAAAATCGGTTGCAGCATCCTTGAGGGCCTCTATTGCACCACCCATGGAGCCGGAGTTGTCCAAGGTCAAGACCACGTCCACGGGTGTGTGGATGGAACCTTTGGGCTCATGCATCACGTATGAGGTGCTGGAGCTCCTGTATATGTCGGCTACAAGGTCGTTGTCTATCTCGGTGTTGACATGGAACCCCCTCTTGGTCAGCCAATCGTCCTCGACATGGCTGAATATCGGAGGGTCGATGTATTCCAGCACGGAGCCGTCCCTTGTATCACTCCTGGTGACAAGACCGCCGATGTCCTGGGATATCTGGTAAAAGATACCTGCCAGTTCGTCCGGAGTCGGTGCAAAATAATATTTTGCTCCTGAGGTAGTGGCAATTCGCCAAAGGTTATATTCTAATGTTCCCGCTTCTTTATTTTCTGGATCGTTGGTCCCCGACGGGTTCTTATATACATCCTCTGTAGTGACATCTCCATCACTGGGTTCCACATTTGTTGTAACTTGATCCCAATCAGGTATGTTATCGAAATGCTCCACTCCAAGGCCGATTGTATATATCGGTATATCCGAGTGAAGCAAACCTTTCCTATCTTCATTATATTGAGGTCCGTTTGCCCTCCTCCATGTACCGTCATCAGAAGGCGTGTAGGCCGTATAAGGGAATTGATATTTCCCTAAATGACTCGGATAATTCTGAGTGGGATAGCCGGATTCCGGCTGCATATCGCCCCATGGAGCCCAATCTTTACTACCGGATTCCAGCATTAAAAGATTGGCCGAGCCATCGGCGGAGGCAATATCGCCCCCGTCTCCGAGTATTGCAACGGCAGGGGCAAGGTCCGGATATGCACCTATGTTATCATGCACTTCCATATAAGCCTCCCCGGTAGCATCCCATATGGAGGTTATGGGTTTTGCCTCAATACCGTTTATTCCGTTTATTACGTCATCTCTTCCATTTCCGCTTAGTTCCGTGGCAGAGACCGGATGACCCACCGTTGCTCCTTCAAAAGTCCAAACGCACACCACGGATTCATCGGATAAAGAGTTCACCAGCGAAATAGCACCTTCTTTCGCATGATCCAACCACGTTGTCCCGCTTCCCGGAGGATATTCCCTGTTAGACATAGAATGTGAATTATCGAGAGCTATGCCTAGGAATACGTCGCCTCGTCCAACCACCACCCCGCTCTGGTCCTCGCCGTTGATGCGGAGTATGGTGGCGTCATGGTCCCAGTTGCCGGTTCCGTTCTCCATGTCGTCGTAGAAGAAGTAAACGTAGGTGCCGTATTGGGCCCTGTTGTTGAGCTCGTCGAATATCTCGTCCTTGTCGTTGTCCGGGTCAACCCTTATGCCCAGCGTTCTGGGCCCGGCGAACAGCGGGGCCCATATGAAATCTACGGACGTATTGCCCCCCTCGATCACTGTGGTGGACACGCTCTTCAGTATGGTATTACCGTCCATGAACCTCACAATA
Source organism: uncultured archaeon (assembly GCA_964624865.1). Lineage (GTDB taxonomy): Archaea > Thermoplasmatota > Penumbrarchaeia > CAZUZU01 > CAZUZU01 > CAZUZU01. The sequence continues at coordinate 11,591 of CAZUZU010000010.1, forward strand.
ACGCTCTCCCTCTCGTTGCCGTGATTGTAGATCTTGGCGGCGAGGGTGTAGGACCTGCCGAGTACCGGATGTATCTCGTTCACGTTGACGTCCACGTCGGCCGTGGTGAGCTCCAATCTCTCGTCCCCGTATCCAAGGAACTGGAGTCCGAGGTATAGGAACTCGCATTGATGCATCCATTGCCTCCCGTCCTCTATGCCCGAGGAAACAAAGCCCAACTCGGCGGGCATGAATATCAGCTTGTACATGTCGCCGCCCACGTCGTTCCAATCGTAGCTCAATGCACAGTACCTTCCGCCTAGGGAGCGGAATATACCCCGGGCGCCCCCTCTCGGCTCCACTGCGTCGCCGCTGTCCTCGAAAATCGGGGCCGTGTCGTAGGATAGGCCGTGGGTTATCCCGTTATTCCTTACCCCTGTCAGGGAATCGGGTATCCCGACGTCCAGGCCCAGGGACGTGGTGTCCACGTGGAGGTACTGGTGTATGAAGGTCGTCTCGCCGCGTGCCATGAGGTCGTTAAGTATCCCCTGGCCAATGAGGACGAGGTGGGTTTCAAGCCTGAAGTATATCGCCTCGTCGAAATCACCCTCCAGGTAATCGGCCACTGCAAGGAGATCGTCGTCCGTCAATGTGTTCTCGGTCTCGTTACCGGTGCACCAGATCACGATGTTGTAGGACTTCAGGGTATCAAGATTGGGGCCGTCGCTGCCGTCCGTGTATGTCATACGGGTGAAATCATAACCCAGGTAGTTCAAGCTCCGGGTTATGTTGCCCGTAACGTCATGGGGCCAGGCGGTGGCATTGTCGTCGTCCACCACCAGGATGTTGTTGCCCACCTGGATGCTGGAGACCAGCTCCGCCGAGTAGGAGGCGTCGTTGTTGGTCTCGCTTATCTCGGTGATCGCGTCGAACGGGTCCACCCGGACAGTGATCTCGATCTCGCCCGGATCAACCAGCAGCATCTGTTTCTGAAGGGTGGTGGAAAGAGTGCCGTTGCCGTCGAGATCGTATATGGTCTGGATGTTCTGGTCCCCGTAGGGATATTCCGGTATGAGCTGGCCGTTGGCATAGAAGGCCACCGCCACCTCTGGTTCCATAAGGTTGCCGTTGTTCTGCACGATGACCGAGATGGTGAGGTCGTCCATGTACTTGGGGTCCTCTGGGTAGACCTGGACGTCCACCACCGCCAGGTCGTGAATCTCGCCTCTAATGGCCGTGCCGAACCATTTCATCACCTTGTAGACCGTCTGGGCCCGGTAGGCCGGGGAAGAGAACATGGCTATGTCGAAGGAGAAGAAAAGGGCCTTTCCATCGATGCTCTGATTGTAATTCGCCGAGGCGATGCTGTGGCGATCAGAAATTCCGTCAAAAAATACCGCATGTGATTTCCAACCCTGGGTCTGATTGGCAACTACCGTAAAGTTATCCGACCTTTGGAACTCGGGCCCGGCGCTCCTCGCCGAACAGTCCATGTCACTGGTGTTGAGATACGGGTTTAACGTCCCGTTGATCGCCTGGAGCTCGAAGTTGCGCTCCACGGTGCTCATGTTCACACCGCAGTACCGGGTCAGGAAATCCTTGCCCTGGACATCGTTGTTGTAAACGAAATCGTCGAGTATGTCGGTTCCTATCAACCACAATTTTCCGCCGCTGTCCAGGTAGCGGGTGAGGTTCTCCACGTCCGCGGGTTGAAGGGTGTTGTTGTCCTCGAAACCCGTCTGCCAGATCACCACATCGTAATTCCTGAGCTCCACCGACGAGTAGGTGGATTCGTAAACTGGACCGAGCCTGTTGGGGGCCACGTAGTAGAAATCGTAGCTGTATCCTATGGCGTTGACCGAATTGCGCAGGAACCTTGTGGAGTCCGAAAGGGTGTTGGTATCGGTGAAATTGTCGTCGTCCACGATCAAAATCTTGGGTTTCACGAACACCTGCTTAATCGCAATATTGTTCGCATAGTTATCCTCTTCCAGGGAAGGTTCGTCGGATACTATGTCAGTGATCACCAGGGAGAGATTGTGGAGACCGCCGGTGGCATTGTCCCATACAAGCATGAAATCCGATATGTCCCTTACGTAGATGTTCTTTCTCTTCGCCACCATGGGGGGCAAGGGAGAGGTATCTATCACTCCGTCGTGGTCGGTATCCTCGACGTCCCCGTCGTATATCTCCACGGTGCAGGTGGCGTAGGTGGAGCCAAGGTTAACTATTATGCCGTTGATGTATATGTAGTCCCCTCTCTGGGGAAGCTCCGGGGTGTAGGATACGTCCAGGGGGGTAATGGATAGATCGGGCTCTTCGGGCACGGTGATCGGGGTTGTGTATATCCTCACGTATTCATTCATGTCGGCGTCGTTGTTCGCCACATTGCTCTCGCCCCTGTAGGGAAGGACCTGGACCTTGATCTCGTGGAAGCCCACGCAGTTCTCACCGAACAGGTTGGACGGGGTCCACTGTATTGTAGCGGCCTTGGTCTCGCCTCCTGGTATACCGCCGCCGATCGTTGTCATGCCTATGAAGCGGTTGATCCCTTGAAACTCGTCCCTGAACATCACGTTGATGTCGTCCTCGGCGTTCTCGGAGCCTATGTTGAAGACCCAGGCCGTGATCTGCACGTTCACGTCGTTCTGATACACCTCGGATTTCTGGATTATGATGTCCTCCGTGGATATCTTTAGGTCGATTCCCCCCGACACCGTAGCCAGTGTATACACGAACTCGTCAACAACCCTGTCATTGGACCGATCGTACACGCTTAGTTCGTCCCCTTCCTCCAGCTCACGGCCCAAGGTAACCGAACATATCTCGCCAGTGTCCCACTTGCCGTTATTATTAATGTCGTCGAGATGGTCAGCAAGCTCGTATCTCTCTGTCAAGATATCCTGATGATATTGATAGAGGAGTATCTCTCCCGATGAGATCGAATTTCCGCTTGTCATGGTGATGTTCATAACGTCGGTATCTTCGTAGTAGTCGAACTCGAAGGTGGCCTGGGCCTCCGGAAGGGACATGGAGTATCCCATGAACATGGCGTATATGGCCCCCGCTATAACGATGGAGTTAACCACCAGCAGGATATTGCCGAGCACCTCTGAAACGGCCAGTATGTCACTTTTACCCCTACGATATAACATCTGTAAGATCACCTCCTTCTTCTCTCCACGGATATTAGTATCATCGCTATCATCAGCGGGGCAAGCATGAAGAGGTAAGGAGAGGCCCCCGGCTTCTTTCGGGTTAATTCTACCTTTTCATCACTATTGTCGGATAGGGATTCGGGTTCTCCTTTTATTCCCTCGTCCAAGTCTCTTTGCTTGGGCTCAGGTGCACTTTCTTTTTCGGCAGTGTCGTCTGGCTCAACGTTCCTCCTGCTCGACTCCAGGGATTGACCGTAGACCGCCACGTCGTCCACGTAGAAGCCGCCCCATTTCGAGGCGTCCTGGTAATGCCTTCCGTCGGTGTTGGTGACCACGCGGAACCTGAGCACGATCACGTTGCCCGTGAAACCTGTCAAGGAGGTCTCCAGCCGGGTCAGGGTATTTGCCCTTACCCAGCCATTGCCGGCGTCAAGGCCTGTGTAGGACTTTCCGTCCATGGCACCGTCCGACATGTCGCTCTCGTTGCCGGAGACGTTCCAGGCCGCCCTTACACCCAGGTTCAGGGGGACCCAGGTAACCTTGTTGTCGGTGGACACCTCCACGCGGAACCCGTCGGGCGGTCTGCCCGCGTCGTACTGGATGTTGAACTTGAAGAAGGCTTTTAGGGTGGCGGTGCGCGCATTGGTAAGGTCGATGGGCCGGGTGTACAGCGAGTTGTCCACCCCGTCCTTGGTGTCGTTGAGGAAGTTGTTCTCGTCGCCGCACCACCAGGCATGGGAGCCAGAGCGGGCAAATGCGGGGTCCGAGGTCTGGTTCAGTATCCAGTTGTCCTCGCTGCCGAACTTGTTGGGGTTGTCGTCGTCCCTGCCAACCCTTACCGTCACGTCGTCCACGATCCAGCCGTAGCCCGTGCCTCCGGTGGTGAATATATAGTAGAACACCACCTTGACGAAGCTGCCCGCGAACTCTTCAAGATTGACCTCGATGTAGTCCCAGCTCAGGGTCCCCCCGCCCGAGATGCCGTTCCAGCACCAGGGCGGTCTTACGGACGAGAGGCCGGTGACCTCCGCCTCGGTGTACCCCGAGGTCTGGTTGTCCATCTCAGACAGCAGGATGTTGCCGGTGTAGGGCTGCCTTGGCTGCACGTAGTCGTAGGTGTAAGGCCCGCCGTGCGTATCGGAGGTGCCCACCAGTATCACCCCGCCGTTGGCACCGATCTTCATGTTGTATTTTTGATAGAACGAAAGGGTGGCGGTGTCCACATTGCGGAGGTCGACCGGGTGGGTCATCAGGTACTTGTCGCTGTTCGTGCCGGTTCCGTCGGACCACGGATTGTCCACATCGGCCCTTGTATCCCCGGAGCCGCGGGTCGCCGCCTGGGGCAGTGCGACCTCCTGTATTGCAGTGAATATCGAGTCGAATATTCCGGGTAGCTGGTCGGAATTCGTCGTGTAGTAATAATGGCCCCTGTTATCCTCCCCTGTGGTCTCGTTCTCGCCGTATTTGCCACCTGCATCGTTAAGCGGGTCGGGGGAGGTGTCCGCAACGTGCCATATGTCATATTCAACAGCGGGATCGCCGTCGTGCGGCGGAGAATGCTGCCAGTCCGGAGCCGTTGGATAGCTGCTGTCATGGCTTATCCCCAGACCGATGGTATATATCATGCATGGGGCGTTCAACAGTCCGTTGAGTGGATCCTGCCACCCATCCTGATTATAATTTTGTGGGTCAGAACTTGTTGTGGAGCCCCAGGTGGTCTCCGGTGTGTAATAATCGTCGCTGTTGGATTCGCCGTCGGTCATCCCTATTACGAACTCGTACCTACTCTGGCTGAGCAGGTCCGGGTCCGGGTCCGGGTCCAACACATTATCCACTGTATACTGGACCGCTTCGCCGACAGTATCGTAAAAGCAGGTATGACCACCAGTGTCGAAATTCCCCGCATCTATCGTGGCATAGAACGAGGTCTTGTTCGCCGATGTCATATAGGCATACGATTCTCTAAGCCATGGTCGGGCATCTTCCCAGCCATCTCCATTAAAGGTATAAATGGCCGCTCTATCCTTGTCGGTCAATTGAGCTATGAAGTCCTTTGTGGCCTGTTTCAGGTTCGCTATATCCGTATTGCTCATCGATCCTGACGTGTCAAGCGCAAATACCACGTCAATGGGCGGGCGCGGTGCCTCCATTGCCGCTTCTTGCTCGTGCATGAAGTAGCTCCTGGGCGCGCTGTGGTACTGGTTGTTAATCACCGGGTTGGTCGTGTTCGTGTTCATCTGGAATCCCTGCATGTCCTCCCAGCTGTCGTTGATATTGCTGTAGGTGGGCTCCTCCATGTAGTTGAGCTTGCCCTCCCCGTTGATGCGGGCCACGGTGGCGTCGTGGTCCCAGTTGCCGGGGCCGCTCTCCATGTCGTCGTAGAAGAAGTAAACTATGGGGTCCAGACGGGTGCCGTTGTTGTTCAGGACGTCGAAGACCTCGCCGATCTCGTTCAACGGGTCGATTGAGAAGGTTACTGGCCTGTTGCCCGCGAACAGCGGGGTCCATATGGTCTCGACGGGGCTGGAGCCCCCGGCCCCCACGTAAACGGTCTGGGTGTCGATTATCGTGTCGCCGTCCAGTATCCTCACCGTGGAGGTGGCGTCGCTGTCACCGTAGTTGAATATCGTTGTCTTCAGGACATAGGCGTCGCCAAGCATTGGATGGGGATCGCTCAGGGTTATATCGATCCTGGAGGTCTTCAGCTCAGGCCTGTTATCAGGCATGCCGAACCATCTCATGGTCATGTAAACAAGCTCGGTCTCCATCTCCCTGCCGTGTATCGATTGATACTCCGCGGAATTGACTATCGGCCCCGAGAAGGTGGAGCCCGCTATCACCGGCAGCCACAGCGTATCTCCCGGCACGGTGAACTTGAAGTTGAACACGTGCGCGCTCCCGATGGGGAGCGTGGTCTGGTACACGTACTCCTTGCCGTCGGAGAAATCGCTGTCTCCCGGGTCCGCCTCGCTCAGGTCCTCCCCCGCGGGATCCCCGTCGATATAAACCTTGGCCTCGGTGGGGTCGGGACTGGCGTCCTGGCTGTAATAAGTAACGTGATAGGTGAACAGGGTGGACGTGTCACCGGATAACGGATCCACGTATCCGTTGGCAAGGTAAGGCCCGGTGTAGTCGGCGGTGGTGAAGCTCCAGGTGGCACTCTGCGTGCTCTCGCCCTGGGTATCTGTGGCCACGGCGTACCAGCTGTAGGTTGTGGAGGCCACCAGGCCGGACCAGGTAACCGAGGCCGTGCCCCCGCTGCTCACGCCGCTGTCGGTATCGATCACGCTGTCGTCCGAAGCGTCGTGGAAGGTAACGTCCATGCTGTCACCGTCCGGGTCCGACAGCGACACCACCAGGTTCGGGCTGGTGCTGACCTCGGTGGCCCCGTCACCGGGTGTTGGATTCGTCGGCGCGTCCGGCGGATTGTTCAGGGTGGTAAACGAAAATGAATAATCGTCGCCTGGAGTCCCGTCACCGTCGCCGTCCAAGAACTCGCCCTCGGCGTCCCTGGCAACCGACGCGTCCAGGGTAATGGTGTAGGTCGTATGGGCGCTAAAGTCGTTGTGGCTGGCCGTGAGTTCATCGTTCCCATTCCAGCTAAAGGACCAGCCGCCGGGGTCGGGTGAGGAAGAAAAAGCGTTTTCCACGCTTGTGGTATCCATATCCTCTGAAAAGGTGATAACTATTGAATAATCAATGGCAATATCGGTGGCAGTATCAACAGGGTCCGTGCTGGTTACTGTTGGATAGGAGGAAACGTATGTTGTAAAGCTCCAGGAATACGGACCGCCGGTATCACCGGTGTCATCCTCGAAGTTGTCAACTTCCATTGTCACAGATAAACCCTGACCCCAGTTGTTGTGGGACCACGTAGCCGTGTCGTCCGCAACGTTCGTGGTGGACCACCCGTCGAAGCTCCAGCCACCGGGATCCGCGCCTCCCGTCTGGCTCAAGTCCGGAGTAACACCCGTGTCCATGGATGAATCGAACACCACCACCACGTCCTGATCGTTGGAAACGTCCGTTGCCCCGTTCGCCGGAGTGGTTGAATCAACCGTGGGGCCTGGCACTATGCATCTGAAATTAATATCATCGAAATGTATGTGTTCGTTATCGTAATCACTATTGACGTTGAAACGAAATCCAAACTGATTTGAAGAAAGGTCGGATGAGGTAAGGAAGTACGTATATTCCCTCCAACCGTGATCACAGTCAGTCGTACCTTTGATCTCCTCCATACCAGTTTCCCAATTCGAGCCTCCGTTCGTGGTCACTTCAAAGCGCCAACCTTCGCCGTCTTCATGGCCGTCCCCTCTTGCATAGAATGTAATATAGGCATAATCAAATGACGAGGGGTCGAACCAGTTGTTACCCCCGTTATACCTTGCTTCTGCATATTGACCGCCCCATCCCGAATCGCAGTCGGTGAACATCAGGCAGTTGGCATGTCCCTCGAAATTATCCACCTGGATATCGCTCTGATCGCCCCCTACAAAATCCACGGCCCAGTACTCGTCGGAAGGCGATGTTTCACCGTTGTCATCTCCTCTCCAATTGTTATCAACGGTCCCGGAAAAGGTCTCCTGGAATATTGATGTTGTGGTACCAGAACTTCCCAGTATCTCCACGTCGTCCAAGCGCCAATGCTCATTACCCGCAGTCTTGTAGCCCCCGAAACCTATCTGGAAACCCGCTACCATGTTGTATCCACTGATGTCTACTTCTGCCAAACCCCAGGAAGAGTAGGCATCGACGCTATAAGTTCCGATACTATCCCAACCGGTACCGTCATGAACATAAGCTTCAAAGTAATCACTGCCGTCTTCCATATCATTATCGCTTCTCAGCCAAAAAGAAAGATGTGCATATGTAAGTCCCGTCATGTCCACCGTCGTTGAAATGTAATTGAATTCGCTAGAGTCCGAGGAATCGTCATTGAACCACGCACAATACGAGGGGGAATGGTCGTCATAGTTCCTAGCCTCCACCTCACCGGAAGGATTTACGGACCATCCATTGAGATTGCCGTCGTCGAAATCATCGTTGAATATCACCGCCCTGGAACGCGTGCCTCGATTACTTCGGGTGTTTCCCGAGCCAAGCGTTTCCGGTTCGGGCTCCGTCCCTGAGGCCCTGCTTTCCGCCCCTCTCGTCCCGCCTCCGCCGCCGCTGCCGCCCAGGAAGGACATGTCGAAGGGCAGGAACACGACGTCGTACTGGTTCTCGTGGTAGCGGGTGGCGTTGTACCTGGTCGTTGTGTAATCGACCCATCTGCCGTCGTCGCCGAAGTAACCGCTCAGTGATTTGAACACGCCCTGGCACCCGCTGCCGCCCACGGGCCTCACGGCGTCACCGCCGTCCTCGTACTCGTCCATGGTGGGGTACTCCATGCCGTGGGTTATGTCATCGTCCTCCACCCCGTAGAGCATCGAGGGCGTACCGACATCCAGCGCGATCTGTCCCGGGTCCAGGTGGAGATAGTTCTGGATGAAGTTGATGCCCTGGCCCGGATATGAAGCGTTGGTCAGGTCGTTCAAGAGGCCGGAACCCATTAGGAACAGGGTGCCCCTGATATCCTCCGGGAACTCCTGGGCCTCGAGGTAATTGCCGTCCAGGTAGTCCATCAGGTCCTCGGTGTCGTTAGCCGTTAAAGTGGTGGTTGTTTCCCCGCCCGTGTTCCAGATTATGGTGTTGTAGTTCTTCAGCATTACCGTGCCGTAAACCGTGCCGTTGTCGTTAAGGGACGGCCCGTCCTGACCTGAGGACACCGTTGCCACGTCGTATCCATATCCAAGCTCGTCCAGGGCCGCTGTCACGTTGACAGTTGAGTTCCTCGACCCCCCGGTCCTGTTGTCGTCGTCCACCACCAGGATATTATATGTGGTTGTGAGCTGGCTGTTGATCAGGGTGCTGTATGTGATGTCGTTGTTTATCTCGCTGATCTCGTCTATGTAGTTGAAGGGATCCACCTGGACCTTTATGGTGTGGGCCCCTATGGAGGTGGCGAGCCATTCCTTGTAAACTATGACCGTGCCGCCGCTGCCGTTGATGTAGATGCCGGTCTGGAGAGAGTCCTTCTGGTCCGGGTATGAGGATATCAGCTCGTTATCTACGTAAAAGCCGACCACCACGTTGGTCTCCTCGGCCTCACCGTTGTTCTGCACCACGGCCGAGATGTTCACCACCTGCATGTACTTGGGCGTGTCTATGGAGAACTCCATATCGGACACCGCCAGGTCCCTTATACCGCTGCCCAGTTCAGCGCCGAGCCACCGGAGTACCTCGTAGGCGAGCATCGCCCTGCTGCTGTGCTTCTGCAGCAGGCCGAACTCCCAGGAGAAGAAGGCGACCTTGGAGCCCGTTGCCTGATCAACGACTGCGCTGCTGATGTTCCTGTAATCATTGATCGCATCGTACAAAAGGCCGGACGCGTTACCGCTGAAACCGGAATATACATCGAACATATCCGCCTGTGAATTATAGGGAGAGGGAACGGACAGGCGCGTCTGATAGTTTGTGCTTCCGCTCAGGTTCAATATATCGTTGTAAGTGCCGTTAACCGCGTTGATACCAACATCCTTGGTTATGCTAGAAGGCTCCACGGCCAGGTAATCCCTGACAAAGGCCTGGCCGCCCGCCGGGCTGCCGTCCGTAAGGTCGTCCAGCAGGTCTGTGCCGATGAGCCACAGATGGCCGCCGTTGTCCAGATAGGTCTCCAGGTTGGATATGTCGTCGCTCCTTAGTGTGGAACCGGAGTCAAAACCGCAGGACCAGACCACTATATCGTAGCTGCTCAACTGGTTTAAACCGGTATCGTACTTGGGTCCGCTTCCCCCGGGGGTAACGTAGTAATAATCGTAGGTAAAGCCCACCGCGCTTATGGAGTCGCGGAGCCTGGCAACGGCGTCTGCCAGGGTGCCCTGCGAGGTAGAATTGTCATCCCCGACTAAAAGTATAGTGGGCTTGATGTAGAGGGGGATGCTGGCATTGTTGTTCCCGAAGTTCGTTTCCGGTAAGGACGGTTCCTCGGAACGCACGTTCACCACCCCCACGGATACGGTGTGGAGGCCTCCGCTGCTGGTGGTCCAAGACACCGAGGATGTTCTACTGCTCCTTATGTAAACATCCTTATCCCTGCCTATCAGCGTGCCGCTGTCCACCACGTTACCGTCCTCGTCCAGAACAAGCTCCCCGTCGTAGAACTCTATGTCCACCGTGGCGGCGGTGTCCCCGTAGTTCAGCACGTAGGCGGAAATCGACACATCGTCCCCGTTGGTGGGATAGGGCGGGGTGACCTCTATGCCCGACGCGGATATCGCCAGGTCGGGCTCGACGACCGTGACCTCCGTTATATATTGTCTGATGAATATCTCGGCGCTGGCCCGGTTGTTGCCCACGTTGATCTCACCGGCCAGGGGCGATATCTCCACCTCGATCTCGTGCTGTCCCACCGAGGGGGAGAACAAATTGCCGGGGGTCCAGGTGATCTCCAGGCTTCCGGATGCCTGGGGCTGGAGGTCCCTAGTGTAGGTAAAGGTGCCCACCACCTTGGTCTTGGCGGCGAAGTTGTCCATGACCCTTATGACCAGGTCGTCTTCTATCGTAATATCCCCCACGTTGTAGAAGCGGAGATAAACGGGTATGGTGGACCGCTCGTCTGGCTCGGTGGCATTGAACTGGATGCCGTTGCCCCTGATCTCTATATCGGGAACGATGCCCACAACCGCCGCAAGGTTGATGGTTTGGGAAAGGACCTGCAAGTCGGATTGAAGGTCCACCACTGAAACCGTCAGCGTATTGCCGTATGTACCGTCGAGGTGGTAGTTCCACTTCTCACCGGCCTCCCATATCTCGTTGGCATCGCCTATAAAATCACCGTCGCTTATCCCCGGGTCAGAAACCTTGACCCCCGCGCTGTTCATCAACGAGATGGACACGTAATCGAACCTGAGATTGGCGCCGCCCTTGTGCTCCAGGGTTATGTTGTTCGTGTCTGGGTCGAAGGTGGCCACCAGGTTCGTTCGGTTGGAAGGTGCCTGGGGCGGCAGATTTACAAGGTAAAGTCCGATGATACTGACCATTACCACCGAGATCGCGACCAAAAGTATGGTACCTACGACCTCGCTCACACCAAGAACATCGTTCTTAGCTCTCTTTTCATTACGCGCGAATCGCCATTGTGCATTTTCGTTCATCTCTTATCGCCTCCGAATGGCTGAAGATGGAATAATTATTAGTTTGTGTGATATATATACCTTGCACGGTAATTACCGGGTAATTACCATAATAACTTTTCAGAAATCTCTATATATCCCCCCATAATATGGCACCTCGGTGATAAGACCTGGCAGACATAACGGACCCCTTGATCATATTCTCGATCATACTGATCATCGCCCTGATCCTACCGGAGATATTCCAGAGGTTCAAGATCACCCATATCCCCTTTTACATCGTGGCCGGGATAATAATAGGTCCGTTCGGCATAGGCATCACGCCGGGGGAAGCCCTGATCTTCATGGGGGACATAGGACTGTTCCTGCTGATATTCCTTGCCGGACTGGAAATATTCGAGTCCAAGGGAAAGGACTACTCCCATTCCGTATTCTTCGCCCTGGTCATGGGGGGGATCAGCTTCTCCGCAGGGTTCATTCTGGGCCTTTCCTTCCAGTATCCGGTGATACCCTCCCTCCTGTGGGGCCTCGTCCTGATGTCGTCGAGCGTGGGGGAATGCATCCCCATAATCAACTCCAGCCCGGCCATCAAGAAGAAGTTCGGCTCCATACTCATACCGGCGTTGATCATACTCGACGGCAGCAGCCTCCTCGGCCTCGGTATTCTGCTGAAGCAGCACGACGCCAACAGTGCCTACGAGCTGGGGACCTTCTTCGTCATGTTCCTGGTGCTCCTCGCCTTTTCCCTATACGTCCTACCCAAGATGCTAAACTACACCTTCAGGAGAAAGAGCCGAAAGCCCAGGGAGAGCGACGTCAAGTTCATACTCTTCGTTCTCATAGCCATCGTGGTCATATCCGAGTTCATTGGGGTGCACGGCATTGTCACCGCCTTCATAGTGGGTGTAATAATGGGGGAGTTCATGACAGGCCAGAAACTGTATCAGAAGATACACGGCATAGGCCACGGCCTCTTCATACCCCTGTTCTTCGTGGTCATCGGGATGAGGCTGGACATCAGCATCGTATTCGAGGACGTTAGCAACATTATACTACCCGCGGCCTTGATATCCGTGCTTGTCACCGCCAAAATAGGGGCGGGCTCGCTGTTCGCGTTTTCCAGGAGATGGCCCTTGAAGGACGGTGCCACCATGGGGATAACGTTGTGGCCGCAGCTCAGCGCCACCCTGGCAGCAACCGCCATAGGCTTCGAGACTGGTATATTTCCCCCGGCCGCCCTGCTTGCCGTGGTGGTCATGGCCATCTTTTCAACCATAACCACGCCCCTGGTTGTTAGGTTCGTAACCAGGGAATACAAGAGAAAATGGTGCTTGTCCGACCATATAGTCATCGTCGGATACGGCCGCACCTCGTCAAAGATCGTGTCGATGCTCTCCCACATAAAGAAGGACTTCGTGGTTATCGACAACAAGATTAACAAGATAGAGGACCTGGAGAAGAGGAAGATAAAATCGGTCTACGGCGAGGGGGACGACAAGGACATACTACAGCAAGCCTGCATCGAGAAGGCCAACATCGCTTTGATAACCATCGGCGACGATCACGAGATATACATATGCGCCAAGCGGATAAGAGAGCTGAACCCCTCCTGCTACATCATCGCGAAGGTCCACACCCAGCACGTCTACAACATGTTAAAAGAGGAAGAACTGGCCAATTCCTACCTGTGGCCTGAGAAGATGAGTGCCAGGGAGGCCACCGAGATAGTCTTCAATCTCATCTGAACCAAGGGCGTCATTCCCTCTTGCGCAGCTTGTCCAGTTCCTCGGATTCAAGTGACGCCAGCTCCGAGTCAAGGTCCGGATCGTCCATGTCCAGGGCGCTTTTCCTCTTCTTTTCCGGCACTTTTTTCGATTTTACCGGCGTTGCCTTCCCGGGTTTGGGGGAGACCGTTTTTTCCTGCTCCGGGGACTCCCCAAAGCTCTCCTTGAACCCGTCCTCCTCGAAACTTTCCTCGAAGCCCTCCTCCGTCTCGTCACCCGGCTCTTTCTTACGCTTTTTTAGAGCGGCGAAAAGCAGAATGATGATAATGAATATCAGGATCAGGGGCAGGAGGCAGCTTTCCCATTCTTGCATGAGGTAAGAGGACTCGACCTTGTCTTCCTTGCCATTTATCCGGACCGGCACGCTTTGGCTGGAATTGCCCAGTCTCGAGCTGACCTCCAAGTTCAGTTTCCCCCCCTTTCCTATGGCATCGTCCGATTCCGAGGTGGGCACCAGCAAGATAACGGTAAGGACCTGGGACCTATCCTCTGCCAGGGAAAGCCCGTAAACCCTGTGGACGGCCTTGAATGCGTCGGGGTCCCCCTCGGCCATCCCCGCGGCGCTCTCCTTTATGTAGCAGTAAGGTGCTAATTTTCCGCTTAGGCTTACATTGAAGTCGTCCTGACCCGTACCTATATTGTCGATGGTCAGCTCTATCCGATATATCTCGCCCTTCTCTATCTCCAATTGGGAGGGGCTAACGGACGTGTCGAAATCGTACTCGTAAGGTGGGATGATGCGGAGTGAGAAGGGTGCAAGGGAGCTGTTCAGGAGCCCGTCGAAACATCGAAGATATACCGTATAGTTGCCCACGGCCAGGGGATCGGTTATCTGGTAGTTGGTCCCCGTGCCCGCCGAGACCCAGGTAAACACCTCCGTCCCCGAGGTCTCCTCCAGTCTCAGCCAATAAACCAGGTTATCGCCCTCGTTGTCATGGCCGGGACCCCAAGTAAGTTCCGGGGTTGTCTCGGTGGTTTGGGCCGGGTCCATCCACTCCGGAGGTGATGGCCGGCTGTTCTCCGTCTCCAGGACCTTTAAAGTTCCCACGTAGGGCATGGACGAGTTAAGGATTCCATCGTAAGACACCAGCGTCACGTAGTAGGTGGTTCCCGGGGTCAGCTCATCCATCACCTGGTAGGACTGATTGTCACTCACATAAACCCACGAAACAACGATCTCACCGGTGTTGGCGTCCACTATCTGAAGCCAGTAACCAAGTGCATCGCCATCGTCGTCGTAGGCGCCGCTCCAGGTTATCTCCGGCGTGGTGTCGGGGGTTTCCGAGGGCTCGAAATTCAGCGGGGAAGTGGGGGCCCTATTTCCTTCGGAGGAAACCTCCATGACATCCTGGTAAACGGAGGAATTCGCCTTCCCGTCGTTGGAACGTATCTGTATATAGTATTGGTCGTAGGCAAGGGACCTGGTAAACGCGTAAGTGTTGGAATCCGTCCGGAGCCAGGAAAACACCTCGGAGCCGGACGAGGAAGTGCCGACCTGGAGCCAGTATCCCAGTGTATCGCCGTCAACGTCCTTGGCCCCGGACCATCGAAGGGTGGGCTGCGTATCCGAGGTGCTGCGCGGCTTGAGCTCGTTGGGCGGTTCCGGCGGCGTGTTGGAGCTCTCGCTTACCAGAACCGTCTCCTCATGAACGGGAGAATACTCCATGCCGTCGTTAACCCTCACCTGAACGTAATACGTGCCGTAATCAAGGGGAGAGGAATCCGGGACCTGGTAGAAATCGTTGCCGCCGGTGCTCACCCAATCCGTGATCTCCGTGCCGCCGCTGCTGGTACCGATGCGAACCTCGTGATACAGGGGGTCCTTGTCCAGGTCGCTGGCGCCGTACCAGCTGAGATAGGGGGTGATGTCTCCAGTCTCGTCAGGCAGTATCGAATCGGGAGGTTCGGGCGCCGTGTTAGTGGACTTTATCACCATCTCCTCCTCGAGCACCGCGCTGTTCTCCTGCCCGTCGCTGCACCTCACCCCCACGTAATAGGTACCGTAATCGAGCGGGGAGGTGAACACGTAGTAAGTTTTCTGACCGGTGCCGGTCCAGGTCAGAACATCAATACCTCCGGTGCCGGTGCCAACCCTAAGCTCGTAGGTGAGAATATCGCCGTTGGGATCGTAACCCGGGGTCCAGGTGATCCTGGGCGTGGTGTCCACAGTGGAATCGGGGGTGATGGAATCCGGTGGCTCCGGCCCGAAGTTGATGTCGAGTATCACATACAGGGTCTCCTCCAGTACAGGGGAGCGGTCCTGGCTGTCATTGGCCCGGACCTGGACGTAGTAGCCGCCGCCCTGCAGGCCGTCGTCGGAAGTGACCTGGTATTCCGTATCCTGGCCTGTGGAGCGCCAATCGAACAACTCGCTCCCTCCGCTGCTGGTCCCGATGCGCAGCTCGTAGGTCAAGGGATCGCCGTCCTCGTCCGTGACCG
>CAZUZU010000011.1:0-18094 GCA_964624865.1 uncultured archaeon
TTGGCAAAGTACTCGTCCCAAGTGGGCCTGTTCTCCGCCTCCCCCGGCTCAGCGTCACGGGCCTTTGAAAGCCACTCGTGTATCCTTTCCTGCTCCATGGACCAGGTAAATGAACTAATGTATAATAATATTTATCGAGAATATTTCCAGACCTAACAGTTATTCCTAATCCTCACGAGCCAGGCCCTCAAATACTCGAAGTAATCACCCACTCGCCTTTCCAACAGCATATCATGCTCCACGCCTATTCGGGTGAAGAAATCGGTATAAACTTCATCGAAGACCGCGGAGGAAGATACGAATATTATATCCTGATCTGTGTCAAAACGCAATGCGCTTTTTATTAACCACTTGGTGAGCTCGTGGCCCCCTGCCCCGCCGTCAATGGTCGGATCCTCTTCCCCAGCGTCGGGCAGGTAAGGCGGGTTGAAGAAAATCAATCCGTTCTTTGGTATTGATCCTATCTGGCTGAGACCGTTGCCGACCATGGTATTCACGTCCACCCCGTTATGTCCAGCCGTTCTATGTGTACACAGGGCCGCCTTTGGGTCCAGGTCCACTGAAAAGACCCGTGCTTCGTAATTAGCGGCAATGTAAACCGAGACCAGGCCGGTGCCAGAGCAAAGCTCCAAGAAAATATTGGGCCGGGGATTGGCTCCCAGGTACATATCAAGGGCATCTATCAGCAGATAGGTATCTTCGGAAGGGCGGTAGACCTCGGGGGTAATGTAATATTCCATTTGGGTCCTGCCGGACCATGCCTTTTCCAAATACGAAGGGGGCATGTAGGTTATATCTTGTATCTTTTCATATCAGTAAAACCGCTCTCGGCAGGTACCCACGGCCATATCCTTGTTATGCTCTCCAGGGTTATGATTACGTACCTCAGGGACACCCTCATCCTCCGGGTGTCGATTGAACCGTAGGCATCGATCTGGGCAGTGATGTCTCCATCCGATTGGGGAGAGACCTGTGGCTCGGTCCATCTCAGGTCCTTCATATTCAGCTCAAGCACTTCCTGCAGTACAACAGCCTCGTCATCGTATTTCTCCAGTCTTCCCCGGTAGGCACTCCCGTCCAGGCATACCACTACCATCTCCTTTCCCAGGAGTTCTCTCAGATGATCCATTATTATTGACATAACCGTCACCAATGAACGTTAATCAAAAAATCTATATATAAAGGTTTGTCTTATTGCAGCGATGAAAAAGAAAACCATCGGGGAGATTACAAAAAAGAAGGATTTTGCTCCGTGGGTGTCCGCAGCGGTGATAGTGTTCGTGCTAATGCTTATACTATATCTTTACTTTACCCAGGACCTAAAAACGGTATTGATACTGGGGGGCGCAGTGTCAGGTATAGCCCTGATATCCATAGCCGTTGTCTTCTTTGCCACGGCCCAGATGCGAGCCCTTCTCAAGGACGTGGCAACCATACTCTATGACAAGGCCATTGCCCTGGAGGAGGCGAACAAGGAGGAGGAGGAGATGGGGGACATCATGATAAAGAGCGATTATGAATTCAAGGACGTGGCCGGGCTGGAAAGGGCAAAGTCGGAGATACGACGCTACATCGTCCACCCCATAAACAAGCCAGAGCTCTATCGCAGGTACAAAAGGGCCAAGGGAGCGGGAGTAATGTTGTACGGGCCGCCCGGTTGCGGCAAGACATTGCTTGGTCTGGCCGCGGCTTCGGAGGCCGGGGTCGGATTCATCCACATAAAGATAAGCGACATAATGAGCAAGTGGTTCGGCCAAAGCGAGAAGAATATCAGGACGGTGTTCCAGAAGGCAAGGGAAAACGCTCCCTGCATCGTGTTCATCGACGAGATAGATGCCCTGGGCCTTAAAAGGGGGGAGAGCGAGTGGAGTGGCAGGCGCATCCTGAACCAATTATTGATGGAAATGGACGAGATCAACCGCAGGGAGGAGAACATATTGGTAATGGCGGCGACCAACGCCCCCTGGGATATAGACCCCGCATTGAGAAGGACTGGTCGTTTCTCCAAGGCGATTTTCATTCCGCCTCCCGATAAGGGGACCCGGGCAAAGATATTCAAGATACACCTCGACTATCGTCCGGTTTCGGATATTGACTATAAGCAGCTTGCCGAACTTACCCGTGGATATTCCGCCTCGGATATCGCCCAGGTTTGCGAGGATGCGGCCGACCGCCCCCTGGACGAGGCCATAAGAACGGGTAAGGAAAGGCCGATAAGTCAGCAGGACGTCAAGCAGGCCATTGAACAAAGGAAAGCTACCCTGGAACCCTGGATATACGAGGCCAGCAAAATGCTGAAAAGATCGGGAGAATGGGGCATATTCCATGAGCTGACCGCATACCTAGATAACAAGGACGTAAGAAAATCGGAAAAAGAATAAAAAATTGCGGGAGATTCTTACACATAGAGGATGACGAATTGGAACAAATACCAACGTCATATATGAACGAAAGCTTTATAACTTTGTGAATATAAAGGTATGTCTAACTAAAGATAGTAAGGAATAGATAGGTGGTATGATATGAACAAGGAGAAGAATGTAACGCCAAGGTTCTTGGCCTTGGTTATGGTAGGAGTAATGTTACTGTCAGGCCTGGCTATTGTAAGTATATTTCTGGATAACCAGCATGCGATAGCTGCGGACGACAGCCGAGCCGAACCCAAACCCCCGTATCCGCCCACTGTTGTCTCACCGCAAGACGGGACAAAGGGAATTACCGACACTTCGGTAACCTTACAGTGGACTGGACAGGGGCAGTACAGAGGCGCAACAGGAAGAGCAGACCACACGTCGATCACGAATTTTCTACTGCACGTGGGAACGAGCAGCCCGCAGAACTCTAACTCTGCGAACGCCGACATATTCAATGCGAACGTTGGAACATTAACTTCCAAGCAAGTAACTGTAGAGGCAGGTAAAACCTACTACTGGGCGGTCAGGGCGGACGACATTGACGGATCCACTTGGTCCGCGACCTGGTCTTTTGCCACCAACGCGGCGCCGGAGGCAACCATTGACTCCATAGACCCGGCAAACCCCAGAGAGGGCGTGGAGATTACCTTGAAGGGCACCGCAACCGACCCGGACGGCGGGCAGATCAAAGCCTACAAATGGGAGTCCACCATCGACGGGGAGCTAGGTACAAAGGCGACCATAACCGCCAAACTGACCAAAGGCGATCACATACTTACATTCATGGCCCAGGACGAGTACAGCGTCTGGTCCGAACCGGCAACCTACACGGTATCAGTGGCCCCGAACAACGCCCCCACAAAGCCGGCGGGACTTCAGCCCACTGAGACGCATGAGCTTAAACCCACGCTCAGGTGGAATCCGTCCACGGACCCCGACATGGACGACGTCACATATTACATAAGTATAGGGTCCGAACAGGGCATGGAGGACATTGTTTCCAAGGAAATGATTGAGACCACATCATACAAGGTTGGTCGAGCCCTGGAATACGAGACGGAAGAGAAATCAGGCGGCAGGTACGTGAACGAGTATTACGTAACCCTCTACGCTGAAGACGATTTCGGACTACCCTCGCCGACCTATATGGAAACAATAAAGGTGGTGAACAGCCCGCCGAAGAAACCGACCATCACAATCACACCCACGGAGCCCTACAGCTCCAACTACCTGACCGTCCAGATGACCAAGCCCAGCAATGACGATGACGGAGACGACGTTCAATACTTCTACAAGTGGTACGCTGACCAAGGCGGCGGCTTCATGGAGCAGACCGCCTTCGAGGATCAGACCACCGTCCCTTCCCGTAACACTGACGTGGGAGAGATATGGAAGGTCGAGGCAATACCCTACGACGGTATCGTCGAGGGGGACACCAGCTACGCCCAGGTGGAGGTTGTGGACGCTGAGCCGATTATCTCGATAGTCAACCCTGATTCGTCAGATCTGAACGACGACGGCATGGTAGATGAGGAGGACTACGAAGAGGCAGGAGATTCCGACGGCAATGATATTCCGGACAATCTTTACTTCGTGGGAGAAAGCATCAAGTTCGACGCCTCCGACACCTCCGACTCGGACGAGGATCAGGAGCTAACATTCGAGTGGGACTTCGGAGACGAATCGGATACCGCGGAAGGAGAAAAGGTCAAGCACACATACAACGAACCCGGGGAATATACGGTTACACTGACCGTCAGCGACGGATACAAAGATGTCACCAATGAGGAGCAGGACAAATACATGCTCATTTCCACCGTGTATCCACCGCCACAAATGGAAGTGGAACCACAGCCGCAGCCCACCTCGACCAAATTGACGATCGGAGAGAACGTACTGATGCCCCTGGTCTTATCCAATAACGGGCCGGGTCCGGCATACGGCGTAAGCGTGAACGTAACGGACCTCAAAACGGGAGACCTTCTCTACACCAGAACATACGACGAGATCAAGGCCATGGAAGACAAGGTCATACAGGTGGACTGGAAGGTCAAAGAGAACTCCGGGTTCAGAATCGAGGTCAACATCAGGACCTGGTCCGGCAATACGACAAGGGCACTGAACAAGGAAATAACGGTCACCGACCTCCAGGTCATGGGTAACTACAAGAAACCCGTGGAAAAGGAGGTCGAGACACAGGACAACTCCTGGATATGGTGGGTTGTCGCAGTCATAGTGATAGTTGTCGTATTGGTTTTGGTCTTTGTCTTCCTGTATCTCCAAAAGAAGAAGAAGGAGGCCGAACAGGCCGCTGCCGAGGAGATGGAAGAGGAAGAACAGCCTCAGCCCCCCACCGGCGCTCTTACAGGTGTCGGACCGATGGGCGCACCGGGAATGCCAGGTATGCAACAGTACCCGGGCCTACCCGGACAGGCAGGACCTTACGGAGCGGGATACGGACAGCAGCAACAGTATTCGGCACTCCCTGCAGCAGGTATGGGATACGGACAACCGGGTATGGACATGTATGGCCAGCAACAGCCGGGTTACGGACAACAACCGGGCTACGGTCAGCAGCAGATACCTGCCCTACCGCAGCCCCAGCAGCCCGACACGGGCGGCGACATGGGCGGACCGATGCCTGGTATGGAACAACAGCCGGGCATGCAAGGACCTGGACCGGACATGGGCGGACCGATGCCCGGTATGGAGCAGCAGCCTGGCATGCAACAGCAGCCTGGCATGCAGCAGGGATCTGGGCCTGACATGGGTGGACCGATGCCCGGTATGGAACAACAACAGCCCGACATGGGCGGACCAATGCCGGGACAGGAGCAACAGCCGCCAGAAGGACAGCCAATGGAACAGGGCGGCGGAGAGGCCCCACCCGAGCAGGGTGGCGGCGGACTCACCTGCCCTCACTGCAACGCTCCAGTTGAAGAGGGTTGGCTGATGTGCCCGGTTTGTAAGGGACGTTTGATGTAACGTCTCTTTTTTTTCCTTTTTTTTTATTTTTTAATTGATATTTTATTCTCAAAAACATAAATCGGTGAAAAGCACATGAGGTTCGTATCAGAAAGTGCTTTTTACAAGATTTACACTTTTAAGTGAAGGGCAAGGAACGTAAAAGTGTATCAATTGACGGAATTTTTATATATTTTTAATTTTTCATAAATGAAAGACTTCAATGAATATATGAAAGACAGATTTATATTGCCTCGAAATAACACTATACCCGAGGTGATATAAATGACGGAAAAAAGATTGAATTCGAGTTTTCTCGCGCTTATTGTTGTAGGAGTGTTATTTCTCAGCGGGCTTGCCGTATTGAGCATTATGATCGATCAACCGGAGGTCACAGCCACAAGTACAACCAAAACACCGCAACCACCCTCACCCCCGGTCTGCGTATCTCCTCAGGACGGGACCAAGGGCATAACCGAAACCTTGGTGACCTTGCAGTGGCAGGCGTTGGCCATGTATAACGGAGGGGGAAACTCGATAACCAATTATCTGCTGCATGTGGGAACGAGCAGCCCACAGAACACCAATTCCGCAGCCGCCAACGTATTCGATGCAAATGTTGGTACCTTGTCCTCCAAGACCATACAGGTGGAGCCGGGAAATACCTACTACTGGGCGGTTAGAGCAGACGATACCTACGGCTCAACATGGGGAGCCACGTGTTCTTTCTCCACGAACTCCCCACCCGATGTAACGATAGACTCCATCGATCCCGCGACTCCGAGAGCGAATGTGGAGGTTACTCTGAAAGGTACAGCTACAGACCCGGATGGCGACGAAATAATTGCATATAAATGGGAATCGACCATGGATGGAGAAATTGGGACAAAAGCAACGATAGTGACAGAATTATCAAGTTCTGACCATATTATAACCTTCACGGCACAAGACGCATATGGAACGTGGTCCCAACCCGCAACATACACTATTGCCGTGCAAATCCCAAATCCCCCCACAAAGCCAATAGGTATGCAACCCACTGAAACCCATGACCTCAAACCAGCAATAAGATGGAACCCGTCAACAGATCCTGATATGGATGATATCGTGTATTACATTAGCATTGGTACGTCACCAGGAATGGAGGACATCGTGTCAAAGGAACGTGTGGAAACCACTTCTTACAAACTTACAAGATCGCTTGAATATGAAACAGAGAAAATAACTGCAGGGCGATATGTAAACGAATATCACATTTCATTATACGCGGAAGATGAGTACGGTACAACATCACCCGTCTATACTGGAAGTCTCAATATCGTAAACTCGGCTCCGGAGAAGCCAACCACCACCATAACGCCTGCGGAGCCTTACAGCTCCAACTACCTGACCGTGCAGATGACCAAGCCCGGCAGCGACGACGACGGGGACGAGGTACAATACTTCTACCGATGGTATATGGACCAGGGTGGGGGGTTCATGGAACAGACCGTTTTCGAGGATCAGACCACGGTCCCCTCACGCAACACTGACGTGGGGGAGATCTGGAAGGTCGAGGCCATACCATACGACGGTATCGTGGAAGGTGATGCCAGCTATGCACAGGTAGAAGTGGTGGACGCAGAACCCCTTGTTTCAATCGTCAACCCTGAGTCTTCCGACCTGAACGGCGACGGCATGGTGGACAAAGAGGATAACGAGAAAGCAGGAGACGATGACGGTAACGGTATCCCGGATAACTTATACTATGTGGGAGAGAGCATAAGGTTCGATGCCAGGGATACGGTCGATCCTGACGAAGACCAGGAGCTTTCCTTTACTTGGGACTTGGGAGATGACTCTGACAGCTTGGACGGTGATAGGATCAAGCACACATACAACGAGCCGGGGGAATACATCGTTACCCTGAGCGTTGACGACGGATATACCAAGGTGACCAACGAGGATCAGGATAAGACGCTGATATTAATGGTGGTGTATCCCCCCGCAGCCCTGAGCATAGACTTTAACCAAAACCCCACCAAACCATATACTGCCGGAGACAGAGTCACCGTACCATTGACCGTTTTGAATGAAGGAGTTGGCCCGGCAAGCAATGTGGTAGTGAACATCAGCTACCTCGAGAGCGGGGACCTGATGACCAGCAGGAACTTTGAGAACATATTACCGGGGGAAACAAAGACCATTTCCCTGGAATGGAGGGCGAGAAAGGGCTCAGGGCTTAAAGTGGAGGTCTGGGCACGGGATTTCTTGGGAAAACAAAGAAAGACATCGGAGGAAGAGATAAGGCCTCTGGTTACCGAGGAAGAGAAGAGAGATGCGGGCAGCGGGGAATCCGAGGGAGTGGCAGTAGGCATTACGGCGGCGGCAATTATCATGCTGGCAATTCTCTTCTTATTGCTATTTATAAGGAGAAAACAAGAGAAGGAACAAAAAGCCAATGACGATATGGAAGGAAAAGAATCGGAAGAACTGGACATCCGGCCTCAACAACCCCATAGTATGCTCACCGCCACGGGATACTATGCCCCCTCGATGCCGGGTTTACAGCAGTATCCCGGTCTTCCCGGGTTTCAACAGCCTAATGGCTATAATCAAGGGGGTCTGGCGCAGCTTCCCGCGGCGGGAACAAGTTACGGATCATATCAGGAGCGCCGATATTATCCTTTGCAGTCCGGCTACCAGCAGCCCTACGGCCCGCCGATTCCGGTACTTCCCCAGCCCCAGCAGCCTCCTCAACCCGGGCGGTTCTCCCAAATCCCGGAAGATCCCTACCGGCAATACGATCCGCTACAGCCCGAAGAAACGACACCTAATATTGAAGAACGTCCAAGCTCAGAGCCGTCACAGATAGAAATAAAATCCAAGGCCGAGGGACCTACATGCCCTCACTGCAACGCTCCAGTTGAAGAAGGATGGCTGATGTGCCCGGTATGCAAGGGACGTTTGATGTAACGTTCCTTTTTCATTTGTTATAATAAACCCATTAACTCGAAGTTCTCATCATGGCACCGCATTTCGGGCACGGAACGCTCTCGCATAAAGTATCCCTGGTCCGGTCCATCTCAAAGCCGCACCTGGGACATTTGCACTTCCAAGACCTCCCCTCGCCGCCCGGTTTTTTACTGCCAGGGTCTTGAGTTACATCCACCAGTTCCATCAGTTCTTCACCACCCTTCTCACCGGCCCGGAACCTCGCCTGCTCCGAGGCGAGTTCTTCTTAAGGTAGGCCTTCTTCAGATTAGCCTGCCTCTTTTTAACAGCTATCCTCCACCTGAGCCAAATGATGGTATAGTAAAGAAATATCAGGAACACGATTACAAGGACCGCCAGTATAAGATCCACGTTCACGGGAACAGCTACGGACCACAGAAGGGGAGGTATCAAAAGGCCCAGCAGAATGCCCATTACTAGAATATATAGCGGGTACAATCTATATCCTATGTACAGTATCTTGTTCTTAACCAATCTCAACCTCCAAACCACCAATCTGGATTTCAAGGAGCCTTTACCCTTGTGAGACACTATCTTGGGTTTATTCTTGACATTTTTTCGACGGCCGTGTTTTTTTGTTACCTGCCTGTGTCCGGGAGAGGTTTTATTTTTCCGTTTATCATACCGGGTTTTTGATTTTTGCTTGGTTCTCGAACTCCGCCCGCTCCTTGAAGTTTGCTTATTCCTGCTTCGATATACACTATCCCTGGCCTTCATCACAAACACCATCCTGATTTTTATATATTAATGTTGTGTAGTCCCTTTAAACCTCTATCTCCTTCCACTTCCCTTTGGAGAACCGGACCGATATTATACTGCTCCTTACGTAGTACTCCAAAATCATCGCCAGCCAAATGCCGTATATGCCCAGGAAGGTATGATACCCTAAGAAGTAGGCAAGGGGTAGCCTTGCTCCGTAAAGGCCGGTGAGACTTGCATAAAGAGGCCATTTGGTATCCCCGGCCCCTCTCAGGGCCCCGGCAAAGGTAAAGAAAACGGCTATGGGCGGGATACCCAAAGCCAGTATGCGTATCCAGCTAGATGCATAGGCTATGACCTCCGAACTGTCAGTGAACACAAGGGCAACGACCTCGGCAAATATGAATATAAACACGGAGATTGTTGCCATGGTCCCTACTGCGAGCTTGGTGCATCCCTTGCCGAACTTTTCCGCCTCCTCTGCCTGTTTTGCACCCAGACTTTGGCCCACCAGGGCGGCAGCGGCCATTGAAAACCCCATGCCGGGCATGAAGGATAAGGATTGTATTCTCATACCTACCTGATGGGCGGCGTAAACCTCTGTTCCAAAGCTCACAACCATCACCGTGTATATCACGAAACCACTCTGTATCACAAGCTGCTCCAGCGCAGCCGGCCCCCCGACGTGTATTATCCTCCTGAGGTCCGTCCTGTCCGGAGGCAGTAACTTTGGCCTTAGTCGGAGGTCCTTTTTACCCGAAAGAAAGATCAGCAGAAATGTAAACGCCCCGAAAACGAACGAGCATGCGGTACCTATGGCGGCGCCCAGCACACCCAACCTCGGAAAGCCGAAGTTGCCGAATATCAAAACGTAGTTCAGGACCACGTTCACCAGGTTTATACCCGCCCCAACGAACATGGGCGTCTTGGTATCTCCGGTACCTCTAAGGGCGGCGATGGAAAGAAAACTGACAAATGTAAAGGGTGCGGCAAGGGAAAGTGTTCGTATATAGCTCGAACCGAGACTTACCACCTCGGCTTCCGCACCGTACAGGATGAGTATGTGAGAGGCAAGGAAATATCCAATGAACATTATGGGAATGGAGAGGAAAATTCCCAGATACAGCGACTGTCTCAATACATTGTCCGCCCTCTTTGGCTCCATTGCACCGATATGTCGGGAAACCAATGCTATGGTACCCATGCCCAGGGCCATCATCACCGCCATGGCCACGAACATGATCTGCATCCCCAGCCCGACCGAGGCTATGGCCTCTGCCCCCAGTCGTCCCACCATTATAACATCCACGGTCATGGTGAGGGTCTGTAACAGATTTGCTACAATGACTGGCCAGGCCAGATCCCAGATGGCTCTGTAAGAGAATTTATTATATCTGGCAGAGGGCATGGAACTCAGAAAAGAGACGGCATTATTAAATATTGTCTGCTTTCTGTTCAAAGTGTCTTTTCCTCCGGTTTCTCCTTCTGAACAAGTATTATATATCTCATTTGCATTACGTTGTAAGGGGAGAAAGGTGTCTTAGATGAAGTTATACCTTGTCCAGCATGCAGAAGCAAAATCAAAAAAAGAAGACCCGAAGAGGCCGCTTTCCGGGCTCGGTAAGAAAAATATCGAAAAAATGGCCAAGTTCATCGTGGAAAATATCGACATAGATGTCAGCAGCATCATCCACAGCGGCAAGACCCGAGCCGAACAAACGGCCGAATTACTTGAAAAATACCTCAAGCCAACCGAAGGCGTCCATTCCAGTGAAGACCTAAGGCCAATGGACGACCCTTCAATATGCTCCAGAAGGGTAATGGAGATCGACGAGGACATTATGATAGTAGGTCATCTCCCCCATCTCAGCAAGCTGGCATCCCTGATGTTGTGCGGTAAAGAGGACAACGACATACTGGATTTCAGTAACGGATGTCTGGTCTGCCTGCAAAGCGAGGAGGGCAAGGACTGGTCCCTTAAGTGGATGCTCGTACCTGATATCCTGAAGTAATCACTCTTTCTCACGGTAAAGACAGTAAAATGTGTATTTTGATATGGACAAATATATTAACCTTCCTTTTCATCCAACTTACAGTAGAAAGGTGTGCAACGTGACCAATGAAGTCAAAGGATCAAAACGGTCCAACCTTGTGGAAAAGACCCTTGGAGGTCTCTCCCCCATCCAAACCATAATGAAGATAGCGGAGGAAAGGAACATAAAGAAGATGGGGGTTGACCCCAAGCGGGTCATATCTTTCGGTGGTGGATGGTGCAATCACAGAGCGCCAAAGGAGTTGGTACAAGCATATAAGGAAGTAATTGATGACACTGACCTGTTCCATAAGAGCGGTCGATACAGCTCCATAGTTGGTAATTACCACTGCCGTCAGCAGCTTTGCAGATTCGAAGAGGAAATATTCGGATTGAGGGGTCTGAGACCGGAGAACATCATGATCGGCCACTCTTCCACCCAGCTTTTCCATGATATATTAAGGGTATTGTGCAATCCTAGTGAAACGATTGGTATGCTAGACCCCACCTACGCGAACTATTTCAATGCTGTAAAAATCGCATTACCAGGTTCAAGACCGGTTTTTATTCCCGCTTTGGACACGAAAGAGTGGTCTTACCTTACTCGGCCCGAAAAATCCCTGGAAATGTTGAAAGAAAAGACGGAGGACGGGCTTAGGACAATGGTGATACCCGTGCCAGACAACCCCACGAGCCAGATACCTGCCAACGGTTTTCTCAAAGGATGCTACGAGATAATTGAGGACAGGGGCGGTCATCTTATACTTGATCTTGCCTACAAGGCTCTCTGGTTCAAGGACATGCCTCCTTGTTTCCATTGGTCCCCCAACGAGATGCCTAATCTGGTAGCACTGCACAGCAACTCCAAATGGCTCTCCTCCCTTGGCAGAAGGATGGGATGGATCGAGGGGACCGAGACTGTGATAAAAGGTGCGGAGAAGATCAATGAGAGCATGCTTCTCTCCGCCGATACGATGCACTCTATGACCACTGCTCGATTCCTTGAGCATACGATCGATAATGGCCTTTTAAAGCAAATCGTGAATGACACCCGGCATTTATATCAAAACACCGCCCGGGTAACGATACGATCTTTGGATCAAGAATTGGGTTGGTCCCGCCTCGAGCCCCAAGGGGGACTCTACACCGTTTGTCCCACCCCTGAAAGAAGAGAGCCTGTGGAATTCGTGGAGCAGGTACTTAAGAACACCGGTGTCCTTCTCATTCCAGGAAAGGGCTTTGGCCCAAGCATGAAAAGAGGAGTGCGAATCTCATACGGCCCACTGTGCTACGATCACGACAAGATAAAAGAGGGCATGAAAAGGATAAGGGAATTTCTGGATCGGTAATAAAAATCTCTTTGTCATAGGTTGAAACATGTCTTTGGTTTCTACAACAAACATGTGGAATATGGCCGTGGAAACGTTTATATACATGGCCCTTGTTTTTTATTTCATGGGAGTAGACCTCGGCGACATTATCTCCAAAAAGAAGGTAGACCTGAATTCTTTGAAGAGCAAGACCATAGCAGTTGATGCCCACAACACCTTGTATCAGTTCCTTGCATCCATAAGGATGCCTGACGGTACCCCATTGAGGGGACCGGACGGAGAGCCCACCTCCCACCTGGAAGGGCTCCTCACCAGAACGGGAAGATTGGTGGCCGAGGGGATAAAACCGGTGTTCGTGTTCGACGGTAAACCCAGCAAGGAAAAGAGCGAGACCCTGAAAGAGAGAAGGAAAAGGAGGTCCAAGGCCAAGCAGGAGTACGAAGAGGCCTTGGAGAAGGGAGACATAGAAGAAGCGGCGGTAAAAGCAAGGCAAAGCATCAGACTGACAGGAAGGATGATAAAGGAAAGCAAGGAACTGCTGGACCACCTTGGCCTCCCTTACGTGGAAGGCCGGGCAGAAGGGGAAGCACAGGCAAGTTACATCAATGGCAAAGGGGACGTCGATGCGGTAGGTTCCCAGGACTACGACACCCTTTTATTCGGGGCTCCTACCCTCATCCGAAATATAGCGATCACAGGGAAGAGAAAGCTTCCAAGGCAGAACAGGACCATAACGGTGTCACCGGAGGAGATCGACCTGCAAGAGACCCTGGATATGCTGGGAATAACCAGGGAGCAGCTCATAGACGTTGCGATACTCATGGGCACTGACTTCAATCCCGGCGTTTATGGCATCGGGCCAAAGAAAGGGCTTAAGTTAATCAAGGAACACGGCAGTATCGAGAAAGTGCTGAAACAAAAGGACATTGACCCCGGCGACTATGAAAGGACCAGGGAGATATTTCTCGAACCTGAGCTTAACAAGGAATACCAGATACAGTGGGGTAAGCTGGATGTCAAGGGCACGGTAAATTTCCTATGCAAGGGGTTCAACTTCAATGAAAAGCGGGTTAGGAAAGCCTTGGAAAATTACTCCCGATTTCATGAAAAATATCTACAACAGACAACCATAGATTCATGGTTTTGATCCTTAGATCCCTCTTTCATTACTTCTTTATCAAGCGAAAAAAAACTATCTCCCTTCACATCATTTACAAAAGAGACAATGTGCGGGCCATCAGTACTCATAGGGCTCCTCATCTGCCGTAACGGCTCAGGTGACCCTCTTGTCATCATCTAGCCCGCGGATAGTGTATATGTATTGCCAGATATTTTAATCCTTTGTCAGCAATCAAACCAACGACCGTGCTAAGAAAAGCAACGGTTAAATTTAAATGGAGAATCAAGATACACTAATTCCGATAGAGGTGAACAAAATGGATATTGAAGAGAACATACTCATGTTGGCTGGTGCACGGGCCCATATCAAGGGCAGGTTTCTGAAATCGGACACGAGGCCCCCATCAAATGAACTGGTTTCTCAACGTGCATATCTTTTATTGAAGCCACCCTTATCATTGGGCCAAACTGGGTTCAAGAAGAATTGCGGTATCGCCGCGGTATTCGATTCAATGTCCATTACTGATTGACCATGGACCGGACTGTAGAGATCAAGGCCTTTCCCAGGATTCATCTCGGTTTCATAGACCCATTGGGAGTCAGCGGCAGAAGATTTGGAGCGGTGGGTGTCTATCTCAAAGCACGACCTTTAAACATCAAAGTTTCCATAACCACGGAAAAAACGATCATAGAGGGAGGAAAACAGGGGAAAATAAATGATTTGATAATCGATCATTGTTCCAGTTTCATTAATCATTACTGCCCGGGAAAGCATGTGGAAATTGAGGTCATCTCTTCCTTCCCCAGACACAAAGGACTGGGCTCGGGCACTCAGGTAGCCCTTGCCTTGGGTTCGGCACTCGATAATCTATTTAAACTCAATCTAGGGGCTATGAAGATATCGACCTTCTT
The DNA here is from genome assembly GCA_964624865.1 of uncultured archaeon. Classification (GTDB taxonomy): domain Archaea; phylum Thermoplasmatota; class Penumbrarchaeia; order CAZUZU01; family CAZUZU01; genus CAZUZU01. Next base: position 14,466 of record CAZUZU010000011.1, read on the forward strand.
CAGTAGGTCAAAAAGGTCCGGAACAGGTTACTGGGGTTTCCTAAAAGGCGGAATGGTTGTTGACGGAGGAAGCACATCGGACCACATGATACCTCCACTGGTCGCTAACCTTGTCCTTCCGTCCCAGTGGAGATTCATTGTCTGCATACCCGGGGACAAAAGAGGACTACATGGACTTAAGGAGGAAGAATCTATGACAAATGAGATCCAGATGACCACCACGATGTCATATCAGGCTGCATTTACCGTATTGATGCAACTTCTTCCCAGTGCTGTTGAGAAAGACGCGGAGGGTTTTGGCAAGGCCTTGACCGCATTGGACCAAATTAACGGCAAAGCATTCTTTAATGCCCAGAAAGGACATTTCTCCTCGCCCTTGGTGCAAAATGGTATAGAAGCGGCAAGAGACGTTGGTGCCCAAGGTGTGGGTCAAAGTTCCTGGGGCCCTTCCTTTTATGCGTTCTCTTCAGATAAAAATAAGGCAGAAGAGATCAAGAACGCCGTAAACGACGCCGTAAACGGCAAGATCTTTATTGCGGAAGCTAATAACAAAGGTGCGGAAATTATAGTATCTTAGATAGGTCCTTCCCGCAACTTCCGCATTTCTTATCTCCCTTTTGTATCTCACTGCCGCAGTACGGACAAAATAGCTGTGTTGGCTCTTCACCGTCCCGGCCTTGTTCAGATTCCGAAACCTCGGGAAATTCATTGCCGCACACCGGGCACCACTTGGTCTCCGACGCACACTTGTAATGGTAAACCTTTCCGCAATAGGGACAAAAGAACCGTTCTCCCTCTACTGATTTCCTACAAATAGTACATTCACTTGACTCGTGGACTTCTCCAGGCCGTTCGTCGGACCCAAGGTCGAAAAGTTCCTCCATCTCCCCCTCGTCCTCAGCCTCATTACCTCCGATACTTATACTAAGCTCATCCCTTAATACGCCCTCCTGCTCCTCCTTGGTGCCGGGAGTTTCCTTAGAAGCCATTAGGTTCTCCTCCACCGGCTCCTCTTTCTCGGGTAATTTATATCTCGCAACAATAGTTAATTCATTACCTTTCAAAGTAACTCCCTTGACTTTAACTTCTTCTTTCATTTTGGGGGCGAGTCGACCAACTTCTACATTTTCGCCCTCAATCTTAAGTGATAGGTCCAACAGTCCTATACGGCCCGTATTTACTACGTTAAGCTGAACCCAGGGCTCTTTATTATCCTGGGAACCCTCATCCGAGATTATGACCTTTAGGCCGGGCTTCAAATTGCTGAGATAATCTTCCACCGCCTTTCTCGCCCTTACCAACACGTCCCGGTTTATCTCGTCCTCATTTATGCTGTATACCATTTCCTGAATATCGCTAAGTTCATAGTTTTTCTTTAAACTGTCCATCCAAACCAACAACTCATCGAATTCCTCCTTCAATTCCGCATGTTTAACCCTTTCCACTGCCCCGGTCACATCCTTTTTTATCTCGTTCAATTGCCGGATGATATCGTCCATAACGCTCAGTCTCACCGGATGTCCCTCCATTATAGATTGATACTCCCTGCTTTCTACTATTCCTTCGAGGTCACCGCTGATATCGGCACCGGAGAGCTTGGCATCGGAGATATAGTCTGTTAATTCTTCTATCTCCTTTCTCTTGGTCTGCTGCTCCACCATATAAGCCTGACCTAATTCCTGATGTATCCCCTCCAGCCGCTGTACTCCTTCCGCAATTTTTTTTGAATTTCCGGTATCGATATTGGTCTTTATTTCAAGGAATTTGGTTATGGACTTGGAAGCAGAATCCTCAATATCAACTGAATCGAAAAGTGAAACGATCTTATTGATTTTTTTTACTAGGGTATCGAGCCGTTCTCTGTTCTCCTCGACCTCCTGCAGTTCGCTCTTTATGCCGCCAATAATCTCATCGAAATTCCCGGCCATAAGATTACCGGGTGAGGCCTTCAATTCCGAAATTCGGTTCATATGTTCTGGAGAGATATGACCGATCCTCTTGGACATTCCGATTGTTCTATATAGTTCCCAGAAATTTGACCAGAATTTTTCCCATGAGGCCATTATATCCTTGTTTTCATGGAGTCGTATAAGCAAATCATTATCAAGGTCCTGGAGATCCTCGTCCAGTTTAATTATTCCAAGGTCCAGCAGATAATTGGATATGGCGTAGGCCTTGGCCTTTTTACGAGAATCCGAACCTAAATTTTCCAGTATGTCCTTTATTATCACCATAACTTTATCAGATAATATCTCGTCACCGGAGACCTCATCTATCCTCTTTTGGATTTTTTTCCGTTCTTTCGCTGCTTTTCTTAGACGGGTCATAACGTGGTTTTCGACATCCACATAGAGAAGATAGCGGTGCAGTATCTTTGCGATATTTGACCAAACCTCGGGGTCCAGGGCATCCACACTTTCGTCCAACCATGAGGCGGTTTTAACGATCCTAGTCGCTGCCTCCACATCCTGATACCTTGTCTTACACTCCTTCAGGAGACTCTCCGCCTCCTTTCTCTCCCCTTTCTCTATTTGCTCCTCGACCCCATCGACATACTGGTTTACCATGTTCCTCAATCTTGGATTCTCAAGCTCGCAAGCAAGTTCCCTCAGCCCCTGTATCTCCCAATTTATACTGGCCATTACAGTACCATTACCGCGTTCTACCATATCCGAGATCAAGACCAGTGCACCCAGATAATCCTTTTTGTTTATGGCGGACCTTATCGGCTTCACCTCTTCCTCCAGTTCCAACTGATCTTTGATATCCGCAAAGGAGGCAATGGCCTTGTCCTTTGATTTTCTACTCAGAGTCTTCGATAATTTATCCATTGACTTCAAGACTTCTTCCTCTTTCCTGTTGCCTTTGACCAGCTCTCTTAAATCATCTATCAAGGCTTTAAGGAAATCCAGATGTGGAAGGACGGCGATATCGAAACGAATGGCTGTCCTTAAGGAACGGACAAAATCATCAATTTCGGTATCAATAACACTTAAACCATCTCTTAGGCCTTCAATTTCCTCTAGTAACACCTCTACATTACCTGAAGGCAAATAGCACACCTCGTTCAATATAGGTTGGTCAGGAAGACTCTGGGTTTGCTTAGATAGTGGTTACCTGATACAAAACCTCCGCACCTTTTAATCTGCCGTGTAAGGTCTCAAGGAGGTCTTTTATCTGATCCATCGTGGGCTGTTCGTTTCCCCAGTCGTATAAGAAGTCGTGCTGTCCCCGGGTCGGTCGGAAACCAAGATCCTCTAGTATCTGGATCACTTCTACTGCAGAACGTCCTTCGCTGCTGAACGTCATCTCTACATAGGTTGCGTACATCTTCTTTGCCATATACTACACCTCTCCCATATTCCGGTTTATGGTAATACCTATTTGTTGTTATTATACTTTCGGTCAATAAAACCCATATATCGAATAAAAACACAAACCATAATAAGTAAAAATCGATACAGACACCTAGCGATCTGGGCCCATAGGGTAGCTTGGACTGTGTTCAATCAAAGATTGAACTGGTCCTTTCACCAATATGCGATGGCAAGCTACCCTACTCGGGCTCATCGCAATCTGGGCCCATAGGGTAGCTTGGACTGTGTTCAATCAAAGATTGAACTGGTCCT
>CAZUZU010000011.1:18194-26540 GCA_964624865.1 uncultured archaeon
TGGCAAGCTACCCTACTCGGGCTCATCGCAATCTGGGCCCATAGGGTAGCTTGGATATCCTTCCGGCCTTCGGAGCCGGTGACGGGGGTTCGAATCCCCCTGGGTCCGCTTTACCCCTTTGCATGAGGAACTATCTATTGGTAATGTACTGGGGTAATACGACCTGGAGCATTAGGATATTTTTTCTCTGGGGTTTTTGCGATTAGAAACCAGCTGGTGAAACAGTAAAAAGGCCGGTTGGGATTCCCCTGGGTCCGCTGTTTTTATTATAAATAAGGGAAGTATTTATATCTTTAAGACTAATTTCAACCTCGATAACATGCATGTGCTGGTGACCGGGTGCGCCGGATTCATAGGCTCTAACCTATGCCATAGACTGTTGAAAAAAGGGGCCAGGGTAATGGGGATAGACAATCTCGATCCCTATTACGACATCGAACTAAAGAAGAAAAACCTGGAGAGATTGGAACAAGACGAGTCCTTCCATTTTACCCGAGGTGATATCAAGAACCGGGAGGTCTACCCAAAACTTATGGAACCGAAACCGGAGGTCGTAGTCCACCTCGCCGCCATGGTGGGGGTGCGGCCCTCAGTGGATCGACCTGTGGAATATGTCCGCAACAATGTCATGGGCACCCTGATCCTACTGGAGCAGATGACAAAAAATGAAGTGAAGAAACTGGTCTTCAGCTCTTCTTCGAGCGTTTACGGCGACTCTTGCACCCCGCCGTTCAAGGAGGACGATCACAACACCTGGCCCATCTCGCCCTATGGGATGACCAAGCGTGAGGGCGAATCCTTTTCCCGTTTGTATCACAAAATAAGCGGTATAGAGGTCAACGCCCTCCGGCTTTTCACCGTATACGGACCGGGTCAAAGGCCCGACATGGCATTGCACAAATTCTGCAAAAAGATGATGGAGGGGTCAAGCATAGATGTCTACGGCAGGGGCGAGACATACCGCGATTACACCTACGTCGACGATATCGTTCAGGGCTTTCTCCTTGCTTTGGAGAAGATCAACGGATATCGGGAGATAAACCTGGGGAGTGGACACGTCACCAAGCTGTCAGACATGATCGAACTGATCGCTTCGGAGCTTGATATAGAGCCAGAGATAAATTACCTACCTATCCCGCCCGGAGATATGAAAAGGACCTATGCAGACATATCGAAGGCCAAAAGAGAACTGGGCTATAGCCCGAAGATCAAGTTCGAAGATGGTGTAAAAAAAGAGATCGTATGGCTCAAAGGCCTTTACTCCGGATAATCTCTACAAAGGCTTTCCTTGTAAACGGATATTGTTTTCTCCGCTATGCCCTCCCAATCCAATTTCTTTGCCAGCTCAAGATTATGCATCCCCATCTTTGTTATCTCATCACCCCCCATCTTTATGACTTGGGCCAACGACTTTTTCAGTGCTCCAGGCAACTTGTGCTCATAGATCAAGCCTCCTTCGGCATCAAGAACATCAAGGATATAACCAAACTTGGGGGCAATAACTCCCTTTCCAAAGCTCATGGCCAGGATTAGGGAGCCCGAGGTCAAAGCATCCTTAAGGGGCAAAACAACGAAGTCCGCGGCATTCATGTAGACCTGGATCTCGTCATCTTTGATGAACCTCAGATGAAGGTCTATTTTCTCATCCCCCTCTGCCTGGGCTTCTATCATTCTTTTTATCCCCGTACTTTCCGGGTTACCTGCAATTATCAATCTGCATCCCTCAGCATTTAGGTCTTGAAAGGCATTTATCAGGCCGGGGATGTTCTTGTATTCCTTGATATAACCAAAGTAAAGGAACACTTTCTCATTGATAGCTATACCCAACTTAGATCTGGCTTCCTCTTTACTCAATTTATTCGAATAGACCGAGATATAGTTGCCGTGGAGAATAACCTTGACCTTCTCATCCTCTCGGATGTGAAGATGATCTATAACCTCTTTTCTAATGTGAGGGCTGTGAACGATTATCTCATCGCTCAACCTTGCCAACTTTTTATGAAATAACAGTTCCGTGTCGGGATACCTCGAGTCATGACTGAGGAGGTTGTGGACCGTCCATACAATACCAATTCCTTTCAGCTTGAGAAGACGTAACTCCTTCATGAAAACCGAGGACCTCAGCCTCGTCTTCCACCTACTACTCCGAATCAGGAAGGGATGGGTCCAGTGAAGATGCACCACCTCAGCCACTTCGTTTCTAACAGATTTCAAAACGGGGAAATGACTGTCGGTCCGGCCATGTACCACATGGACGCCCTTTTTTTCCAATGCCGAGGCCAACAACCCCTGATAGGGATTGCCTTTGAAGTAAGGGATGAATAGCACCTTCATAGAATCACCAATCCTTATTGATGAAGCGAATTATATACTCGAACCTTGGCTTCAATACTTTGTATTTATAATAATTCTTGTAGATCAGGTAATGCCAAAGTCCCATTTTCCGAATAAGATACAACTTATCCTTTAGATTCCTCGGGGGGAAGTAATACTCGGCCCTTGTTTTGCTGTCGGTAAAATCGGTATTCAAGTTCTTATAATGAACACCTTTCTCTGTCCTATACACCCCGCCCTGCTCGGAAAAATGAAGAACGTTGTTACCTTGGAGTTGATGTAGACCTGTCTCGAGATAATTACTTACTCCGTCCACCGTCCCTTCGTTCCCGTCAAGGGGATACTCCGGGGGCTCCGAGAAAAAGCACAGATATTGGCTTTGGATGACGTTGCCTATAAGTGTGCGATACTTGGTACGCATATGAAAGCAATCCGAATCCAGGCCCACGTTTCCCGTACAGTCGACTACGAAAAAGTGGAAACCGGAATAGGTAAGCCTATCGAAGACTGGTTTTTCGTTCAACATGTACTTTATGGTGATATCGTCGCAGTACCTTGCAACGAACCTCCTCTCCTCGCCCGTATATGCTTCGGGGTAATGCTTTCCCCGGAACCATCCCCTGAACCTTCTGACATGGACTACAAAATCATGATGATCGAACAGTTTGAAATCGTTCTCGAAGCGATCCATTTGGCCTGGCCACATGACGTAAACCACAGGCGCTTCAATACCGTGCTTCCTTAGAAACAGAAGTTTATCCAAAAAATCATCTATATTGGCCTGGGTGGGGTGGAAGGAGGCATTGATATTTATCCGTCCTTGCTTGGCCAATCCGGTCCTCACCAACCTATCCAAAGGCTGGGACAGATTGGTGGTTATCCTTACCGACCATTTAGGTTCCCATTCTATCATTTCCAGAACACTGTAAAAGGCCTCGCCAAGCATAGGCTCTCCGAAAGCGAGATAAAACACAAGGTTCTGCTCGCCAAATGATTTTTTAAAGGCTTCCCTCCATTCCTCGATATCTCCCCAAAAATAATTCTCGCTCTTGGGCGAGAAGGCATAATAGCAGTAAGGGCAGTTGTAATTGCACTTGCACTCCCTGCCGTTGTACTGCCACAGGACAACAGTGTGGTCCTGCGGAACGACTGTCATTAGGGCCATGTAAATGACCTCGTAACCCCTGGCATTGGGATGTATCTTATCCCTCAATCCCTTCCTGGCCGGTTTTATCTCCCTTTTCCACATGGAATTAACATCCGCCACCTTGATCCGCTTTTCCAAGGCCACCTCCCTAATTATCTGGCTGTACTCGTCGGTTTCACAGCTGGTGCCCTTTAAGAATCCCTGATGATCCGGGTTTATGGTGGCTATCACCACCCTGGACCCTATCTCCTGAAATCGATCTATGATTGCGGATATGTTCTTTGTGAACTCCTTTTTGCCTACGCCCTTCCTCCAATCGTTCATGCCGAAGTCCACCACAGCGACGTCAGGCCTTTCCTTTAGCAAGGGACCGAGCCTTTTCAGGCCGTCCCTGCTGGTATCGCCGATCACCCCGGCGTTTATTGCCTCTATTTCATGCATCGGATACTCGGTCTTGAGTATCTTGGTGAATCTTGGCGCATATATACGTGTAATGGAGTCGCCGAAGAACAGTATCTTGCAGGGATTTTCCATTAGCACGCCCTCCTTTCCCCCTTTCTTGCAAGATCGGTCAACTTGGAAATGCCCTTTTTCACCCTTTCTTTCAGTTCCTTGTTCCTTCGACATATATGTTTGGAACGCATCTCATATCGAGCCATTGTCTGATCTATCATGTCGATCAGTGATTTCCCATTAATATTTTCCAGGTCAACACAGAAATCTTTCTGTTTCATCTCCTCCATGTATGCCCTTACCTTGGGCATGTAAGAAAGGGCCACCCCGGGCACACCATTGGCCTGGGCTAGTATTAGGGAATGGAGTCTCATACCGATTACCAGATCACAGCCCTCCAGCATATCCATATATTCCATCACAGTGGGGGGTGTGGCCATCACCATATTTCCTGGTCGGTTTTTCATTCGGGAAGACACCTCCTCGGCTATTACCACATCGTTGTCGGGAGACCCGTTTCTAAAAGGTATAAAATCAATTTTCGCATCATACTTTTCCCTCAAATGGTCCAATCCTTCGGCGGTGGCATCCATAAATCTTTCGTTCGCCTTTTCATCCTTCACATAGTTGCCTTGGGAGAACCAGTGCCTTAGGCATACCGCAACCCTTGGACTTGCATCTTTGACAAGGCTTCTGGACCTCCCTTCACCCAACAACACCGCGGGATCGGGCAATATCTCCACTTCGCTCCGGACGCCCAGGGAATTTAACAGCTTTTTCGAGGACAGGTCTCTCACAGTTATCAAATCTACATTGGACAGCTCTTTTCTTAATAACCTTTTTGATTCCTCGTATCTGATATTCTCCACGCCCACGCTGAACAAGGCGGTCTTGGTCCCCAATCCCTTTGCCGTGCGTAAGGGTTCCAGCCAGCCCTTCAAGCTGGTGTGGTCACTGCCGTAATCCTTGAGCAGACCGCCTCCACCTAGAAGATACAGAGACGCTTTCTTCAAGGCGGACCGGACCCGTGGACCGGATAATCTCCCCCTCGTTGGTACGCTTTTCAGATGATGGGACCGCCTGACAGCGGCCGGATTCCTGGAAAGCACGGTAACATTCAATCCTTTTCCCTCTATCTCCTTGAGAAAAGACACGAGGATAGCCTCGTCACCCAGGTTACCCATGCCGTAAAATCCGTGTAGACAGACCCTTAACATTCGTTTTCCCTTCCCTCAGGCCTTATCTTAAACATTCTTCATCCCCTTGATCTTTTTCCTTATTCGCTCCTTCTCCCGCATAGCCAGGATATTCTCTTCCCTATGGCCACCTTTATCCATATCCAAGGTCCCCTTATTGAATATTGAAGTCAATACTGTTCCGTCGATCTCAGGCGGGGGTCTGACGCCCAGGTAAGCCAACACCGTGGGAGCTACATCCATTATATCTGCTTCGATCTTCTTTCCATTTTTTACAGCTGGCCCGTGAGCAATTAATATCCCGTTACGATGATGCTTCCCAATATGATAATCGTCTTTTAGATTGACCTTGTGGAAGAGAGGGGTCCCAGGTTTTAAATTGCCGGTACATGAATAGCCCGGTGAGGGATCTATGACAATATCCGGCAGTATATCCATGTATTTGCCCGAATATACATCCTCCTTTCGGTACCCGGCGTCCACTATTTTCTTTCCCGTCTCCGGGTCCTTAACATGGCACAATTTCTTCCCGATTTCATTAACCAGAGCCTTCTTGGCCCGGCCCTCGTCCAACACATATACGAATCCCTCGTTGCTCTGGCCTATTGAAAATGCACGACTTTCCGTCCAATCTATCTTGTCCTTTTTAGTTATTACCTTGTTGGCCACTTTACTTTCCCTGAGCTTAAGAAAGTCCAATTTAATCACAATTCTCTTCCATAAAGGCTTTTTCCTTTCTTCCACTATCTTCGATTTCATATAACCCTGGTCACAGAGCCATCGAGCAAGATTAAACCTTTTCAGGTGGGTCTGGAAGCCGTGGTCGGATACCAAGAGGGTCAGGAAATCAGGGCCCGAGCTCTTTTCGAAGGCGCCCCTCACCTCCCCAATCTTCTCATCCAGTTTCGAGTAGAACTTAGATAAGATCTCCTTTCTCTTCTTTTCCTCGAAAAGGTGATGTCCAGGTGTAATATAGCCCCACATCGAATGCTGTATCTTGTCACTGGCAACGAAATGGACCATGAACAGGTCCAATTTCTCCTTGCCTATCATGAACCTGGCCGCCTTTGCCCTGTCCTCAATGAGCCTGCACATCTCATCCAGCAAATAATCATACCCCCTGTCTGATAGGTGGATGTCCTTTGCCTCGCCCGATCGATGGATCTCGTAATCAGGGACGGCTTCCAGAAGCTCTTTTTTAAATTCAATTGGATAAGACATATCTGAATCCAGGTCCGGGGTCATGAGGCCGGAGACCATATAACCGTTGACCTTCCAGGGGGGGAATGTCATGGGTACGTTCAGCAGACCCACCCTTTTTCCGGAACGGCTTGCAAGGTCCCACATGGTGTTCTCCAATCTCAGGGAACTGGCCATCACATACTCCCTCTTGTTTCGGTCCCAACCCCTGAAATCGAACACACCGGTCTTTCCGGGGTTCATTCCGGTCTGAAAGCTGCTCCAAGCCGCGGGAGTGATCGCGGGTAATGTGGACCTTAAAATACCGGAAGTGCCCTCTCGCACCAGCTTTTTCAGATTGGGCATGTGCCCCTTCTCTATGGCCGGGGTAAGCACCCTCCAGGTCCCACCATCTATTCCGATTATCAGAACCTTTCTTTTTTCTGTGGCCATGTTGAATTCCTCTTGGACTACGCTCAGCTCTGTTGTAAAGTATCTAAAGATATATTACTTTTGCTAACTCGTGACTGTTCCTTATTTTTTTCGTCGAAGGGTGGCAAGCACCCTTCTCACTAATCCCACCATATCAAAGCCCAGCAAGCGGTCAAAGAGATAGCAGATACCAAGATATATCATCACGCCAACCAAGATCAAGACCAGGAACAACATAAGGCCTATTGACCCTGCCATGAAATATCTCAGTATGTAAAGCGAGAATATCATAACTCCGGTTGCCAAAAGAGGCCAGCCAAGCACATTGAGAAGATCACCGTAGGTACATCGGATATTCCTGACCACCATACCGAAAGCAATGGGTCGGGTTGACCAGGAAGAGATCAAAACCGCAATGGAGGTCCCGAAAATACCCCATTTTACGGATAGTGGATAGATCGCTATCAAGAGAACGGCCAATCTAATAACTTGGAGCTTTGTAACTATGGACGGTTTCCCCAGAGCCTTGAACAAGGGACCGGTGGTGGCCCCGATTGCCCGGGTTCCGCCGTAAAGGGCTAGAATTCGCATAGCTGGCACCATTGGAAGCCATTTTTCGCCGAATATGATCGTCGTTATCTCCGGGGCAAGGATGAATATCCCTCCAGCAAGCGGAAAGGAGAGGAACGAGGTCAGGTTCAATACGCTAAGATAACCCTCTCGCAGCTTATCCAGCTCATCCTGGAGCTTTGAATATGCCGGAAAGGTGACCTTGGATATCACGTGGGTTATTTCAGTGGTGGCGAGGTTGGAAAACTTATAGGAAATTACGTAGAATCCGAGAGCGGTGGCGCCCAGCACCTTCCCCACGAACAGATCGTCCCCCTGGGTCAATAGGAAGGTCAACACGCTGGCCCCCATGATCCATCTTCCGTAGCCCCAGAGTTTCTTTGCCTTCTTCCAGTCCAGACTGAATCTCGGGCGATAGCTGTGTATCACGTAGCTCGCCAACAATCGAACGGCGTTCCCTGCAATAAGGCCGAAAACCAGGGCCCACACGTTCCTGAGGATTATTGCTGCGGAGATGGATATAATGAAATCGGCCAGTGTACCGGAGAACTCAAAGGCAAACTGCTTGTTGAACTCCAGCTCCTTCTTGAAATAGACCACACCGATGTTGTACATACCCTGCAGCAAAAGAGAGACGCCTATTGCCTGGAAGATCGGGGTGGCGGTGGGCACTTCAAAGAACCAGGCGGCATAGGGTGCCAGGAAATAGAGTAAAGCAAAGAGCAGAATACCCCTTAGCAGCAGGAATGTCCAAGCTGCGTTCAGGTACCCGCTTATATCCTTCTTCCGTTGTATCAAGGCGGCCTGGAAGCCCGTGTTCGAGAAGGTCTCCAGTATCATCATCAATAAAAGGGCCAGACCCAACAACCCGAAGTCATTGGGTGCAAGTATCCGGGCCAGTACGATAAGGCGGACCGCATCGAATATTCTCTGGGATATTCGAAGGGAAAAGGTCCAGAATCCTCCTTTGACCACCTTATCGGTGAACGATTGATCCTTCTTTCCCTCTTGTCCCTTATCTTTTATCATATTCAC
>CAZUZU010000012.1:0-20687 GCA_964624865.1 uncultured archaeon
AGAAATAATTTCCTTGTTATTGATGTCATTAGATGGATGCTTTTCTACAGTCTCATAATATAAATATAAAGAATATATACGGTACTGTCATGAACCTGGGAGTGCTGTTCTCCGGCGGAAAGGACTCGTGCCTTGCCCTGGACAAGGTACGGGAGAAGGAGGGGGTTTCATGTCTTATAACCATGGCCTCCAGGAACCCGGAGAGCTACATGTTCCACACCCCCAACATTGAACTGACCGGGCTGCAGGCCAAAGCCATGGGAATACCACAGATATACAGGGAGACCGAGGGAAAGAAGGAGGCGGAGATAGGGGACATGCGGGACGCTGTCCGGGACGCGGTGGAACGATACCACATCCAAGGGCTGGTCAGCGGAGCCATCGCGTCGGAGTACCAGGCCTCCAGGGTCCGCCTGGTGTGCACAGATCTCGGGCTCCAAAGCCTCAATCCGATTTGGCACGCCGACCAGATAGCCCTGTTAAGGGAGGTGGTGGACCGGGGATACCAGGTAATAATCTCAGGCGTTTTCGCATACCCCATGGGCAAAGAATGGCTGGGCCGGACCATCGACGCTGCAATGATAGCGGAGCTGGAAGAGCTGGAGCAGAGCTACAGAATCAACCCCTCCGGCGAGGGCGGAGAGATCGAGACCACGGTGCTGGACACCCCCTTCTTCAGGCAGAGGATAGAAGTCAGGGAATCGAGCACAGACTTCAGGCTGGATTCGGGAACCCTGCGGATAGAGAGGGCGGTGCTGGTGGGGAAGTGAAGGGAATAGTTAGGTCTTGAATGGATCGGTGAAGGAACCGGAGGAAGAGCAATAATCACAGGTTTTTCTCACTTCAAGAACTTTATTTTTTCTTTGGGGCCGGGGGAAAGGGCCATTGCCGGACCATATCACCGGCATACCAGAGTGTGGTGACCCGGGGTTTCTCGATGTGAATTTGCCAGGGAAATACGGTACTCTGATCGAGAAGGTGATATTGTACGGGTCCGTGGCCAGGGGTGGCGACAATCAAGAATCCGACGTTGACTTACTGGTGATCTGCAAGGAGGACAGATACAAGGTAAGAAGAAAGATCATGGTCGATGTTTTCAACTATCTGCTTGAATACGGGGTTTACATCTCGGTAAAGACGGTCTCAAAGGACGATATGGCCGCCATAAATGAGACAGGTTTCATGCAGACCATAGGCAGAGAAGGTGTGACTATTGGATGAATTTGAAAATGAAAACAATAGCTTGAAATCTTCAAATTCATACATTAGACCAGGCCGAAGGGGTGCTATTTATGGATGAGTCCGAAGAGCTTTTGGACCGAAGTTATGAGAAACTGGATTCCGCCGAGCTCCTATTGGACAACGGATTTTACGCCGATTGCGTGAACAGGGCATATTATGCCATGTTCTATGCCGCCAGGTCTCTCTTGGCATTGAAAGAGATATACCCAAAAACCCACAGCGGTGTGATCAAGAAACTGGGCTTGGAGTTCGTAACCACGGGTTACCTCGATAAGGTTGCAGTTAGGGCTATTGCGAATGCAAAAGAGGATAGAGAAGACGCAGATTACGGTATATTTGTGGGTATCTCCCGGGAAGAAGCGGAAGACATATTGAATGATGCAAGTAATTTTGTTGAAAAAGTGGTGAAAGCAGAGGAACTTTTAGGAAAGAACTCGAAGAAAAGGATTGATATACCACTGCAACCTCCCCCGATCCCAAAGAAAAAGCTTATATATGCTTTAGGGCTTTAACTTCCACTCTATGTAGCGACCTGGTAGGTGCCGTGTATATCGAATAAACATGGAATACATGGATGCCTGCCCTATTAAGCAAGAAGGCGTTAAGGCCATACGGTCTAGCGGCCTACCATCTGCGAGCCGCCATGTTCCGGGCGGATTACAGGCCCCATCTTCGGGATGGGTGCCGAATTGTCAGCCCGGAGATAACCGTAACGGTCCTAATGCTCACCCGACGGCCTATGGTAAAAACATAAGCTATGCCGACTAGAGGAGGTAATGAAACATGCCCGAAAAACATCGTCCAAGACGCGGATCAATGGCGTATTCGCCGAGAAAGAAAGCAAAAAGGCACACCCCCAGATTGAAGTCCTGGCCGGATATCGAGAGTGACAAGCCCAGGCTCCAGGGCTTTGCGGGATACAAGGCAGGTATGACCCACGTGCTTGCCATCGACCCAAGGAAGGACACCACCACATCTGGCCAGGAGACCCAGGTTGCGGTGACTGTTGTGGAGGTCCCGCCGATAAAGGTCATCGGGCTCCGATTCTACGTCCGGGGATACGAGGGGCTTCAGACCCTGACCGAGATATGGACCGGGCCGAAGAACTTCCCCAAGAGGCTGGACCGGAAGCTGCCTGTGCCGGACAAGAAAAAAGGTTCCAAGGCAAAGTGGTCCAAGGTGAAGAAGGCGGCCGTGGAGGAGGTTAGGGTGATCGCGGCAACCCAGCCGGAGAAGGTACAGGGGCTGTCCAAGAAAAAGCCCGACATCATGGAATTGAGGGTGTTCGGCGGCACCGTGGAAGACCAAGTAGATTACGCCAAGTCGATCCTTGGCAAGGACGTGGAATTCAATTCGTTCGCTTCCGAGGGGTCTATGGTGGATGTGGCCGGGGTGACCAAGGGCAAGGGTTTCCAGGGCCCGGTAAAGAGATGGGGCGTCTGGATCCAAAGCAGAAAGGACAACAAGGGCAGGAGGAAGGTGGGAGCCGACGGGGCGTGGAACCCCCACTGGACCCCCTACACTGTCCCCCAGGCGGGGCAGATGGGTTACCATCACCGCGTAGAGTTCAACAAAACAATTATGAAATACGGGACCGACGGAAAGGAGGTGACCCCCAGGGGAAGTTTTTTGCATTACGGCTCCATAACCTCCAATTACGTGCTGATAAGGGGCAGCGTCCCCGGCCCGTCAAAGAGGATGCTTGCCTTCAGGGACCCGGTAAGAAAGCACAAGGAGAAAAAGGGTTGGAAGGTTACCTACATCTCCACTGAATCCAAGCAGGGTAGGTGAAATCCATGGCAAAAAAGAGATCCAAAAAAAGTAAGGTAAACGTCTATAAGCTCGACGGGACGGTAAAGAAAACGGTAAGCCTACCAAACAATTTCAAGTCCCAGGTCAGAGAAGACATTATAAAGAAGAGCGTAAGGATCGCCCAGAGCAACAGAAGACAGCCCTACGGACCCAGCCCCCTTGCCGGAATGCAGCACCCGGTATCCACCTGGGGAAAGGGCAGGGGTGTGGCAAGGGTCCAGAGGATAAGCCAGGGACGGAGGGGTGCGGAAAGCCCCAACAATGTCGGAGGGAGAAGGGCCCATCCCCCCACAGTGGAAAAGGTCTGGAGAAAGAAGATCAACAAAAAGGAGAAACGTATCGGTTTCCTTTCGGCCCTGGCGGCATGCAGGGACGAGGATATGGTCAGGGAAAGGGGGCATAGATTCTTCAAGGACGTCACTTTACCGGTGATCGTGGTGGACGAGATAGAGGAAATATCCGCCACCCAAGAGATAATAGAGATCCTGGACTCCATTGGTGTGGGAGAGGACCTGGAAAGGGCAAAGAAAGGTAAGACCATCAGACGGGGGAAGGGAAAGATGAGGGGTAGAAGGTACAAGACGCCCAGGTCGATATTGCTGGTTGTAAGCAAGAGGGGTGGTGTAGAGAAGGGGGTAAGGAACCTTCTCGGAGTGGACCTGGTGCAGGTAAGAGAGCTGAACACCGAGCACCTGGCACCCGGCGCGGACCCAGGACGATTACTGGCGATCAGCGAGAGCGGATTAAAGGAGCTGGCAAAGAGGTGATATCATGTTAAAGGAAGTGTTACTGCATCCGTATGTGACGGAAAAGAGCCTGAACCACCTGACAGGTACCCCCCAGCAGGACAACCACGACGGCAACAGGCTGGAGTTCATTGTCAGAAGGGAGGCCGCCAAGCAGGAGATAAAAGAGGCCTTCGAACATATGTTCGACGTAAAGGTGAAGAAAGTAAGGACGAGGATAGCAAAGGACGGAAAACACGCTATAATCGAACTTACCAGCGAATACAGTGCCGACGATATAGGCACTAGGATAGGAATATTCTCATGAGGTGATATCAATGGGTAAAAGAATCATACCGCAGAGAAGAGGGCACGGCGGCCCCAAGTACCGCAGTCCCAGTCATAGACATCCGGGCCAGGCCAGGTATCCCCCGAAGTACGAGGGAAAGGGCACTGTCGAGGAGCTGAAACATGCCTCCGGCAGGTCGGCTCCCATGGCCAAGGTCCGATTGTCCAACGATAGTACGGTCCTCCTTATTGCGGGTGAAGGAATGTACGAAGGACAGGAGATCGATATCAACCAGGGAAACGAAATACAGACAGGGAACGTGCTCAAGCTCAAGGACATTCCCGAAGGAACGATTATCTATAACATAGAATCCAGACCCGGCGACGGTGGAAAGTTCGCAAGGACCGGGGGTTCATTCGGTGTGGTAGTGAGCAGAGGAAAGTACGTGGTGCTTCAGATGCCCTCCAAGCAATTCAAGCATTTTCTACCGGAGTGCCTGGCCACGGTGGGCAAAGTGGCAGGTGGCGGCAGGAAGGAACAGCCCTACCTGAAGGCTGGCAAGAAATACCACAGCCTCAGGTCGAAGGCTGGCAGGCATCTCAGGGTAAGAGGGATCGCAATGAACCCGGTGAACCATCCTCACGGGGGAGGAGGTCACCAACACGTGGGCAGGCCCAGCACGGTGGGAAGAAACACACCACCTGGGCGTAAGGTAGGCAGACTGAGCCCGAAGAAGAAAAAGAAGAAGAAAAAGAAAAATAAAAGGTGATAGCTCATGGCAAAGAAAAAGATGAGCGGAAAGCGGGCGAGAAAGAAGAGGAAGAAGATCCAGGACAGACAGAAGGAGTTCAAGTACTACGGGCATACCGCGGAGGAGCTGCGGAAGATGTCCCTGGACGATATATCGAAGTTGCTCCCCTCTAGGGCAAGAAGGACCCTTAATAGGGGTTTGAGCGAGGAACAGAAGAAGTTCCTGACAAAGCTCGACGAGAGGGACGGAATGATCAGGACCCATCTGAGGAACATGATAATACTTCCCAAGATGTTCGACAGAACCTTCGGCGTCTACAACGGTAGTGACTACGTGAGGGTGGACGTCACGCCGGAGATGATAGGTCATTACCTGGGAGAGTTCGCCCCCACCAGGAAAGAGGTCAAGCATTCCGGGCCGGGTGTCGGTGCTACCCGAAGCTCGAAGTACATGCCGCTGAAGTAACGAGGTGATCTGACATGAAGATAACAGGAAACATGTGGAAAGGACTCGCATATACTCAACGAGACACGGCATACAATGGGAGGTGGCCCGGGTGAAGGGATACAGCAGGGAAGTCGAACAGAAGACCACGGCAAAGGCTCTGGGTAAAGAGCTGAACATCTCCAGGAAACATGCCGTGGAGATATGCAACCATCTCAGGAACCGCTATCTCAACGAGGCGATCCAAATCCTGGAGGATACTATCGAGAAAAAAAGGGCTATACCGTTCAGGAAATACAGCGGCAGTACCGGCCACCGAAAGGGGAAGATGGGGCCGGGAAGATATCCGATCAAGGCCGCGGGAGAGATCCTGCATACCCTGAGGAACGCCGAGGCCAACGCTGAGTTCAAGGGTATGAACCCCAATGATCTGTTCGTATGGCACATAGCCGCATCCAAGGGTAGGACTTTTGAATCATATTTCCCCAGAGCAAGGGGAAGGACTACACCAAAAAGGAGAGAAAGTGTTAATCTGGAGATAATCCTGAAACTCAAGGAGTGATATAAGATGGCGACTGAAAGAAAATTCACGCGCGAAGGTATGCGTAGAGTACTGCTAAAGGAATTCATGAGGCAGGAGAGCGGCAGAGCCGGATTCGGAGGCGCCCACATACAAAGAACGCCCATGGGCACCAGAATAACCCTCGTGGTTGAAAGACCAGGGCTTGTAATAGGTCGAAAGGGCTCCACCATTAACAGGATCACTGCGGATGTGGAACGCATCTACGGCTTTGACAACCCCCAGATCGAGGTCACCGAGGAGAAGAACTCCGCTACCAACGCCAATATAATGGCACAGAAGGTGGCGAATTCACTGGAGAGGGGCTGGCATTTCAGAAGGGTCGGTCACTCCACCGTAAGAAGGATATTGAGGTCCGGTGCAAAGGGCTGCCAGATTATCCTCGCCGGCAAACTCACCGGAGACAGGCACAGGACCGAGAAATTTAGAAAGGGCCACATCAAATACTGCGGCTATCCCGCCGAGATATGGATGGACGAGGGATTCGCGGTCGCCAAGAAGAAAAAGGGCATAATCGGGGTCAAGGTCTGGATCATGAGACCTGACGCCAGACTGCCCGACGATATCAGGATCAAGGACATGGTGGAAAAAGAGGTGGTGGAAAAGATCGAAGATAAGGAGGAGAAAGAGGAGGGGAAAGAGGCCAAGGGAGAGAAGGAGGAGAAAAAGGGGAAGAAGGAGGGAAAAGAGGCGGAAAAGAAGGAAGAGAAGGAGGAGAAGAAGGGAGATGTAAAAGAGGAGGAGAAGAAGGAAGATGTAAAGGAGGCGGAAAAGAAGGAAGAGAAGGAGGAGAAGAAGGGGGATGTAAAAGAGAAGGAAAAGAAGAAGGAGGAGAAGAAGGAAGTAAAGGAGGAAGAAAAGGGGGATGTAAAAGAGAAGGAAAAGAAGAAGGAGGAGAAGAAGGAAGATGTAAAGGAGGCGGAAAAGAAGGAAGAGAAAAAGGAAGTAAAGGAGGAAGAAAAGGGGGATGTAAAAGAGAAGGAAAAGAAGAAGGAGGAGAAGAAGGGAGATGTAAAGGAGGCGGAAAAGAAGGAAGAGAAGGAGGAGAAGAAGGGGGATGTAAAAGAGGAGGAGAAGAAGGAAGATGTAAAGGAGGCGGAAAAGAAGGAGGAGAAAAAGGAAGTAAAGGAGGCGGAAAAGAAGGAAGATGTAAAGGAAGAGAAGAAGGCGGGGGAGGAATCCGATAAAAAGGAAGAGGGAGGGAATAAGTAATGGCGCTTCTCAAGACTAGCGAGATCAGGGCAATGAACCCTGAAGAAAGATGGAAGAAACTAAAGGAACTCAGGACAGAGCTATTGAACGAACGCGGCCAGAGCGCAATGGGCGGTGCCCCTATCAACCCAGGTAAGCTCCGGGCCGTAAGAAAATCACTCGCTCGGTTACTAACCGTGATGAGATTAGAGGGCGATATAGAATGACAGAAATATGTCCAAAATGCGGCCTTCCCGCAGATATATGCGTGTGTGAAGAGATAGCAAGAGAGCAGCAGAACATCAGAATATTCACGGTCAGGCGAAGGTACGGCAAGAAGGTAACCGTTGTCGAGGGTATCGATCCAAACGATATCAACATCAACGATCTGGCCAAACAGCTCAAAACCAAATGCGCGTCCGGTGGAACGGTCAAGGACGGCAACATCGAACTCCAAGGCGACCACAAGAGGAAGGTCTTCGAAACATTGGAGGATTTAGGCTATAACGCTGAAATTGGATAGGTGTAAGATTATGTCCGGGTTAAAGGATATCATGAGAGGAGAACTGGTAGGCGCCAGATGCCGCATCATAAGTTCAAACGATGAAGACCGGGTAGGAAAGGACGGTGTCATCATGGACGAGACCAGGGACACCTTCACCCTTTTCCAGGGATACGAACTGCCCTTTGAAAACTGTTCCCGGATAGAGGAAAACCTCAGGACCATACCCAAGAGGGGGACGGTGGGCGAGGTAATCCCCTACGGTAAGGATACCGGCGGCAGGATAGACTTTAGCCAAATGACGTTCAGGCCAGAGGACAGAATAAAAAGATTAAGACGGTAAGGTGAGAACAAATGGCCGATGAGGAAAAAACGGAAGAAGAGAAGAAAAAACCCGAAAAGAAAGCCATGGACAGGAAGAAGGCCGAGAGTAAGAAACTCGCACTCAAGAAGAAGAAATTCGTAAAGAGAACAAAGATGCTGAAAAGGAAAACAGCGAAGGCCAGGGACATCGGTGTGGAGGTTATGCCGCCCCAGGAGTCCTGTACCGACGATTTCTGTCCCTTTCACGGCGCCCTGCCAGTCAGGGGCCAGATCATAAACGGGGTGGTAGTCTCTTCCAAAATGGAGGATTCGGCAGTGGTGGCTTTGGCCCAACTCTATTACGTAAAGAAATACGAAAGATACGAGAAGAGGACAAAACGCTACCTGGTGCACAATCCATCTTGCATCTCTGCCGCAAAGGGCGACATGGTCAAGATAATGGAGTGCAGACCGCTCAGTAAGAACAAGTCCTTTGTAATAATCCAGAAGGGAGGGTGGTAGAATGAAGGGGGTTTCCGCAAGAGTAACAAGAGGTGTCCCAGTGGGCGCCAGGCTAACATGTGCGGACAACACGGGGGCAAAAGAGGTGGAAGTCGTATCCGTGCTGAAATACAAGGGTGTAAGACGAAGGTACCCTTCCGCGGGAATAGGCGACATACTAGTGGTCTCGGTGAAGAAGGGAACCCCGGAAATGAGGAGGCAGCTGGTCAACGCCGTGATTATCCGACAGAAAAGGCCCTACAGACGCAACGACGGGCTAAGGGTCGCCTTCGAAGACAACGCTTGCGTTATTACCACCCCTGAAGGAGAGACCAAGGGATCGGAGATAAAGGGCCCCGTGGCCAGGGAGGCCGCCGACAGGTGGCCAAGAATAGCCACCATATCATCAATAATAGTATAGGTGATACAAATGAAGAAAAACAATCTCAGGATCGGAAAGACAACCTCGAAACACAGGAGAAAGCAGCACAAGGCAAGGTCCCAGGCTAAGTGGAACAGGAAACACAGAGACCTCAACTCCCATCTTTCGGAAAAGCTGTTCGAGAAATATAATCGAAGGTCGTTTCCGGTCAAGAAGGGGGATACGGTCAAGGTGATGAGGGGAAGCTTCAAGGACCACGAAGGGAAAGTGGCCAAGGTCTTCACGTCGAAACGAAAGGTTGCTATTGAGGGAGTGGTGGCAACCAAGGCCGACGGAAAGGAGGGTCCCCTGATGGTCGACCCATCGAACCTTATGATTACAAAACTCGACCTGGGCGATAAGGTACGCAAACAGGCCCTATATCGTTCGTTCGAGATCGTAGAGGAGGAATGAACATGGCAAAAAGACACATGAAAAGGCTCACCATACCAAAGACGGTCCAACTGCCGAGGAAAACGGAGCCCTGGGCGGTAAAACCCTCCCCCGGCCCACATCGTGGTGACGAAAGCGTTCCGCTTTTGGTATCCATAAGGGACTATCTCCACCTTTGCAACACCGCCAGGGAGGGAAGGATGATCATAGGTGGGCGGAAAATACTCGTGGACGGGAAGGTGGCTACCGATTACAAGAGGCCTTTGGGCTTTATGGACGTGCTCTCCATTCCCGGCCTGGAAAAGCACTACAGGGTACTGCTCGATGCCAGGGGAAAGATAAGGCTGGTGGAAATACCCAAGAAGAACAGCGTTTGGAAGCTGGTCCGAATAGAGAACAAGACCACGCTGAAGGGCGGAGAAATGCAGTTGAATCTCCACGACGGGAGGAACATAAGACTCAAGCCAAAAGAGGCTGGCAAATACAAATCCGGCGACACCATCAAGATCGAGGTCCCGGGCCAAAAGATATTGGGCCACTACAAGCTCCAAGGCGGCAACCTGGCAATGATCATAAGGGGGCGTCACGCCGGCGAGCTTGCAAATATCACCGAGTACAAGGTAAGCAGGAGCCCGATGTCCAACAAGGTCTATTTTGAGGGAGAGCTTTCCACAGTGAAGAGGAACACCTTTGTGGTGGGTAAGACAAAACCAGAGGTAGTAATCCCGGAGGTGTGATGAATGGCATCCAAAGAGAACCCGATGAGACACGTGCAGCTGGAAAAGGTAGTCATCAATATCGGGGTGGGGGAAGGCGGGGAGAGATTGAGAAAGGGGGAAAGGGTGCTGAACCTGTTAACCGGTCAGAAACCTTACAGGACCCTTGGTAAGAAGACCAATCGCGACCTGGGGGTGAGAGAAAGGGCTCCCATCGGCTGCAAGGTCACTATCCGAGGCAAGACAGCGGAAGACTTCCTCAAGAAGGCACTTTGGGTGAAGCAGAACAAGATATCCTACTATTCCTTCGACGACTACGGAAACCTTTCCTTTGGCATTGGGGACTACACTCAGTTCAAAGAAATGAAGTACGATCCTGATATCGGGATATTCGGAATGGACATCTCCGCAGTGCTGGGCCGCCCTGGTAGAAGGGTATCCATTAGAAGGAGGAGAAAGCATCACATTCCGGAAAAACACAAGGTTGACCTTGACGACGCCATCGATTTCTTCAAAGAGAACTTCAACGTGGAGGTGGTGGAATAATGGCAAATGAAAATAAGACAGAAAAGGAAGAAGAGGAAACTACCGAATTGAAATACGAAAAGATACCTCCGATCAAGGTGTTCTTCAGCGATGAACCCTTGATGAAGGGAAACACCAAGTTCGGAAGGAAGATCGGCTGTGTCAGATGCGGACGCAAGAGAGGCATCATACGACGATACGGCCTACATCTCTGCAGGCAGTGCTTCCGAGAGGTTGCCCCCGAACTGGGATTTAGAAAATATTCCTGAGGTGAAACACATGAGACATGATCCGCTTGCTGACGCATTGTCAAAGATGAAGAACGCCCAAACCACTGGTAAGAAGGACTGCATAATCATGCCCTCCTCTAAGCTCATAGGTTGGGTACTGAAGACCATGCAGGAGCATGGCTATGTCAAGCAGTACGAATATATAGATGACGGTCGGGCCGGAGTTTTCAAGGTTAAACTGTCCGGAACATTGAACGACTGCGGGGTTATCAAGCCCCGTTTCTCCCTTGGCCTCAAGGAATTCGAGCGGTTCGAATCAAGGTACCTGCCCGCCCAGGATTTCGGTATCTTGATACTGACCACTCCCAAGGGGGTAATGAGCCATCATAAGGCCAGGGAAAATCACGTGGGAGGAAGGATCCTCGCATTTGTCTACTGAGGTGATATGAATGCCGACTTCAACAAAGATCGAGCACAAGGTAGCAATCCCGGACGGAGTGAAATGCGACGTGAAGGACGATATCCTAATGGTCAAGGGGCCGAAGGGCTCTCTTGAACGCTCCTTCAGGCATCCCAAGATCGAACTTAAGGTTGGAAATAAAGAGGTTGTCGTCCAATGCGATCTCCCCAGAAAGAGAGACGGAGCCATTGCCGGAACATGGCACGGCCACATAAAGAACATGGTCCAAGGAGTTCAGGAGGAGTTCGAGTACCAACTGAAGATAGTGTACGCCCACTTTCCGATTAAGGTCAAGGTCACAGGTGACAAGAAAAGAGTGGAGATACAGAACTTCATTGGCGAGAACTTCTCCCGGTACGCCAACATATTAGAGGATACCGAGGTCAAGATCAGCGGGGACATCATAGTAGTGAAGAGCCCCAATATAGAGTATGCGGGCCAGACAGCTGCCAACATTGAGACCGCAACAAGGATCACTGGATATGATACCAGGGTCTTCCAGGATGGTATATACATCATCAAGAAGGCCCACAGGGTACTGTGAGGTGGATCACGATGGCAAAGAAGAAAGGTAAAAAGAAGGGCAAGAAAAAGAAGGCCGCGGGACCTAAGCTGAGCAAGGAAGAGAAAAAACTTCTGGAGCTGAGGAACCAGATGTCCGGGAAACGACCGGATTTCAAGAGACAGGAGTGGTTCCGCTATAAAAGGCTGGGGGACAGCTGGAGAAAACCCAGGGGTCTTCATTCAAAGAAGAGGAAAGGCAAGAAGTATCGTGGTAAGAAGGTCAAGATAGGCTTTAGAGGGCCGACCGCTGTAAGGGGCCTGCATCCCTCGGGATACAGGGAAGTAAGGGTCTTCAATCCTGCGGAAATGGAAGACCTGGACCCCAAGATCGAGGCGGCCCGTATAGGGGGAAGCGTTGGCATCAGGAAGAGGCTCTTGATGGAGAAGAAAGCCAAGAAACTCGGCGTTAAAGTACTGAACCCACTCCACATCGAGGAGAAGGAAGAGAGCGAGGAGGCGGAAGAATGAGTAAAATACGGCATGCGACTGCTAAGGAAGTGAGGTGGTCCAATGAGTAATCTGTCCTATCAAAAGAGGCTGGCTGCCGACCTGCTCAAGTGCGGCTCCGGCAGGGTGTGGGTCAATCCCCTGAGGGTCTCGGAGGTTGAGGACGCTGTGACCAGGGCCGATGTAAGGATCCTGATCAATGCAGGTGTCATCAGAAAAAAACAGGACAAGGGAAACTCGAGAAGAAGGATCAACGATAGAAAGAAAAGCATTAAAAAGGGTAGAAGGCGGGGTCACGGCTCGAGAAAGGGTTCCAGTTACGCAAGATACCCCAGGAAAAGAAGATGGATCGACACCATAAGGCCCATACGCAGAAGGTTGGAAGAGATGAGAGATAACGATATCATAGACAAGACCACCTATCGCAAGGTGTACCGGTGGTCGAAGGGCGGGATGTTCAAGAACGTAGCCCACATGGAGTTCTACATGAAGACCAACGGCCTGTTGGATGAAAAGAAACTGAAAAAACTGAGGTGATCAAATGAGGTCAAAGCGTACCAGAAGGCAGCCAATGAAACGAAGGATAAAAAAACTAACCAATTACAAGAAGAGAAGGCGGCTGCTCCAATCCCCCCATCCCAGAACGGTTATCCGAAGGACCCTTAAGTATACCATAGTTCAGATCATCGATTCCGAGCTGGCCGGAGACAAGGTTTTGGAGGGTAACAGCTCCAAGGTCCTGCGGAAATACGGCTGGGACCTCTCTTGCAGTAACATCTCTGCCTCATACCTTCTCGGATACTATATCGGGAAAAGAGGGGTTAAAAAGGGTATAGACCAAGCAGTGCTGGATTCCGGTTTGTACAAGCCCACCCCCGGCGGTCGGATATATGCCGCCGTAAAGGGTTTAAAGGACAGTGGAATAGAGATACCCTGTGACGAGGAATGCTTACCCCCCGAGGACACGATCACCGGAAAGAAATTGGGAGAGGAAAGGGCCAAGCTTTTCGACAAGGTAAAGAACGCCATTGACAAGGGCAAAGAAAAGGAGGCATGACCATTATGAAAGAAGAAAAAAACGAGAAAGAGGTCAAAGAAGAGAAGAAAGAGGGTGCTGAAGGGGAGGAACAGACCGAGGAAAGCGAGGAGAAAGAAGAGCAGGAGGGAGAAGAAGAGATCAAGGAGGAGAGCACCAAAACCAAGTTGATCAAGAAGGCCAGGAAGGTTGCCAAGGAAACGGGAACTGACGTGGACATCTACGCATGGAAACCCAAAACCAGGCTCGGACTCCTGGTAAGGGATTCTGCGCTGGGATTGCTGCCTCCCGAAAAGGCCGTTGACGACATGGAAAAGGTCTTTGACACCGGCCTGCCCATCAAGGAGCCCGAGATCGTGGATATCCTCTTGCCAAACCTGGATGACGAGGTCCTTTTCGTGAACATGGTCCAGAGAATGACGGACAGCGGAAGAAGGGTCAAGTTCTCAGTAAGCGTGGTCGTCGGCAACAATGACGGTTTCGTTGGCCTCGGCACCACCAAGGGCAAGGAGGTCGGTCCAACCATCCGAAAGGCCATCGATATTGCCAAATTGAATATTATCCCGGTAAAGCGAGGCTGCGGCAGCTGGGAATGCGGCTGCGGCAACCCCCACAGCATACCCTTTGCGGTAAAGGGAAAGTGCGGCTCGGTGGAGGTGGTACTGAAACCTGCTCCTTTGGGTATAGGGCTGGCGTGCAGCGACGTGGCCAAGCACGTGCTTAGAATGGGCGGGGTCAAGGATGTATGGAGCTTTGCCCGGGGCCAGACAAGGACCACCATGAACTTCGCAGGGGCCATATTCGACGCTGTCAAGCACACGATGCTCATGCATACCACCGAGAAAACCGAGAAGAGATTGAATATAAAACGCGGTAAGATAGGGGTGTGATCCAACATGTACGCGGTCATCAGGGTGAGAGGTCATGTCGGAGTCAAGAAGGAGATTCTTGATACCATGAAGATGCTGAGGTTGAACAAAGCAAACCACATGGTTCTTCTGCCGGACAACCCCTCCACCAAAGGAATGCTCCAGATCTGCAAGGATTATGTTACCTGGGGGGAGATAGATAAAAAGACGCTGGCCAAGGTACTGGAAGGAAGGGGAAGGCTGACTGGCAATAAGAATATCGATAAGAAGGCCGTCAAGACCATTACCAATGGAGAGGCCAAAGACTTCGAGTCCTTTGCCGGATCTATTATGGACGGAGAAGTTAAGCTAAAGGCCCTCCCCGACGTCAAGCCCGTATTCCGACTACACCCTCCCAGGAAGGGATACAAGAGCGTCAAACATCCATTTTCCACTGGAGGAGACCTGGGATATCGGGGAAAAGAGATAAACGATCTGATAGGGAGGATGATATGATGTCAAGGAAAAACGAGAAGCACAGAGGTTCCAGAACCCACGGAAGAGGAAAGAAGGGAGGTAGAGGTAAGGGAAAAAGAGGAGGCTCGGGAAATGCGGGTCTGCACAAACACAAATGGAACTATACATTGAAATACGACAGGGATAGGTACGGAAGACATGGATTCACCAGACATTCATCCTCCAAAGATATCAATACAATAAACGTATGGGCACTGCAAAACAATATAAAAACATGGTTGGAGAACGGAAAGGCAAAGAAGAAGAAGAAGGGAACCGTTATGGTTGACCTGAGCAAGCTGGGATACGACAAGCTGCTCGGCGCGGGCAAGATATCCACCAAGGTAGAGATTACGATCGAAAAAGCCACTGAAAAGGCAATTGCAAAGATAGAGGAAGCAGGCGGTAAAGTCAACATCCCGAATATAGACGCAGAAAGTTAAATAAGGGATGCAACTATTCGTGTGCTTCAATAATATGTAGGTGTATATATCCATGGGAGAACAAAGGAACTATGGTAACGCAGTTCCAGTAATTATCCTCTGGCTGATAATTATCAGTTTGTATTACTTCTACAACGAGCCCGAAACCCTGGATTTCTCATTACTGCTTTTAGGCTCGGGAGGTTTAGTGGGGATGATCCTGTTCATGGTCACCTACACCAGCGACGACGAGGACAAGCAAAGCAAATTATGGGGTCTGAGACCACTGGTGGAGAGATGGCCTGCCGTACAGAAACCGGAAGGGCACGTACACTTCCGCACCAAGATGGCCTGGGTCATCGTGATATTGATCATGTACTTTATCATGACCAACGTTGCCATATACGGTCTTTCCGCCCAGAAGATCGACCTGTTTTCGGACTTCAGGGCCATCATGGCCGGTGCCTCCGGCTCCCTGATGCACTTGGGTATAGGGCCCATCGTTACCGCATCCATTATCATGCAGCTTTTCACAGGAGCAAAGATAATCAACCTGGACCTTAAGAAGATGGACCACAAGGCACTGTACCAGGGGGTGCAGAAGGTCGTTGTCGTTGTTATGATCTTCATTGAGGCCATTCCCCAGACCTACGGTTACCTGGTACCCTCCGCGGATTTCCTGAACCTGGTGGGGGGGGACACCGTGGCAAAGGGCCTAATCGTGGGACAATTATTCATTGGCAGCTATCTCGTATTCCTAATGGACGAGGTTGTCTCCAAGTGGGGCATAGGCTCAGGGGTTTCCATGTTCATAGCCGCAGGCGTCAGCCAGGCCATATTCACGGGCACGTTCAACTGGTACCCGTCACCCAACTCCGAGGACCTGGCAGGCCGGTTGATGGCGGCTGATGTTGCCAAGAACTGCCCGTCCGGCACCCTGCCAAAGACCTGGTACATACTCACCAACATATCCGCCCAACAGGTGTCTAGTCAAGGGTTCGAATCCATATTCCTGGCACCTCCCAACCCGATTATAGCTCTTTTAGGTACACTGGTCATATTCTTCATCGTGGCCTATGCGGAGTCCATGAGGGTCGAACTGCCGCTGGCCCACGGCACGGCTAGAGGCGCAAGGGGCAGGTATCCCATAAGATTGATCTACACCAGCAACATCCCGGTGATACTGATGTCGGCCCTGTTGGCCAATGTGAACATGTTCTCGCTGCTCTTCTGGTCCCATCCAAGCATGAAGAACTGGCCTATATTGGGCCATAATGCCTGGCTCGGCAGTTTCGAGCCCGGATCATCCTCGCCTTCCATGGGACTTGCATGGTACCTGTCCCGTCCGAACGGGGTTTATTCATGGCTGCTGCCAATATTGAATCCGCAGCAGTATCCATACACGGCGGGCCATGAAACCTGGCAGGTGGCCATCCACGCCCTGGTCTACCTGGGGGTGATGATAGGTGGCTCCATCATGTTTGCAAAGTTCTGGATCGAAACCACAGATATGGGTCCGGATGCCGTTGCCAGGCAAATCGAGAGCAGCGGCATGCAGATCCCGGGGTTCCGGCGGGATCCACGGATTCTCCGCAAGGTGCTGGAAAGATACATACCCGTGGTTACAGTGATATCCGGTGCATTCGTTGGAGGTCTGGCCGCTGCGGCGGACATGATCGGCACGGTGGGAAACACCTCGGGAACCGGGGTGCTGCTAACCGTAGGTATCATGATACAGTTGTACGAGGCCATCGGACGCGAGCAGATGATAGAGATGCATCCGGTCTTGCGGGGCTTCTTCGGAGAAGAGTGAATTCACAAAAGCTGAGAAGCATAAACGATTCTCCGAAGGTTCTCGAGTGAATTACGGCTAGACTTTACCCAATAAAAAGTAATTCACGAGTTCGAGCATACCGGATCAGTGCATAGAGCAATCATGTAGAAGATATCTCATCTTCGGAACAGGGGCCCTACCAATCTCCTCAATAGATACAGGGCGTAAGATATCATAAAGACCATCAGCAGTAGAAATACTATGAGACAGACGTTCAGAACGACGGCCACCGAAAGGCAGCAGATACCGGTAAGGGTGTTAAAGTCAATATAACCGTTAGTCCACAGGTAGTAAAGAAGAACGTCAAAGGCAATAATAGCCAAGAGAATCGTAATGAGCTTGGAGTTCTTGGCCTTTGCATCCGGATCCTCTTGCGTCGGTTCTTGCATTACTAACCCACATGCACATCGTATTATATAATTCCTTTTTTCCCAAATCGGAATATATAAAGGGACTGATCTGAAGACATAGGCTTTAAATATATTGAACGCTATGTTCATATGATTAAATAGATAGGAGGTCTAATATGGCGAGAAAGACCAGAAGAAAACGTGAACGAAAAAAGAAGAAAAAGGAGCGGCGTGAGAGGATGGAGAAGGCAACTCCGAAAGCCTCTTCTCAACTCATGGCCAGTCCTTATGCACCTTCGTACCAGAAAACAGAAGATATTAAAATCTCGCCAAAGAGGGCATCGCTCAATACCTTCGTTTACGGCACAATGATCCTAAGCGGTTTGTTCGGAGGGGGAATATACATAATCAACCCTTCAAAATATGCGGACCTGGGCCTAAGTTCGAACGATTGGTTCGTGGTCGGTATCGGGGTGGGTGCATTGATATCCCTTGGGCTCGGCTTTCTGACCTATAAAAAATTCGAAGAGGAATAGGTGAGGGCATGACATTTGCTGTGGCGGCCCATGGAGGGGTGGGTACCAAACCGGAAGACGGGACTGGCGTCGAGAAGGCGGTTGCCCGTTCCTTTGACGGGCTAAAATCCGGGGGAAGGGCCTTGGAAACCCTCGTTTCCGGAATGAAGATAATGGAAGACGATCCCCGTTACAATGCGGGAACAGGTTCCATGGCAACCTTGGACGGGGAGGTCGAGATGGACGCCTCCATAATGACGAGCGAGGGAGAGATCGGTGGTGTGATTGCCATAAAGAGGGTTAAAAATCCCATATCGGTGGCAAAGCTCGTAATGGACACCCCCCACATAATGCTCGCCGGCCTAGGAGCCGAGCTGTTTGCAAGGGAGCACGGGATAAGGGAATACGAGCCTATAACCCCAAAGGCGCAAAAAAGATTAAAAAGTGTAAAAAAAAGGATCCAGTTGAAAAAGCCGCATAAATGGGCAAGGGCTTGGAAAGACTATGAGCTCCCACCCTATTATCGGAATATCGTGGATGGGGAAACGGATACCATAGGCATGGTGGTCATGGACCAAGAGGGGTTGATCGCTGTGGGCAACTCAACCGGGGGCACGTCTTATCAATTAAGGGGAAGGGTGGGAGACACGCCCCAGATAGGGTCCGGGCTTTGGGCAGGAAAGAAAGGAGGTGTCGCGGTCACTGGCATCGGGGAAACCATTGTAAAGAACCTGGCATCCTATCGTATATACCAGCGTCTTGAGCAGGGTATGTCCGCCCGGGAAGCTTGTGAGTGGGGGCTCGGTCTGATAACAGATGAAATACCCTTCGGCGCCATCGCAATAGACGAGAACGGGGGGATCGGCATAGCCGCGAACAAGGAGATGGCCTCCCATTCCCTGAAGGGAAAGGAGGGAAAAAATGAATCTTGAAAAAGATTTCACCCTTCCCAAAGAGCTTGCTGATAGCCTGAAAGAAGGGGCCTCCGTACTCAAAGAAGGGGAAGGAGTAGTTACTATTGTTTCTCATTACGACGGGGACGGGTTGGCCGCAGGTTCGCTCCTGCTCCGGACCCTGATAAGGGAAGAGAGAGCAGGGCATGTCACCATTACAAGGGCGAGCAGCGAAAAAGACATAGAAGACATAATAAAAGGGGACAAGTCCAAGCTCTTCATATTCTCGGACCTGGGCAGCTCCTTTGCCCAGATCATATCAAAGAACCTCGGGGGCAGAAAAGCAATAATATTGGATCATCACAAGCTGGAGAACAATGTCGAGGCCGAGAACATAGTTCATATCAACCCCAGCGTGTGGGGCATAGACGGCGGGAGGGAGGTATGCGGGGCCACCCTGTCCTTCCTCTTTTCACTTGCGGTCGACCCGGAGAACAAGGATCTGGTAACCTTGGGTCTGGCTGGAGCCTACGGGGATAAGCAGTACATGGACGGTTGGGCCGGCATCAACTCCGCCATCGTGAAATTCGGCAAAGATAACGGGCTTATCGAGGAGAGGGTCCTGCCACGTCTCTCCGGTCATTCCGTTGAAGACGCCGTTGCCAGATCCAATGACCCGTATTTCAGAGGAATATCCGGCAGGATCGGCAAGGTTAGAGAGATACTCTCGGATATAGAAATACCGGGAGACCTGAATATTCAGGACCTTTCACCCTCCCAGTTGAAATCACTGAACTCATTACTGATAGTTCTTTTGTTAAAACAAGGGGTAAGAGAGGAAATAGCCTCCACGTTCCTCAAACCTTCCATCTTCGGTACCGAGAGTTCAGTTACACCTGGGGCGAGAATCGAGGATCTTAACCATATTTCCAATGCCTGCGGCAGGGAAGGGGAGACAGAGGTGGCGGTAAGACTGTATATGGGTGATTACACGGCATTGAAGAGGGGAAGCATCATTCGCAACAAATACCGGGCCAAGGTCCTGAGGAACATGATGAGAATAGAGAACAAAGAGGCCATCGACAAGGGTGCGGCCCAATACATATACGTTCCCCCAAACCAGGAGACCCTTTGCGGGGCGATTGCCGGATTGAGCATGGAGTACCTCCTGGATCAGGAAAAGCCCACTATCGGCCTGAGCCATCTAAAGGACCAGAAAAAGATCAAAATATCGGCCAGAGGGACCAACTATCTGGTAAAAAAGGGAATAGACCTTGCTTCGGCACTTGCCGAGGCTTCCGGCAAAGTGGGGGGAAACGGCGGAGGCCATGCGGTTGCCGCCGGGGCCACGATCGCTTTGGACAAGGAAGAGGCCTTCATTACCGAGCTAAATAACATCCTCTCCGCCCAGGTAGGAGGGGGCTGAAAATGGGGACAATGGAATGGACTGAAAAATATCGGCCCAAGCTATTAAGCGGTTTGATAGGCAACAACAAGGCAGTTGAAGAAATCGGGAAATGGGCGGATTCGTGGATCGACGGTAATCCAAAAAAAAAGGGCGCCATTCTCTCCGGTCCGCCAGGGGTGGGAAAGACCACCATGGCCCTCGCCCTGGCGAATGAACACCAGTGGTCAGTGATAGAGATGAACGCCTCCGACGCCAGAAACAAGAGAAAGATCGAAAGGGTAGCCCTTATCGGGTCAATGTACGAGACCTTTACGCCCGACGGGGACTACGTTTCAAGGCAGGAAGGGAGATTAAAGCTCATAATTCTGGACGAGGCCGATAACTTATACGAGTCAGGGGGGGGTATGGACAATGAGACCAGTGACAGGGGAGGTAAGGCTGCCATCCTCAACATGCTAAAAGGCAACCGGCACCCGATAATCCTGATAGTGAACGATATATACGCACTAACAAAGGACAGGTACGGCAAGGCCATTTCCAGCGCCTGCACCACCATAAAGTTCAAACGTGCGGGTAAACGTGACATTAAAAAGGTACTTAATCACGTTATATCAAAGGAGGGGGTCAATATCAATAGGGAGATCATAGACGAGATCACATCAAGGGCGGAGGGGGACATCAGGGGTGCGGTGAACGACCTCCAGGCCATAGTAATGGGTCATTGGGACGGTTCGAAACCTATGTCGGAGTTAAGGATAAGGATGGAGGA
>CAZUZU010000012.1:20697-26479 GCA_964624865.1 uncultured archaeon
CATCACCAGCAGGGACAGGGAACAAAACATATTCAAGGCCCTGGGCACGATATTCCACACCAACAACGCCTCCAAGGCTCTGGAGGCCACCCGGAACCTGGACGAGACACCCGAAGGGCTCCTGCTTTGGATGTCCGAGAACATTCTCCACCAGTACGATAACAACCTGGACAGGAAACAGGCATTCGACGCTGTTGCCAGGGCGGACCTCTATCTGGGCAGGGCAAGGACTACCCGTAACTACGGCCTTTGGAGATACGCCATGGACATGATGGCCGCCGGGGTCGCCCTTTCAAAGACCGAGAAATACGGGGGGTGGAGGCCTGTTAAGTTCCCTAACTGGCTGAGGGAGATGTCCAAGATGAAGGACCAAAGAAGAAAAAGGAATCACATATACAAGAAGATGGGGTCCAAATATCATCTCTCCAGGATAAAATTCCGCCAGGAAATGGCGCCCTATATCACCAAGATCCTCCTGGGAATGGAAAACCGGAAGATAAAGGAGATAGCCGCGGAACACGAGCTGAACGAGGACCAGATAGCTTACCTCATGGGTCTGGAACCCGATAACCCCAGGATAAACGATATCTTCGGAGACACAACCTCCCTGGATGATGAAGAGACCGGGGGGGGTGAGGAGAGAGATAAGGGTAAGGGAAAGAAGGACGGAGAGGGGAAGGAAGAGACAGCCAAGGAGGGGCGGGAGGGGAAAAATGAGAAAATCGGAGGGGATAAAGTTGGGAAGGAAAAGGACGAGGGGAAAAATGAGGGTGAGCATGACAGGGGAAAGGAGGAAGATGAAGAGACTG
Organism: uncultured archaeon; assembly: GCA_964624865.1. Taxonomy (GTDB): domain Archaea; phylum Thermoplasmatota; class Penumbrarchaeia; order CAZUZU01; family CAZUZU01; genus CAZUZU01. The sequence continues at coordinate 21,507 of CAZUZU010000012.1, forward strand.
AAGATGTCGATCCTAGCTCTACCACAATATTCGAGTTTTAGGCAGCCGGTATCTCCCCCAATTCGTAAAACTTATATCATCTCGTGGTTTTCCAAATAGATATGAGAAAGAGTTCACTTGGTTTCGTGATCATATTCATTGTTATTTCTTCCGCCATCTGGTACCTCACCGACCTGAGGTCCGACCTGAAGGTCCAATATCCGAAAACGGCCACAGTCGGCGAGATGGTTACCTTCGATGCCTCGAATTCCTTAGGAATCCAGGGAGTTATCAATTGGGACATGGGGGACAACTCAACCTATGTCGGCGACCAAATCGAGCATTTCTACAAAAAACCGGGAGAATACACCATAACGATAGGATACAACGGTAGATCCGAAAAAAGACGGGAAAGATACAACATTGAGATCGGTGATATGGAGATCGAAATAAAACCGAGATACGCGGTGGACAAGGCAAGTTACGATGTCAGGGGTCTGACGGTCAGGTCCAATCCTCAAGGCTTGTTCGAGGTCGGGGGCACATTCTTCACCGGCGGGGAGAGGGTTAGGGTCTGGAGCATTGAGACGCGTATCGATAACGGCAAGTGTGAGGTCACTGGCTATGAGTCCAACAGGGAAACCGTCCACTACGACCTTGAAGTAGGCACTGTTTCCGAAAGTAATGTCGGGAGGTACATACTCACAGGCACTATGGATGCCAGGCTGGAAAGGAACAACAACACATACACTTCCAGTATAAGAACCCGGTATCACGGATTGCCCGGAACCGGTAGTGATTTCGGAACCGATGACGAAACCAAGACAGAGATGACATACCCGGCATGGTTCTACGCCTTTGATCTGCCTATGATAAACAGGGGGGAGAGTATCGGACTGGATTCCAGCGGCAGCTTTGACAAAGGTGGAATAGATCTTTATTGGCGCGTGGTGTCGGGGGACAACATCCGGGGTTCGCCGTGTTTGAAGGTGGAGATGATCCCGGACCTGGGGAAGGAAGTTGAGTCGAAGTATCAATTTTGGCTGGAATCCCAGACACCGGTACCTATAAAGACAACCTTTTATCTCTCCCAAATGCAGGAGGGAAATCTTACCGTCATAAACCAGACCATGACCCTGGATAGATATGACATAAAAGAGGAAACAACTGAGTTGATTGCTTCCCCTGACACAGGGCCTGATATGGAGGTAGATGAAGATGAGCTGATAGGGCTTGACGACCACGGCCTTCCCTTGGAACTGGGCTCTAATTACCTGGACCCAAGTATAAAACCGGGCAAATATCTCAATCTGGCAATCAACCTGTCATCAGGTCTAAAAGATTATCTCGGCAACAATCCCGAATCTTTCGTCCACTCTTTCACCGGCAACTTTCACTCAACACAGAAAGAATGGAAGATAGAGGTCGTTATTTCCAACCCTGCCAATGATTCGGCATATCACCTGATCATGAACGAGAGCGAAGTAATCTGGGAGCAAGTGGAAACATCAAAGGAAGAACACGTGGAAATGAACCGCAAGCCCGTGATTCCCTTGCAAAGGATAGAATCAAAAATCACGAACGAGACCATATTACGCAACCTCTTGAAAAACAAAGAATTGGACTACAATAACCTATCCCTATCACTGAGTTACAGGCAAGCTGCCGGCATCCCCTTGGAGCTGATTATCGGGGGAGAGATTCCCGCTGCGGTGGTCTATTTCAACATACCTTCCATCCTGCCCAACAGGTACTACGAATATAGGACATCGTGGGAGAACGGCTACACGGAAGCAATTTTCGATCCCTATACGGGCAGAACGATCCTGGCCCATCGACACAAGGACATCGGAAGCTTCGTTTTTCCTTAACCCATTCTCCTTAGGGCCCGGACCTGTTGGTCGACCATAGCTAAATCGTCCTGGGACCTTGTGTCTCCATACGGTGGGGGAGAAGAATAAAAGGAATAGGTATCCGTATAGCTAGGGACCAGGTCCAACAAAGCCTCCGTAAGGGGACGGCCGTCCACGTAATCCAGTATGGGCACATCCATCAAGGCCAGGACGGTGGGGGCAATGTCAAGGACCGAGGGGTGGTCAAGCGGGATATCCTCTGCGATATCCGGGCCGGACATTATTATCACAGCGTCTTTATCATGAAAACCCGTGATTGTGAACACAGATCGTTTTTGTATGGGTTCGAACAAGGGCCTGGAAAAGTCCGTCCCGGGCAGCCCCATATACTTATTGCCATCCATCTCGAAAACGACATCCGGAGCTGTATCCATGTAAGGGCCGTTGTATAACTCATGCTTCAACATCACTTTTACACTTAGCCTCTCTCCTTCAATCGTCAGATTGTTCTTCAATAAGGACACGATGTTCGATACTACTTCATCATAGCCATCGTCATCTACGACCCCGTAGGGCTCCCGACCCTTTTTATTTATATAGATCGACATACCTGTAGTGGAGGGGAAGTACGCCTTTGTCGCAGACCAGTTAATGTTCTCTGGCCTGAACTCTATGGTATTCACAATATCTCCGGAAGAAGAGAAATATTGCGGAGAATCGATCAGCTCGAGCAGGCCGTGCTGCCAAAGCCATTTGTTCATATTTATTCCGCCCAGCAGGGAGGTAAAACCGCTGTCAGACAGAACGATATAGTTCGCATCCTCCCCCGCTATGTCCATAATGTCTCCGACGCCCGAGTCAAGCCTCTGGTACACGTCATATAAAATGTGGCCGTGCTCTTCGGCCTCTGTCTCACTATACAGCGGATGTTCCGGGTCTATCAAGTGCCAGTACATGTGTTGGCTCAGATCGGGTTCATCAAAGACCACGTAGTAAAGGTCAAAATCATCGTATTTCTGCATCAGGTATTTGGTGCGCTGGATCGATTCGTTGGCCAATCCCTTCTCCTTTAGCTCGGAATACAAATCGGGAGGATAGAACTCCTGGTGTTCCTCGTGGGTTTCCGCGAACTTGCCGCTTATATGGAAGCCGTTAACATGTGACGGGGGATATGAGGCCTTTACATTATCCACACATACCTTGTAACCATTATTGGAAAGAATGTTCCATATTGAGTAACGGTTAAACTTGGTTGCGTTGACCCCTTCCAAGGTCTCATAATCATAGATATCGAAGATCCCCAGCTTACCCGGATTCAGGCCGGTGGATATGGAAGCCCAGGCCGGACTGGACTCCAAGGGGTATATGTTGTCTAGAGTGCCCCTGACCCCGTGATCTATCAAACGACTGATATTTGGCAGGCGACCCTCCTCCATCATCGGATCCAAGATTTCCCAACACGCGCCGTCCAAACCGATTACCACCACCTTCTGCTGCTCCTGTTCCGGGGCCTCGGGCTCATGCTCAAAAATATCAAGGCAACCCGTTATAATAATTGATATGGATAAAAAGACGGATATCACGATTGAAGCGGGGCGTAACTGCACTTGGATCATAAGATCAGTTGTTGTGATATTCTATATCGTATCTCGCTATTCCTCGAACTCGACGCCGCAGTTCGGGCAGGAGGAGGCTTCGCAATCTATGTCCGCGCCGCATTCCGGGCACTCGCACAGCTCGGCAAGCTCCTCTTCTTCCTCTAGTTCCTCTTCAAAGGCCTCTTCCTCGATCTCCTCCAGCTCGGGCTCGAATTCCTCCTCCACTATCTCCTCCTCTTCCTCTTCGAACTCGACACCGCACTCGGGGCACGAGGGGGCATCGCAGGGGATCTCGGCACCGCACTCGGGGCACTCGCATACCTCAGCTAGCTCCTCCTCAGCCGTTTCTTCCTCCTCCAAGGGCTCTTCGATTTCCTCTTCAAAGGCCTCTTCCTCGATCTCCTCCTCTTCCTCTTCGAACTCGGCACCGCACTCGGGACAGATATTGACGTCGCAGGAGATCTCCATGCCGCAGGCGGGACACTCACATACCTCCTCTATGAAGGAGGCGCCACAGTTCGGGCATTCCTCCGCGTCCTCGGCCACCTCCGCACCGCACTCGGGGCAGAGCACCAGCTCTTCCTCCATTTCTTCCTCGATGGGTTTTATCTCTGGCGCCGCCTCTATTCCAGAAGGAAGTTTCTTGGGTCTTGCTGCCAATACGCCGACTACATAAAGAATGAGCCAGATCACAAGGCCGATCGATGCGTAGTTCAGCACTTGTTGTTGAAGTTCACCGATGCCCTCTGCACCTTCTTTACCGGTTACCATCTTGACAAGGCCAAGATCGTCCGCCATATATATCATGACTACGGCGATGATGCCGAACAGGGTGACTAGGAGACCGATACCGAATATCATGTTAAAACCGAGCTTGTTAGAATGGTAATCGGCCAGCTCCTTTTGGTCCTCGTATTTCTTTTTATATTTCTTTTCTTTAGACATTAAAATCGCTAATAATGCAACATATAGGATCAACGCAATCACGAAGGCAATGATAACGTAGTTTAAAACCTGGGTCTGTGTTTCACCAAGACTAACCTCGTCCCTATCAAACACCATTGTATCTGCCTGATAAGTCATCACCAGTGCTACCGCACCAAGTATTACGACCAACGCTCCTATCGCTCCGAACACCTTTGTGGATTTACATACCATTACTTACACCCCGTTCCTATGACATGTTATACCGATGGTATGATACTGAATTAAATAAACATTTCGGTCTGACCGGATTACAATAATCCGTTGATATATAGGAGACACTAAACAATATGCTCATATGTTTTGAATATATGTACTAATTATTTATCATCTTACATTGTTCCGTCTCCGCCACTGATTCGGAGATCTTCGCATGGTCATCCACTCCAAGTAATAAAACGAGAAAATACATTTGCTTGAGCCTTCGTAGTTACATTTTACTAATATCTATATACAAAAGTGTATTATAATATTGTATCATATATTTGTAAATGATGTATAACTGAGACTTTTTATTATTTTCGGGAAATGCTCTTATCTAATATTGTTATTACCGATA
>CAZUZU010000013.1:0-13656 GCA_964624865.1 uncultured archaeon
TGTTGTAGCAACACCTACAATGCAAAGGGGTGACACATGTCTTTGGGTTCTACAATTTGAAGTATATATCTATAAACATTAATTATAATTAGAAACAATTATATATTGGGTCAAGGTTATGGATATCAAAATCTTAGCTGGTGGACATTATGGGATTGGAAGGTTTTCCCCTCAGAGGATGCGATTTTGCCTTTTCCATACCGATTTTGGTCAAGGCCCAGAACGAGAGCGACCTTTCCGAGACCGTTTTCACAGTATCGCCATTTATATTGGGAATAATATTCTTCATCATGGGATTGATCTTCATAATCGTTGAGGTCAGCGAGCCCGGTTTCTTTATCGGGATTCCCGGCACCATACTAATCATCCTGGGGGTCGTAATGATCTATTTCCCTTGGATCATGGCAACCATTTGGGGGCCCATAGTCTTTATCATACTCGGCGTCTCCATCACGGCCGGCGTTTTCTGGATGTACAGATACATCTCCCACCCGGAAAGGCAGTCGGAAGCCACCACCACCAGGGTGAACCTGATCGGGCGAAAGGGCAAGGTAACCCGCAAGGTGGTCCCGGACGAGCTCAAGGGAAAGGTGAAGATAGAAAGCCAGATATGGAGCGCCACGGCCGATATGGAGATAGAGGAAGGGGCAAAGGTAAAGGTAATCGACGCGGAGGGAGTTCACGTGGTAGTGGAAAAGATGGAGGATGAGTCCCTATGAGCGCGGGATCCTGGATGAATCGGTTAAAATCCCGGTTCAGTCGCCAATCGGATGCAACCACGACAATGGTCACCTTGGTAGGCAAGGGCTCCATCGTCACAAAAAAGGTTATGCCCCACGAGCTCTCGGGTAAAGTAAAGATAGGGACCCAGATATGGAGCGCTACCTCCGATGAGGAGATAGAGGAGGGAAAAGAAGTCATTATTACCAAGGCCGAAGGTGTCCACGTGGTGGTTGAGGAAAGAACTGAAGATAACGATACTAAAAAATAAGAGGTGAAAGAATATGGCAGGAGAGATGGAGATATGTCTTTGGGCGATCGGGATAATCATAGCGATACTTATCATGTTCATCCTGATGTCCGGAGTGAAGATAATCAAGCAGTATCAGCTGGCTTTATGGGAAAAACTTGGCAAATATCAAAGGATATTGAAACCCGGATGGAACTTCGTAACACCATTCATATCGGACGTTTATCGCATAGATATGAGGACCCAGACGCTTGACGTTCCCAGGCAGGAGGTGATTACCAAGGACAACTCGCCGACCAATGTGGACGCGGTGATATACATCCGGGTGGTGGACCCGGTAAAGGCACAATATGAGGTCCAGGACTACCATTTGGCAACGGTATATCTTGCCCAGACAACCCTGAGGTCCATTCTGGGCGACATGGAGCTGGACGAGATACTGTACAACAGGGAAAAGATAAACGCCAAGCTGAGAGATATCCTTGACGAGGCCACCGACCAGTGGGGCGTAAAGGTGGAGATGGTGGAGATCAGGGAGGTGGACCCCGTGGGCCCCGTAAAGGCTGCCATGGAAGAACAGACCGCATCCGAGAGGCAGAGGAGGGCAGCCATCCTAAGAGCGGACGGGAAGAAGAGGTCCGCGATCCTGGAGGCGGAGGGAAGGAAGAGGTCCATGATACTTAGGGCGGAAGGCTCGCGACAATCCAAGGTTCTCCAGGCCGAGGGTGATCGAAGAGCGAGGATACTGAAGGCACAGGGGGAGGCGCAGAGACTGAGGATCGTATCATTGGGCTCCGCCACCTTGGACCAGAAATCACTCACCTTCCTTTCCCTGGACGCATTGAAGGATATCGGGGACGGAAAGGCCACCAAGATAATATTCCCGCTTGAGATCACAAGGATGTTGGAAGGGGTTGCGGAGTACGTGGGGGCAGGAAGAAAGATCGCCGAGCACACCACCAGCAATCTGGAGGACCTGGAGTCCAAGATAGGCACCAGCAAGGACATCCTGGGAGAGATCCCAAAGCCAAGCGAGATACGTGACCAATTGGACAGCATTGAGAAAGAGACCGCCGCCGTAGCTAAGACCACTGAAAAGATAGTAACCCTTGAAAAGGAGGCAAAGGAAAAGGCGGGGAAGGACATTGGCAAAGAGCCGGAGGGAAAGTAAAATATATCAGTAAACAATACACAATCACATAGTAAATCGGAAGTGATCGAACATGGGCAGTACAGGAAAAGTCCTAGGCGTCATTGTACTAATAATCGTAGTAGTAGCGGGGGCTTGGGCAGCATGGACTTACCTCCCCGGGCTTATACCCGGTCTGGAAGAGGGCGAGGAAGGACCCGACGGCGGAAACGCCACCCTCAATCATGCGCCCACGGCCATCATTCTGGTAAACAATCAGGAGGCGGAGGAAGGAGAAGAATACACGGTCCGGGTAGGACAAAATATCACCTTTGACGCAAGCAGTTCCTACGACCCTGACGAAGGGGACGAGATCGTATACTACGAATGGACTTTCGGAACAGTGACCATAAATGAAGTGAACGTCACCCAGAACTATACAACAAAGGGAGACCATGAAGTTGTGCTGAAGGTCATGGACCTGCAGAACGCGGAAGGTACAACCAACGTAACAATACACGTCATTCCCACGGATTATTCCGCATCAATCACTGACTTTGCCCACGAAGGAATTATTCTGAGCGTTAAGGAAAACTCCACCACCACGTTCCCGGTACAACAAGAGGCGGTGAACGCATCGATATCGATCAGCATCACCGGAATAAGCGTGGTCGACACCGGTGCCGCAGGTGTAAAGGTGGAGATACTCAATCCACTCGGAGAGGTCTTGGCAGAGAATGAAACAGAGGTGCTTCCCCAAGTAACGCTGGATTATTATTTCAAAGGCGAGGACATTGAAATCACCGGAGATTACGCCGTTCAGATAGAGTGCACCGCCGGAACCATCATGATCTCAGGGAACATCGCTGTAAAATATTAGTGACAAGGCCTCAGCGCCCCGGGATGTAAGTTCTGAAAGGTCTACTCAAAAGAAGATAGCGGAAAAATTATTCGTCACCGTCAAGTGCCGGAAGAATTATATTTGATACTATATCTTCGGCAACCCGGAACTTGGTCCCGGCCACCCCTATTTTTTCCTTTCTTGTGAGTACGGTGACCTCGGTCTCTCTTTCCCCCACCCGGTCTAAAAGATTGGCCACCACCATATCCGCCCCACTCCTTTCCATTAGGGCCACGGCCTTGTCCAAAAGGGCCTCGTGAGATATACCCGAGCAGGCCTTAAAGGCCACGAGGACAGTCCCTTTATTTCTCCCGATCTTTTTAGATATTAAATCCAGGACCTTTGGAGTGGGCTTCATCTCAAGGACCAGTTTCTCCTTTCCTGAAGGGATCTTTCCCTCGGACCGTTTGGGCGTATAATCCGATATGGCTGCGGAGTTAACTATGATGTCATAATCAAGGTCCCCGGACCCCACCAAGTCTATCAACGATTGAACATCGGTGAAAGATTCTTTTTTCAAGTAGGCGGGCGGTTCTATACCGGCATTGAGCCACAGCTCGGTCTCGAACCCGTACCTGAACAACGCCTTGGCCAGCTCTATTCCGGTACGGCCCGTGCTGCGGTTAGTAACGGCCCTCATATCGTCCACGAACTCCGTGGTGGGCCCGGCTATTACAAGAGCACTCCTCCCGTTGGCCCGGAGCGCGTTCATCACCCGGTATACAATGGATTCCGTGGTCAGCATCTTTGCCTTTTTCTCTTGGATATCGGGGCCGAGGAACTTAACACCAATACCCCTGAGGTAGTCAACGTTCTCCGACACCTTGGGATGTTTGTACATGGATTGATGCATGGCAGGTGCTATGAGCACCGGGATCCCGCTTCCCAAGGCGGTGGTCGCCATGGTAGTTACCGGCGTATCGTCTATTCCGCAAGCTATCTTTCCAATGGTATTGGAAGTGGCCGGGGCAATTAGGAGAAGGTCCGCCCGTTCTTCCCTTTCCCCGCACAAGGCAACATGCTCGATTTTACCGGTGAGCTCGCATATCGGTCTGCGGCCGGTAGCGAACTCCAACGCATGGGGAGATATAATGTCCAAGGCCGAAGAGGACATCACCGGATAAACCTCTGCACCGTACCTGGCGAGCCCCCTGGCAAGCTTTACCGTTTCCACCGCGGCAATGGATCCGCATATCCCAAGTACGATCTTTTTACCGGAAAGGGCTTTGCCCTTGATCCCCTTGATATCTTCCAACGGATGCTCCATGCACGGGTATATCCAATGAAAGTTAATATATTTATCGCGTTAGGTTTAGGCTTAGCCTTACCATCAATAGATGAGATGCATGGCAAAAGAATTTATATCTAGTCTTCTTTGTCTTGGGCCAAAGGGAGGATTTCCCATGGCTAAGAAGAACGGATCAAAGGACAGCGAGCTTGCGTTAAAAAAGGAATTTATCTGGAACGAAGTGATCAAGAGCAAGAAAAAGTTCGGAAATATCATGAACTTTGCACAGGACTACATGGATTTCCTTGATTCCGCAAAAACTGAAAGAGAATGCGTTGAACACATCCTTGAGATGCTGGATGAGAATGGTGGGTGGAAAGATCTTGAAAAAACTGATAAGATAAAGAAGGGCGGCCGCTACTACATCCAGAACAGGAACAAAGGCCTTGCCCTGATGGTCATTGGAAAAAAGGGCCTAACGGAAGGGTTGAAGATAGTGGGAGCCCATATAGATTCGCCCCGCCTGGACCTGAAACAGAGACCGCTGTTCGAGGACGGGGACACCAAATTGGCCATGCTGAGAACGCATTACTACGGGGGTATTAAGAAATACCAGTGGGTCTCCAGACCCCTGGCCTTACACGGCATAGCCATTCTTTCCAATGGAAAGAGGGTCGAGATCAACATAGGCGAAGAACCCGAGGACCCCGTTTTCACCATCCCCGATCTTTTGATCCACTTGTACGGGGAAAAGCAGAAGAGCAGGAAGGTCGCCCAGGCCATAAAAGGAGAGGAACTCCTCATAATGGTAGGTAGTATCCCTGTGGAGGGCGAGAAGATAAAGAAAAGGGTAAAAACGAACATATTGAAGGTATTGAACAAGAGATACGGCATAAAGGAGGTGGATTTCATCTCCGCCGAACTGGAAGCTGTTCCAGCGGAAAGGGTTCGGGAGGTGGGGTTCGACAGGAGCATGATCGGAGGATACGGACAGGACGACAGGATATGCTCGTATACGGCAACCAGGGCAATAATGGACCTCAAAGGCGTTCCGGAGAGAACAGCCTTGGTCCTACTTTTCGACAAGGAGGAGATAGGAAGCGAAGGAAACACCGGCGCTCGGTCCAGGTTTACGGAATACGCCATAGGAGAGCTGCTGATCAGAGAGCTCAAGGGGAAGTACAATTACCAGCATCTGCGCAGATGTCTGAGAAACACAAAGGCCCTCAGTGCGGATGTGAACGGAGCGGTAAATCCCATCTTCAAGGATGTCCACGAGAAACAGAACGCAGCCTACTTGGGCAAGGGTATATGCCTTACCAAGTTCACTGGTAGGCGGGGCAAAGCGGGTAGCAGCGATGCCAACGCGGAGTTCGTTGCAGAGATAATCCAAATGCTGACCAAAAAGAACATTCCATGGCAGACCGGAGAGCTGGGCAAGGTGGACGAAGGGGGGGGAGGAACAGTGGCAAAGTTCCTTGCAGAGCACGATATGGAGGTAATAGATTCCGGCCCCGCCATCATGTCCATGCACTCCCCGTTCGAGGTGTCCAGCAAAGCGGACGTGTATTATACCTACAGGGCCTACGGAGCCTTCTTGGTGTAGATACTTGAGCCAATATACAAGAGGATTCGCTCGATAATTATATATATCTGGTATCGTTGTTGCAAGAAATGATAAAAAGATTAAAATAGCGGGATAAAATTAAAGGTATTCTCCTATCGGAACTGGTGAATCGGCATGGCAAGAATATTCAAGGCAAGGAAGGAAAAAGGAAAAGGGAGGGATGAGGATTCCGGTAAAACCTGGCTGAGAAGGAACTATAGGTTCGGTCTCATGTTGATCGGGATATTCGTCGTTGCCCTACTGGTGAGATCGTATTTTGCATACGACGCCATTTACACCGATTATCCGCCCAATGTAGCAGGAAACGACCCATATTACCATAAGAGAGCCGTTGATCACATCACCACCACCCACCATACCCTTCTTTCCGATCCCATGCTGAACTACCCCCTCGGAGGAGGGAACTGCAATCCACCCTTGTTCGAGTGGGGGGCCGCACTTACCGGATATCTATTCTCCCCCGTCTTTGGCGGTGTAACGGAGGCCACTTGGTACGCCTATCCCATGTATCCCATATTCTGGTCGGCCATGTGCGTGATACCGGTCTACCTGATATCGGTGGCAATGTTCAACCGGAAGGTCGGACTTCTTGCGTCTCTCTTCGTAGCCCTGGCACCCGCCCACATAGAGCGTATATCCTTGGGTTTCACGGATCACGACTCCTTCACCCAGTTCTTCATCCTGACCACCTTCTTCTTCTTTCTCATGGCCCTGAAACATTCCAAATCGGAGTACTGGGTCAGGAAATGGAGCAATGTAAAGGACGTGATTGTTGGGGCGGAAAGGTTCAGGTCGGAGAACCGGATAGCCATTGGGTATTCGATTATGGCGGGCATCTCGCTTGCCGCGGTGGCCCTAGCCTGGAAAGGAGTTTCCTATGTATACACCATAATTTTCATATACCTTATATTCGAGCTCATCGTAAATAAAATCCGCAAGATAGATTCAACCACGGTGACCTTGTTAACGTTCATAACAATATTCCTATCCTTTATATTAATAATACCTTACTACTATACGACGACCAGAATATCCTACCTGGACGGACCCATAGTGTTCTTCTTAGCCATGGCCATATTCGCTGTGGTCTTCGTTCCCACCAGGGACAGACCGTGGCTTATAGTAATACCATCCTTCTTCGGCATCATAGCGATTGGAATGGGTGTACTTTACCTTGTATTTCCCGACCTGTGGTATACACTATCTACCGGCATGGGCTACTTCGTGAAATCAAAACTGGTCTCCACCATTGCGGAGGCCCAGCCCGGTGATTTCTCGAGGTTGAGCTTTTCGTTCGGGGTGTTAAATTATTTTATGGGGTTGATCGGTTTCGGCTTTCTGGCCTACCGGTTCTCCAAGGACCTCAAGACCCACGCCATATTCCTGCTTATATGGAGCGTAATAATGCTCTACATGGCATTGAGCACGGTGCGCTTCATGTTCGACGCAACCCCCATATTCGCCATATTGAGCGCCTGGATGATCTACTTCATCATAGAGAAACTTGATCCCAACTGGCGCTTCTTGTACATTGGGGGAGCCATCCTGGTGGTGGTGTTGTTCGGCTGGACCTATGCGATAATGGATCTGGGAGATTACGATATCTTCCTGTATATTCTGAGCGGCGGATTTGCAGCGGTGGCGCTTGCTTACGTGGGAATATTCGCTTACGAATACAGGGTCCTCAACCGAAAGGACCAGAAGCTCCGCAACCTCCTGGGCGCTCTCTTCCTCGCCTTCTTCCTGATCCTGCCCAATGTCTGGTTCGCTGTTGACGCAGGCATCCCTTACGCGCAGAAAGAGGAACTTGACCCGGAAGGAAAGCTTCTGGGCACCTACGGCAGCAGCCTGCCCTCTGACTACTGGGTGGATTGTTTCGACTGGCTCTCCCGGCAGGACACAGATGAAGCGCCGGAAGACAAACCAGCCTTCATATCCTGGTGGGATTACGGGTTCTGGTGTGTCTACATGAGCGAGCATCCCACTGTCGCAGACAACTTCCAGTGGGGATACCAGCTCGCCGGTTCATATCTCCTTTCGCAGAACGAGAGCGAAAGCATCACTTTGTTCATCATTCGGACCATAGAGAACAAATATCGAGAGGAGGACATTGAGAATTTACTCTTGGACGGATATCTTACCCAAGAAGAATACGACGAACTTGTTGATATATTTTCAATAGAAAGCGCAGGTGAGGACGAGCAGAAGGACCTGATAAAGGAGGTCGATGACAGCCCGGAGAAATACGGGAAATACAAGGACCTCAAGATCAAGAACGCCAAATATGCGGCGGCAAGACACTTCTTCATCTCAAGGTTCGATCTGGAGGACCTGGTTAATATCTATCAGGGCATAGAGGAGGAGACAGGAAAAAAAATAAGATACTTTGCGGTTGACTACCGCCTTTTCCCCTTCAGCGCCCAGAACACAGGTATCTTCTACGCCCCGGTAAAACTGGCTGACAGGGACGTGGGCTACTATCTTGAATATCTGGCCCATGCCGAGATCAATTACGGAACCACGGACAACCCGGAATGGCAACCGGTTGGCCACCCCTTAACAGAAGAAGAGGTAAAAGACTACTCGGAAAGATACGAGGGGTTTTTTAGAATAACCGGTTATGAACTAAGGTATAAGAAGGAGTTCTTCAACACCATGCTCTACAAGTGTTATATCGGCTACGGGGGAGGGGACATCGGCATGTTCGACGACGAGGGTCACTACGAACAGGGAATCCCCGGCCTGGACGACAACAACCCCCAAACGACCGTGGACACTCTGCCGCCCATGCAGGGAAGGGGGCTGAAGCATTACCGGCTCGTCTATAAGACAACGTACTGGAACCCCCACAACGAAAGCGAGCTTTCCGAGGGGTCAGATTACTACAAGGAAGAGTACGGCGACGAATGGGTTCCCTTGGGCTACGAGGAGGCCATGGACAAGAAGAACAAGGAAGGCGGTGTCATAACCTCGGGACTGAGATCGGGAGTAAGCATGCTCAAATACTATCACGGCGCGGTGATGGAGGGCCAAGTTATCACTGATAACGGGAGGCCCGTAGGAGGAGCAAGGGTCACTGTGAACGACGAGTACGGTATCCCTCACGACTCGGTAATAACGGACAAGGAAGGAAGATATAGTTTGATCCTGCCCTTTGGTCAGTCCAACATATTCGTGTCCAAGGGGGGATACGAATCCGGCGAAACGGGCATATATCAAAAGCTGCAGATGGTGGAAAAGACAAGGCTGAACGCCACCCAGATAGAGATCACCGACGAACAGGCAATGAGAAAGGAAGGAACTAAGTGGAGAATAGATAGGGACATCGAGGTCGATTCCTCCAAGCTATCCGGCAGGATATACTGGGACGACAACGGTGACGGAGAGTACAATGAAGGGGAGTATCTGGTACCGGGAGCGGAGATCAAACTGATTAACCAGGACTACAGCGAAAACCTCACCTACGTATCCACCTCGGACGAGAACGGATCCTACAGCATGGATGACATAGTGGCCGGGCAGTACAGCCTGCAAAGCTACGTCAAGGGACATCTGGTGGAATCCACGGGAGGCGCCGTAACCATCGAACCAGGAAAGGACATGGAAGACGAGGACATAGCTATCGACGGGGCAACCCTTGCCGTGCACATCAAATCTCCCGCCGACAGGAACATATCCGGGATCAAAGTGGATTTCCGGGATACCACGGGTGGTATCAAATACTCCAACGTCTCCGACGACAACGGAACGGCGAGGTTCGACAAGATCGTTACCGGGAAATACGTGATCGAGATAAACGAGACAAGGTATCTTAATAAGAAAATAGAAAAGAAAATAGAAGAGGGAGAGGACTATGACACGAACGTTACCCTGGTCCCAGCCTTAAACCTAAGGGGGAAGGTGTGGTCCGACATAGACAAGAGCAAGACCTACTCCGGAGACTTTGAAAGAAGGGTAAACGGCAGGGTCTCCTATCTGTGCAGGGAGACCAACAACTCATATATTACGTTCTCCAATGAAACCGGAGAATATTCCCTTAAGGTGCCCATTGGCAGCTATGATGAGAACAGGTTCTATTCATACGAGGTCAATACCTACTGGGACAGCGAGGACGAAAAGTACGTATCCATGGAGGCACTGGACGTCAGGGAGCTGTTGGGCTTCAACGTGAACAAGAGCTACAAGGACGCTTACGAAGAGACCAGTGCCTTTACCGAGAGCGAGGTAAGGAACTTGCTTGACCAGAGCAGGAATCTCCAGATAGAAAGAGCGGGCCGGGTCAATGGCACTGTTTACGATGAAAGGGGACAAAGCCTTATCGGCATGAACGTGAGGTTCACCCCGGTATCGGTGCTGGACAATCAACCCGGTTCCAGAAAGGCGGCCTGGACCGATGTTCCCATAAACAAGGAAGGAAAATATATATGCAATCTTGCCCAGGGTGAATACCACATCTACGTATATCCTCCCGAGATGGGGCCTGGCATGGGTATTGAACTTGACACCATACTGGTGGATGGTAACAAAGAGGTCGATTTCGTGATCCGCAACTATACGCGGGTCTCCGGCAGAACCTACTGGGACAAGGACGGCAACGGAAGATACACGACAGCGGTATTGTCAGGGAACGATACAGTAAACGAGGGCGTGGGCCACATCACGGTTTTGTTCAGTTCGGACAAAGGCTCGGTATTGGTAGACTCCGACCGGGAAGGAAGCTACGGCTTGTACCTTCCCCTGGACACCTACAATGTGATGGCTTATGACGGATACGCTGACAGGTATGTCTCCGATGAAATTGAAATAACACTAGATGAACAGGGAGACAAGGTGTTGAACGTCTCTTTGGAGCCCGTCCCCGTGACCGCCAGCATAAGGGTGTGGAACGACTGGAACAACGACGGAGTTGGTAACGAGGGAGAGGAAGGGGAAGATGGCCTGAAGGTCATTTTCCTACCCACTGGTATGGGTCGGGAAAAGATCGAGGTCTCGGTAAAGGACGGGACAGCCAAGGCGGATTTGATACCCGGCACCTACCTCATCAATCTTGACCATAATGCCACGGGAAACGCTTATTCATACCATGCCAGCAAGAAAATAGACATCCCGTTCGGCGAGGAAGGGATGGAGGGGGAATTGGTGACCGAGGTATCCATACCAATGAAATTCGAATTGGCGGGGGGACAGGGGATTGCGGACGCGCTGAAAAACCTTACCATAATAAATAACGAGGGGGAGGAAGAAAGCGAGGAAGGGAACACAACCGAGGGGGAGGGAAACACACTCCTTTTAGAAATGGCGGGATGGAAGACAATCAGGCCCCATATTGAATTGGACGGGCGGAACATTACCTTTACCTCTCCACCGGGGGAATACAGCATTTATGCTTCCCTGATAAACAAGGAAGACGGAATGTTCTACGCGTCCCTGTGGAAAGAGGATGTCAACTCGAAGGTGGAAGAAGACCTGGAGCTGCATAAAGCAAGACATTTCAGGGGAGGAATAGACTATTATGAAAAGGGGGCAAAACTGACCTATCACGGACCCGGGGGGAACATTACCCTCGAACGTGAGGACGGGGCCGTTCATATCATGGAATTCGACGGATGGAATTTCGACACCTACCTACCTCCCAGCGAATATGATATTACACTTAACTTCACCTCGGAGGACGGGAAGTACCTCTATGACATATCTCCCAATTCCTCCCATATTTCGATAGAGGAAGGGCAGGGCACACTGGTACGGGACATCATAGTCAACAAATGGCGCAAGGTCACGGGCAAAGTGGAGTTCAAGGAGGAAGGGGTGGAGGAAGTAGATCTTACCTTCACCTCCGTCAGGGACCCGACCTTGACCTACCATGCAAGGACCAACGAAACGGGCGCCTACTCGATTTTGATGAGAACAGGTGTCTACAACATATCCATTTCCAAGTACGGCTATCTATCTAACCCCAAGTCACCTGGAAGCTTCGACCTTTCAAGGTCCAGGGAGAGCTTCGACATTACCATGAACGGTGATCTGGTAACATTCAAGGGCAAACTGATCAAAGGAGAGGAGGTGGAAGGGGTTCCAACCAAGATGAGGGTTTCACTTCGCCCGGTGATCGGGGGCGAGTTGGAAACGGGCCAGTCGGTTGACTTCTTTGCCGAAAGCGGCAGATTTTCTCACGCCATAGAGCCCGGAAAATACGTAATTTACGCCACATATCAGGTCAACACAAAATATTACGGCATCCTGGAGATAATAGACATCCCGATCGGGAAAGACCTGGATAAAACGATTGAGATAAAGCCGGCTTCGAAGACCATGTTCATCGTTACCTACAGGGATTTCGAGGACAAGGTCCATTCTTCCAATGTCCACGGAACGCTAGACATATCCATGGGGCCGGATAAGGTTATGGGGCTCCGTTACGAGGACGGAACGGTCAGCGGGGTGCTGCCTTACAACAATTATACGCTGGAAACCGAGTTCTCAACCGTTGAGATGGGAATGGACGTCTCCTATTCCTATAAGAAAACACATACCGTCAACCAGTCAAACCAGGGCGTTGTACTGCAGCTGGGTCGCGATAAGGTGTACGACGTTGAGATAATCTACGATCAACCGCCGGAATTCTCGGTGAATTCGGACGAGACCTTGGAATTCAGCATCATCATCAAGAACCTGGGCAATACCGAGGATACCGTCAAGATGTCGACTTTGGAAAAGCCGGACAGCATCCAGGATTACGAATGGAAGGTCGAATTCGAGAAGGAAGACTATGACGTCGGTGTTCTTGATACGGCCGAGGTAAACGTTACCCTGGAAGTGCCGAGCAAGATAAGACCCGAGAGCGCCCTGGTCATACAGGCCGAATCGGCAGACGGGGGAAGCTCCGCAAAGGACTCCATCGAATTCACTATAAGAACGGTAAAGATCGTCGATTTTACAATAGAGCCCATTGGATTAATCGACAGGGGAGTGCAACTTGACCACGGGGTAAGCTACGAGATATTCCTCCAGAATGGAGGGAACACGGAATCCGAATACAACCTAACCCTTCAGAATTTGCCCGATGATTGGAACCATTCCGCATCAGTATCCAACAATAACGTCCGATTGGACGGATACGGCCACACCATAGGTCCCTACGAGAACGCTACCGTGGTCATAGAGTTGATGGCACCGAACGGCACATCAGTTGAAAACAAAGTGGTCAATCCAGTCCTGAACATCAGGGGACCTGAAAGTACCAAGAACGTGGGTCTAAAGGCAAGGATAGACGTCCCTGACGTCAGGGTGACGACCATTGCCAGGCAAAACACGAACCTAAAGGACGGGGATATCTTCACCGTTGTTCCGATAATCAAATGCGACCACGTCGCCCACTCGGGTCCGATAAAGGTGCTGCTCTTCATAGACAACGAAAAGATGGCCAATAAAACCATAGAGGGCATGAACGAGACCGAGGAGACCAGCGTTCGATTCGAGATCAATGCATCGGATAAGAATCTGGACGGCGACTACCACACCATAGAGGTAGTGCTCGAGATCGAAGGGAACGACAAGATACAATCAAATAACAACCTGGCGGAGGAATGGTTCATTGGAGCCGAACCAAAGAAGGAGGAGCAGGAGATCAACTGGAATCTCATCGGTTTTCTTGTGGTTATCTTGGTGATCGCGGGAATAGGAATCTATTGGTGGCGCAAGAGGGAGATCGTCTAGGAGAGCACATGTGTACATGGGCATATGTACAGAATTGTGTATTTATGGACACACGTGGACTTATGTATTATGTAGGCTAGATAAT
>CAZUZU010000013.1:13666-15794 GCA_964624865.1 uncultured archaeon
TTATATAACTATGAGATACAGGCACATAGGGAGGCTTACCCATGAAGGTGTCCATACCCGCCGTGATAGGGACGTTGATTGTATATCTAGTTCTTGCTATCGGTACCGACCCGAACAACATATGGGCCTTCGAAGAGATTATTGCAGGACTGGTCTGCGGTATCCTAGTAGGTCTGTTCGTCGGGTCCACCACACCAAAGATCAAAAAGAGGCCAAGCATGGCAAACCCAGTACGCTGGATCAAAGCCTTTGTCTTCCTATTTGTGCTTTTCGGAGGAATGGCAAAGGCAAACCTGGATGTGGCCTACAGGGTTATTACAGGGAAGATCAGGCCCGGGATCGTGAAGATAGATCCCAATTACAAATCAGACCTTTCCGCAGCCATTCTGGCAAACTCGATAACTCTCACACCAGGTACATTGAGCGTAGACATAGACGAGGAAAGCAATCAATTGTACATACACTGGATCAATGTAAGTGAGAGCGCCGTTGAACAGATCAAGAAGGAGGGAAAATGCGATCCGGAGCATGTTTCCGGCTCGTTCTCAAAGAAGATCAGGGGGATTGCAGAATGAACCTTGCTACGGAACTTCCCTATCTGTTCATGCTTGCCGGGCTGTTGCTTGGACTCTGTATACTTGTAGCCACGATAAGGCTCCTGCTGGGGTCCACGGTACCGGACAGGGTGGTTGCTTTGGACACCATCAACACCATAGTCGTGGCGGCCATGGTGACGTTCGGCGTGGCCTTCCAGCAGATATTCTACGTGGATATAGCCATCGTGTATGCACTTCTCAGCTTCATTACCACCCTTTATATCGCCAAATACATGGAAAAGACGGAGGTGGGCCAATGATAGAGTGGCTGATCCTAATATTCGTTGTAATCGGGCTTATATTCAATTTTCTGGGCGTTTTCGGCCTGATAAGATTCCCTGACGTTTACACCAGGCTGCACGCGGCAACAAAATGCACCACCTTTGGCACGATATTTCTAACCCTGGCCGTTGCAGGCTACGCCTTCGGACAGTGGTTTTACGGAAACATGGGAATGGGTAACATGGGGGTCCACGCCCTGTTCGCACTCCTGGCCCTCTTATTCACCAACCCCACGGGGGCACATGCCATTGCCAGGGCCGCTCATAAATCAGGGGTTGAACCGGCCCAAGCGGTCATAGACCAGCTCAAAGAGGACGAAGAAGAAAAAAGAAGAGGGCCAACCGCTTCAGAGGAGGAAGTGCCGGAGGAAATAGAGGAAAGCGAGGAAAAGGTGGAGGAAGAAACCGAGGAAGGGGGAGAAGATAATGCAGATAAGACGGAGGAAGAGCCCGAAGCAAAAGAGGATGGGGAGGAGAAAGAGGGCGTGGAAGAGGCGTGGGGTGAAGAAGGGGAGGTGAAAGAATGATGGGTCCGGCCTTGTTCGCTATTGCCCAGATCATACTTTTCATTGCAATGACAGTGGGCGCCATATATGCGGTACATTCCAGAGACCTGTTGACAGCGGTCGTTGCTTTGGCCATGTTCTCGCTGCTGCTGTCACTGGAGTTCTACCTGCTGCAGGCACCCGACGTTGCCATAGCAGAGGCGGCCATCGGTGCCGGTCTGACCACTGCGATATACATATTCGCAATCAAGGAAACCACCAGAAAGGAGGAGGATTGGAATGAATAAGACAGTAGCGTTCGTTGGCTTATTGGTACTGATAGCAGTGATGTTCTCTGCCACCGCATACTTGAGGATGTTCGGGGAGCCGGAGTACGACGAAATGGACTCCTACTTCATCGAGAACGGGCAGAACGAGACTGCCACCAATAATATAGTGACCACTGTTGTGTTCGATTACAGGGGATTCGATACCCTTGGGGAAGCAACAGTCCTGTTCTCGGCGGTATCGGGGGTATTAGTGGTGTTCAGGAGGATGATACAATGATACTTTCCTCAATGACAAAGATCGTCAGGGTGTTTACCAACATGGTATACCCCTTCACCATGGTGTTCGGCTTCTACGTGGTCCTCCACGGCCACCTGACACCCGGAGGAGGTTTCCAGGGTGGAGCGGTGATCGCCAGCGGAATAGCCCTTCTGGTAATAGCTTACGGCGTTCTGGAGCTGCAGAAGCATACCAAGAA
>CAZUZU010000013.1:15804-25845 GCA_964624865.1 uncultured archaeon
CAAGGTAACGAGAAATGGATACTTTTCTCCCAGTCAGTGTCCAAGGGTGCGAACCCGGGATACCTGAACACAGGAGGAACCCTCCCTCTCCTATCCCTTGCAGTGGGACTGGAGGTGGTGGGCGGTCTGAGCCTCATCGTGCTTTTCATGGCGACCGGATTCTACATGGAGAGGATGGACAAAGGGGGTGACTCGGAATGATAGAAGACCTCATCGTGCTGGGCAACATACCGTTCATTATGGTGGTGGTTTTCATTGCCATCGGACTTTACGCCGTAATGTTCAAGCACAACCTGATCAAGATTATCATCGGCATAACCTTGATAGAGAGCGGGGTGAACCTCTTTTTGATCACCGGAGGTTACGTCACAGGCGGCATAGCGCCCATTTACACCTCCGCACCGGAGGGCGAGATGGTAATGGCAACGCCACAGGCATTGACACTGACGTCGATCGTCATAGGCCTGGCAACCACCGCCCTGCTGCTCTCTTTCGTCATGTTGATATACAGGCATTACGGCAGCATAGACGCCAGGAAGGTAAGGAGGTTGAAAAAATGAACCCATTGGATTTCCTTCAGCTCCATTTGCCAGCCCTGATCATCGCCCTACCCCTGTTTTTTGCATTTCTTATGCCTTTGATAGGTAAAAAGAGCAAGAAAGTGGCGCTCTACCTACCCGTGTTGATCACAGCCGTTGTGGAGATCTTGGTATTGTGGTTGGCGATCATAGTTTTCAATGAGGGAATAGCAATATACGTGTTCGGCGCCCGCGGTGACCCGTCCTCCCTGACCCAACCGGGGGGCATGCTGATGCCCATTAGGATAATATTCGAGATCGACGCGCTGAGCGCTCTGATGGGGCTTATCGGCAGCACACTGGTGTTCCTTGCCACGCTGTATTCCGCCGCCTTTATGAAGAAATACGAGGGACTGGGAAAATACGCCACCCTCACCCTGCTGATGCTGGCGGGTATGTTGGGTCTCATGTTCACCGGTGATATGTTCAATCTATTCGTATTCTTCGAGATACTTTCCATAGCTAGCTGCGGCCTGATTGTATTCAGGACCGAGCTGGCTGAAAGTGCCGAGGCTGCCTTCAAGTACATGGTAATCAGCACTGTTGGAGGTCTGTTCCTGCTCTTCTGCATTGGTATATTCTACATAGAGTACGGGGCACTGAACATGGCGGCCATAGCCCACCGCATGCCGGAAACGACATTCAACCTCAAGGACAAGGTAGCCCTGGGTCTGCTGATATCTGTGTTCGCAATGAAGGCCGGTTCCGCGCCCATGCACATGTGGAAGCCCGACGCATATACGGCGGCACCCGCCCCGGTGACAATCATGCTCATCGCAGCGGCACAGGGTAGTTTATATGCAATGCTGCGCACCGTGTTTACCATATACGGGGCTATGATAAACATGTACGTCATCGGATATATAATAGCTATCCTCGGAGTGATATCAATATTCGTCGGCGTGACCATGGCCCTGCCCCAAAAGGATATAAAAAGGCTCATTGCCTATGCTGCGGTGGCGGAGGTTGGCTACATAATGCTCGCCCTGGGGATCGGGCTTGCCCATTCCTCCACCGAGATGGGGTTGACTGCGGTAAAGGCCGGGCTGTTCCACCTACTCAACGACGCTTTGGACATCAGCCTGCTGTTCCTTGTGGCAGGGGCGATATTCTACGCCAGGGGCACCAGGAACCTCAATGCTCTTGGTGGTCTGGGACGAAAGATGAAGGTGACAACCATCCTCTTCATTATCGGGCTCGCTGCCGTTTCGGGCCTGCCGCCAATGAACGGATTTGCGTCCAAGCTGTTGATATACGAGACCGTTTACGCATTCAATCCCGTGCTGGCCATAATCGCCCTGCTGTCAAGCATACTCATGCTAGCCATATTCGTCAAGATATTCCACGCTGTATTCCTGGGCCCGGCAATGCCGGAGAACGCAAAAGTACGGGAGGTGCCAATGCCGATGCTCGTAGCCATGACCCTGATAGCCATAACCATAATTATTATCGGTCTTATCCCCGAGTATTTCCTGAACACAGTGGTACAGCCCGCTGCAAATGCTCTCATGGACAGCGAGGGATACATTGATCGTATCTTACACTTGGGAGGTGCATAAAATGGCAATAAACCTCAATCCACCGGATTTTGAGAATTTGATGCTGGAAACGGGATCCGGGCAATGGAACGCCATTGTACTGGTGTTCGTTATACTGTTCTCCCTACTCATAGCATGGCTTATATACCGGCGCGGGAACTCCACGTACCACAAGGGGACCGAGCAGACAAAGCCGTTCATATGTGGATGGCCTGAAGCAAGCAAGAGAGAGAGTCACATGCCGGGAGGCAGCCTCTACTGGGGACTGACGGAGGCGATGCAGGGTTACTATGAGGGCGCTATGGAAGAGCACAGCGGCATAATAAACGACTACATGTCATGGTTCGTGCTCACAGCCGCGGTAATAGCCGTGGTAATACTGATCACAGGGGGTATCTAAATGGCTGTCGAGGTTGACATCGGAAAGGCAATAGAGAGCCTGGAGAAAGCAATATGGGTATTTCACTGCTGCACAGGTTCCTGCAACGGATGCGATATCGAGATCGTAGCGGCGCTCACGCCAAGATATGACGCCGAAAGGTTCGGCATAAAATTGGTAGGCACCCCAAGGCACGCTGACGTAATATTATTCACAGGCAACGGTACCAGAAAAGTTGCTGAAATGGCCACCAGGATATGGTCCCAGACCCCGGACCCCAAGGCCGCACTGATAGTGGGCCACTGCGGAATAACAGGCGGGGCTTTCACTCCGTCCTATCACACCACGGGACCGGTGGACGCACTGCTGCCGGATGACGCTATAAAAGTCTATGTCCCCGGGTGCCCGCCAAGACCCGAAGCGATCGTATGGGGTGTGGTGAAGGCGTGGCTCAAACTGGAGGAACTAAGGGGGGTGAAGTCATGAAATCCAGGAAAAGAATAGGAATAGGCCCGGCAAAGCTGAGGGATGAGACAAAGACCTATACCTGGGAAGGCAGGGAAGTTCGGGCCCTGGGGGCCGATGAGCTTCTCCAGCGCCTAAAAAGTCTTTTCGGGGACTATATCACGGAAAGCGAGATCAAGGACTTCGAGATGGGTGTGGTGGGCAAGAAGAAATACAGCGAGATATGGCTCAGGATAGAGAGGGATAAATTCCACGCCCTGGTGGCAGAGATGAACAGGATACAGCCTCTGCATCTCGCAGTGGCCTCGGGCAGCGATCTGGGGGATGATATCCAGATCATATACCATTTCTCCCTTTTCTACGGCATAAGGGACAGGGAGATCGGTGTTCACGTCAAGGTCAATCTACCCAAAAAAGACCCGGTGATCGATACAATAACCGACGTGTTCCCCGGGGCTTTGATAACCGAAAGGGAAAAGCAGGAAATGCTCGGCGTGGTGGTAAGGAACATCCCCGACCCCAGAAGATGTTTTACCTCGCCTGAACTGCCGCCGGGATTCTTCCCCTGGCGCAATGACAATGATCCGGAAGTGGAAGACGGTCTTGTTAAGGACACCACCAAGGAGGGATTGTAATGGCTAGCAATAATATCCCCGATGACAACGCGGCCAACGATAACGTGTACACCGTTCCCATTGGCCCCATACACCCTGCCCTTAAGGAACTGAACTCCTTCATATTCAAGCTCGACGGCGAGCGCGTTGTGGACGTGGACCTGGACGTGGGATACAGCCACAGGGGCCTCGAATACATCGTGACACACACCAGGAACCCCATCCAGGCCATCTATATTTCAGAAAGGGTATGCGGCATATGCTCCACGTCCCATCCGTATGCATATGTCCAGAGCGTGGAACATGCGGCAAATATCGTCCCCCCGGAGAGAGCGGAGATAATTAGGGCGATAATCGGGGAGCTGGAGCGTATTCATTCCCACATCCTGTGGGCAGGAGTCGCAGCTCACGAGATAGGCTTCGACACCCTTCTGCACTGGAGTTGGAAGATCAGGGAGGACGTAATGGACGTCCTGGAGATGATCACCGGCAACAGGGTGAACTACGCCATGTTCACAATAGGCGGCGTGAGAAGGGACATCAAGGATGAACATATCAAGAGATTAAGAAAATCGATCAAGTACTATCGGGACGTGTTCGACACCCTTGTAGCCACTTTCCTTAAGGATAAGACGGTAAGAATGAGATTAAGGGACATCGGCGTGCTCACCAAGGAAGAGGCGGAAAAGAACGTGGCGGTTGGCCCAACGGCCAGGGGCTCCGACGTGCCCAAGGACGTGCGTCAGGACAGACCGTATTCTGTTTTCGGCGACCTGGACGTAAGGGCGATAGTTCCTCAGGAATATACCCACGAGGATTGTAAGGGTGACGTCTACGACCGGACCGCTGTAAGGATATTCGAAGTGGCCCAGAGCGTCGAGATAATCGATATGTGCTGCGACCTCTTGGAGGAGGTAAAGGGCCCCATCACCTATCAGGAGAACCTTGTTGTGGTGCTCAACCAGCTGAAGAACGCACAGGGCGAGGGAGTGGGATTCCACGAAGCCCCCAGAGGCGAGGTCTACCATTATATGAGACTCAACAAGCAGGAGACTCCGGAGGTCTGGAAGGTTAAAGCCCCTACCTACAACAATTACGCGACCTATCCGCCCATGCTTCGAGGTTACCAGATAGCGGACCTACCCCCCATTCTGGCATCCATCGACCCCTGCCTGAGCTGTGCGGACAGAATGACCCTGGTGGACGTTAACACGGATAAGGAAAGGACAATGACCCTTCAGCAAATGAGGAAGGAAAGCTGGCGTAAGACCAAAGATGTTCAGAGGAGGTTGGGTTAAATGGAAGCCGTTGAGATAATGCTGTTCTTTGCCAAGCTTATCCTGGGGACCTTTGCCCTTGGATTGTTCGCAATAGCCTTCGGCCTTGCCTTCAAGGGCATAGACAGGAAGATACATGCCCACATGCAGTCCAGGGTCGGCCCGCCCCTAAGGCAGCCTTTTCGTGATGTTTCTAAGCTGATGTACAAGCAAACAATCGTACCCGAAAACGCAATAGGCTGGGTGTACAACGCCGCACCGGTGATCGCCCTGGCCTCTTCGATCATGGTCTTGCTCTACCTACCCCTGCTCGGGGGTTACGAGCCTCTACTGGAAGGGCACGGGGACCTTATACTGGTAGCCTACCTGTTCATCATACCGTCCCTGGCAATGGTGGTAGGGGGCTTTGCATCCGGTTCTCCCTTCGCTTCAGTGGGGGCACAAAGGGAAATGGTGCAGATGATGTCCTACGAATTTCCCTTGGCCGCGGTAATCGTTGCCCTGGCCTGGAAGATCAACTCTCTGGGCGTGGGGGTACAGGCCTTCAGCTTCCAGAGCCTGATGGACTATCCCATCTGGGATAACGTCGGTCTTCTGGGCGGCCTGGGTGCGTTGCTGCTACTCATTGCATTACTGGTGGTAACGCCTGCCGAGCTGGCCAAGGTGCCCTTCGACGCACCGGAAGCGGAGACCGAGATCTGCGGCGGGCTCATGGCGGAATATTCCGGCAGAAACTACGCAATGTTCTACCTTGCCGATGCTGTAAAGACGATAGCCTTCGGGACAATAATAATCGCCCTGTTCTTCCCGTACAATCTCTCACCCACCATTAATTTCCTGTTCAACATGGATATGAACGTATGGGCGGCCGGTGTCATAGATTTCCTGTTCTACCTGCTAAAGCTGCTGGTGATAGTAGTGGTAGCGGTGACATTCCCCAGAACAGGCTTCTCAAGACTGAAGATCGATCAGATATCCAGGGTCTACTGGAAGAACATGACCATACTGGCCTTGGTAGGTCTGTTGTTAATAGTTTTGGACACGTATATCGTGATAGGAGGATAATACGAGGTGATAAGACATGTTCCCAGTGGCAGTTGAGGTCCTGAAACAGGCTGTAGAAAAACCCTTCACCAATCTCTTCCCGGTGAAGTACAAGCCGAAGGTAAGCATAACAACTGTGGTAAAACTCTTGGGAGAGGGAAAGCTGGAGATCAACCCGCCCGTACCCCTACCAGAAGGCTTCAGGGGCAAGATACACTACGACATAGATACCTGCATAGGATGCCAGTTATGCCTTAAGGTGTGCCCCTCCAAGGCCATAGAGTTCGTGCCCGAGAAGAAGAAGGTCCGCGTTTACGTGTCCAGATGCACCTTCTGCTCCAACTGCAACGACATATGCCCCAAGGACTGCTTTACAATGAGCGACGAGTGGCTTCTCGCGGGTTACGATAAGTACGGCCCCGATCTCGTTGTCGGGGTGCCGTTGGATGAAAAGGGCAAGTAAAAAGCGAGTGGAAATAAAACTCGATTTATTTTACCCTTGAACCCGGACCCACGTTATCCTTGTCCAGGGTGAGAAGGGACACGTTTCCCTGGTCGTCCTCGGCGGCAAGGAGCATACCCTGGCTCATCTCTCCCCTTAACTTCGCAGGCTTGAGATTGGCCACAACCACGATTTTCTTACCCTTTAGCTCTTCGGGCTTGTAATAGGGCTTCATTCCCGCAACTATCTGTCTCTTTTCCCCGTCTCCAAGCTCGATGTCAATTATGTACAGCTTGTCCGCGTTGGGATGGTCCCTCACGTCGTCCACCTTGGCCACCACTAGGTCCATTTTGCTCAAATAGTCGATATCTATCTCCATAGTCTTTTCCTCCTTTGCTTCTCCTTTTTTCCTTAGATGTTCAAGAAACTCGTCTTCCACCAGGTCCGCGCCTTTTTCCTGGTCAAGAACCTCATCTACGTCCAGTTTATTGAAAAGGACCTTGATATCTCTCAGGCTCTGGCCCACAGGCGGGTCATCCAGGGCGCTGGTCCAATCCACCTCCTCGACCTTGCCGTCGTAGCCAAGCATCTCCCAAAGCCGCTGGGCCGCCTTGGGCATGAAAGGAGATGAATAGACCGCCATGGCCCTGACCAGCCTAATACACTCGTACATCACCTGTGAGCACTTGCCCTTGTCCGTTTTGATCGATTCCCAGGGCGCCTGCTCGCCAAAGTACTTGTTGCCCTCCTGAGCCAGGTATAAAAATGATTTGATAGAGTTCTTGAACTGCCTTCCCTCAATAAAGCCAGATATCTCCTTCCCTCTTGCCTCTATCCCTTCTTTTAGTCCGGGTATGGAGGATTCTCCCGGGTCGGGTATCCTCGAATCAAAGTTCTTTTTGGTAAAGGTGAGCACCCGATGGATCAGATTGCCGTAGGTTGCCACCAGCACATTGTTGTTCACCTCGACAAAGGTTTCCCAGGTAAAATCCGTATCCCTTGCCTCGGGCAAGTGCATGCAGAGGTAGAACCTCAGCACATCAGGGTCGTATCGATCCAGATAGGTGTGTAACCAGACAGCGTGCCTCCTGGATTTGGAGAACTGGGCGCCTCCCAGCATGAGGTATTCGTTTGCCGGAACGTCATAAGGGAGATTGAGATTATCGTCGTAACCCATGAGCATTGAAGGCCAGATTATTGTGTGGAAGGGAACATTGTCCTTTCCCAGGAAATAGTAGCTCTTGCAATCCGGGTCCAGCCAGAACTCCTTCCAGTAATCCTCCCGACCGATCATCTTGGAGTATGTCTTTGAGCAGGCAAGGTATCCAGTGACCGCGTCGAACCACACGTATATCCGCTTATCGTCGTAGCCTTCCAAAGGTATGTCCACGCCCCACTTCAGGTCCCTGGTTATCGGCCTGTCCTTAAGGCCCTGGTTTAGCCATCTCATGGTATAGTTAATGGTGTTCTTTCTCCAGTGGTCCCTGTTCTCCTCCACGTATCTTTCCAGCGGTTTCTGAAAATCGGTGAGCTTAAAGAAAAAATGCTCGGTGGTCCGCATCTCCGGCTCTCCGCCGCAGGTCTTGCACCTCGGCTCCACTAGGTCTCCGGGGTCCAAGGTCTTCCCGCATCCGTCGCACTGGTCCCCCTTTGCCTCCTCGCTCCCGCAGTAGGGGCAGGTGCCCTGGACATAGCGGTCGGGAAGGAACCTTTGGCATTTCCCACAGTATGGAGAGCTCATCTCCTTCTTGTAGATATGCCCTTTTTCAAGATTGGTAAGGAAAAGGTCCTGGACCACCTCGCTGTGCTCCTTGGTATGGGTCTCCGTGAAAAGCGTGAACTTTATGCCCAGGTCCTCGATGCATCCCTTATTTAGCTTGTGATAGAACCCGGCAAGCTCTTCCGGTTCCACCCCCAGGGCCTCGGCGTGAACCGTTATCGGGGTTCCGTGCTGGTCGCTTCCCGAGACCATCAGCACTTTATGATTTCTCATGCGGTGATATCTGGCAAATATATCGGGAGGAAGGATGGAGCCTGCTATATGGCCCAAATGCAAAGGGCCGTTTGCATACGGCCAAGCCACGCAAACCAGTACCTTTTCAGTCATAATATCACCATACCCCGGAATATTGTTTTTATTTAGTTGTAACGACCACATCCCCCTTTCTTATCAGGAACGTGTGCTCCCTTTGCGATACCAACTTGCCCCTTTTCTCCATCAACACACGGTACAAATAGATGATCCTGCGCTTGATAAGCTCGTCGATGGCCTCGCCCAGGTTTTCCGTGTTCAGGTATTTGTAACCCCCGTCCTCCACCGCATTCCAAAGCCATCTCTCGCACAAGGGTAGGGAACCGAACTTCTTCTTGATCAGCTCTCGAAGCTCCTTTCCCTGCTTGCTCTTTGGCTTCCTGGGGGAGAGGTAGCGGTATATGGAACCGGAGTGTGGAACGTCGTTTACGCTGCTGTAGCCTTTGGCTCTCTTCTGGTTGCCCTTGACAAGGGTGGCGAACGGCTCGATTGCCACGGCATCCCCCGCCCTTAATTTACCCGAGGCGGAGTTGCCCACATTGGGGACGGTCAAACCGGAGTGCAGTTCGTATTCGCTCAAGCTGTGACCGGTAAGGTTCTCTATGGGAATACAGCCCGCATTATGGATCACTCCCTCGATAGTGGATCCGAGGACATCGATTGGTATGCCGTCGCCTATTACCTCCTCCACCGCCATAAGGGCGTCCACCGGCGCCTGTGCCAGGGCGTGATGGTTGTTCGAGCCCGCCTCCACGGTCAACGCCGTGTCCGCAATATATCCGTCTACATGGGCACCGGTATCCAGCTTGACCAGGTCCCCTTTCTCAAAGGTGGACCGGTCATCGTGGTCCGGGGCATAATGGGCCGCGATTTCGTTAACGGCTATGTTTGTGGGAAAGGCCAGCCGGGCACCCTTGCTCTTGATAAAGCCTTCCACGTCCTCGGCCACCTTCAGATAGCTTACTCCCGGCTTTATTTCCTTGGCCCCGAATTTTAGGGCTTGGGACGCTATACGCCCCGCCTTGATATATTTCTCCTCGATCTCCTGGTCCATGAACCACACCACATGAAGACTGGTATTTATCTGTTTTCGTCGCAAATATTATTTGGATAACGCTCCCCCTTTCTCCACCAATATATCCATCATCTTCTTGGCCGTATCGCCTTCACCGTAGGGATTGCCCTTGGTAAGATCTTTCCCTGCCATGTCCCGGATCGCGTCCATCACCTTGGGCGGCTCCGTCCCGGCCACCACGTTCTTGCCCATGTCAACGGTCTCTGGTCTTTCGGTATTGTCCCTGATAGTGACACAGGGCACGTCAAGTATGCAGGTCTCCTCCTGCACCCCGCCGCTGTCCGTAACGGCCAGGGCGGCATTGGCCTCCAAAGCCAGGAAGTGGAGGTAACCAACAGGAGGTATGATTATCATTTCCTCGGGTACCTTGTCATGGTACCCGAACTCCCGGATCCTCTTGCTTGTCCTTGGATGCATCGGAACTATCACCGGCATGTCCAAGGTCTCGGAGGCGGCGCCAAGGGCATGAAGTATATTGGCAAGCCTCTCCTTGTCGTCAACGTTCTCCTGCCTGTGAAAGGTGGATAGGATATAGCCGCCCTTGGTTAAACCGTATTTCTTTAGAATGTCGGCCTTGGCCAGGTCCCTGTTCTGGTA
>CAZUZU010000014.1:0-10019 GCA_964624865.1 uncultured archaeon
TGCAGGGGAAGGGAGGAGGGTGCTTAAGATAGTGATGAATTGTAGCATAACACCCGACTTAGACCAATTTATGAAGTGAATTGGTCGCATGACCCTGCATCGGCGGTTACATAACAAAAAGGGTATATGCAGGGGAAGGGATTCGAACCCTCGGACGCCTACGCGACTAGACCCTGAATCTAGCGCCGTTGGCCAGGCTTGGCTACCCCTGCAAAGCTTTGCTTTGTGGCTAATGAAGCCCATCGGGCTATATGCAGATGCAAATATTTGAGGGACATACGTTTGCGAATGACTGCATCCATGAGCAAAGCTTATTTACTGCATATATGGGCTGCATCGCTCTAGTTAATGGGAACATAACCAATCCGTAATTAAATTTTGCTGATATTTCGGGAGCCTGTTAAAACCGTGGGACCGAAAGCTTTATTCACAAGTGTGAGCTTGAGCCCGGAGGTTAGGTGATCGGTCGTGGAAATACATGCAGTAATGGACAGCTGGTATTTCGCCTGGGTGATACTTCCCCTCCTGATATTCTCAGCCAGGATACTGGATGTAAGTCTGGGCACCATTCGGATCGTGTTCGTATCCAGGGGAATAAAGTACCTTGCCCCGCTGGTAGGTTTCTTCGAGGTGTTCATCTGGTTGATCGCGGTGGCCCAGATATTCAATAATCTTACAAACCCGGTTTATTACGTGGCCTACGCAGGAGGCTTTGCTGCAGGTACCTACGCAGGCATGTTTCTGGAGACCAAGCTTTCCATAGGCACCGAGATCGTTCGGATCATCACCCAGAAGGAGGGCGAGCTTCTCCTCTCTGTGCTGAACAACAAGGGGTACATAGTGACCAGCGCGGACGGCCAGGGGGCCCGGGGCCCGGTGAAGATCATCTACGTGGTTTCCGAAAGGAAGAGGGTGCGAGAGGTGATAAGGACGGTAAAGAAATACAATCCCAGCGCATTCTATACCATCGAGGACGTGAGGTCTTTCAGCAGCGATCCCAAGGTCAAGCCCAAACCACCCAAACATCCCAGGGATTTCTCGGTCTATTCCATGCAGAAGAAATCGAAATGAGGGGGGTCGAAGCCCCGGTATTATTGCTTTGATGTCACCACACCAAAGCCAAAATATCTTCTAATTATTAGCTCCCAAGCCTCAATTACTATTAGCCCGGACATCGATATTAGTGCTCTCTCCGCCCGTTCCACCCAGCCGAGAGCGGTGGTGCCGAACACAGCCTGGGCCCCGGGGCGTCGCTCACCCCGTCACCTGTCATTGAAACGATGTGCCCTGTTTTTTCAGCCTCTCCTGGCCCAAGGCCCTTGGGAGAGCTCTTCAGTGTTTTGAGAACTATTGCTTCGGACATTGCATAACAGGGCTCTTCGCAGTTCTTCCCGCTTATTGCTGTTCCTCAATGATTTATCACTAATAATCTTTTATTCCCCGAATTATTTGCCAATGACAATCCTTATATCATATTTTTATTATAGATGTGGATATGGAGCTTAAGTTGAGCTATATATTAGTGCCGGTAATGTTGGTCATACTGCCGCTCCTTTCCTCCGGCTGGGCGGGTACCGGCCAGGCGCAGATGGCGGACGAGGTTACCATCTCCCAGGTATATCCCAGATTGGGGTTTCCCGCCGTGGTGGAACAGGGCGGAAATTTGAGGATCGAGTTCAATCTAAGTAAACCTGGGGGCCCAGTGAGCCAGGTGAACGACTGGTCATTGTCCCTTGTCCCCTCCCATCACCTCCGGGATCACGTTATCTCATTTTCCTTCCAACCCGGATTAGAGGGAAAGCACTGGAAGAGCGAAGTGGAAATTCCCTCTGACACCCCTCCCCTTCTTTACGACCTCGAGGTGAAGGCCACAGGCCCCTCGTTTCAGGCCGGTCACAGGGAAATGCACTGCCTGCAGGTGGTCAGGGGATACAAGGATAATTTGAGGATTGTTCACCTTACCGACCTCCACATAGGCGATCCAAGAGGTGCGGCCGAGGACATTACCCAAACCGTTGAATGGAAGGCTGCAAAGAGGGCGGTGGAAGAGATCAACACCCTTGGCCCTGATTTTGTAATACTTTCGGGCGATCTGGTCTTCGGCCAGAACTATCAAAGGGAGTATCCACCCCTTCTCCAGATCTTGGAAATGTTCGAAGTGCCCTTTTTCGCCTGCATTGGAAATCATGACGGCTACGCATCGGCCACCGCCGACGGTTACGATTTCTGGTTGGATAATATTGGCCCGTTGTACTATTCCTTCGACTATGGCGATTTTCATTTCGTGTCATTGAACACCTACGACTGGTCCAGGGCAGACAGGCAGAGCGTTGGTTTCGCGTCCGCGAAATGGGGCGGGCAGATAAGGCAGCCACAACTAGACTGGTTGAATGAAGACCTGGCCACGTCTAACGCCTCCCGGAATATCGTTTTCGGACATCACAACCCCCTGTGGTCCTCTACCCCCTCGTCAGACTCCGTGCTTCCGGAGGATCAGGTCCAGCAGAACTTTAACGGGGAGGGCAGGGAAGAGCTTCTCCAGATCCTTGACGCACAAAGGGTGAGCACATATTTCGCAGGCCATGTCCATTTCGATAATGTCACAGTGAGCAATGGCACCACCTTCATCACCACTACCACTTGTGCCAGCGATCATCCCGACGGCGGGTACTGGGGCTACCGCCCCCTGCTATTGGGTCCGATGGGCCCCAAGGACTATAACTACGCGCCTCCTGACCATTCCGTGCCGTCTTATCATATATCATCTTTGACCCAAACCGAGGACGACGGAATGGAGTTGACAGTAGCGAGCGAACTGGAACGCAGCTACGTTGCCAGGGCGGTGGTCGTGATAGATTCTGATAAGGATATTGGCGCCTCCAACGGCGAGATCGTGTATCGGCAGCAGTTGGATGAGGGAACCCTGGTAATGGTGGAGTACACACTCTTCCCCGGAGAGAACCTAGTCCGCATTACCCCGGGTAGTTACTTCCTTATGGAAGGACGGTATAGAAACAAGGTCTTCTTTGCCCCTGGTATCGAGGAAGGGGCTTTTGAGATATTGGATGGATGTTACGTATCATTAAAGAAGGAATTGTTGGGCTCCGTACAGTACACCTTCGTTACAGATAAGCCCCTGATGGTGTCCACCGTCCGGTTCTACACTTCGGACCAAGATTGTGAAAGCGTATATCTGATGACCGGAGAAAACGTTCCTCTGGAATGGAACATGACGCCCTCTGGCCTGGAGGTCTATAATATAACGTTGAGCAAGGGAACCACCGTATTAATGATAGATGTTGCCTCGCCCGAGGATGGAGAAGAGGACGAGGGATCAGAGAAGAAAGCCGAGGCGGACGAAGAGAGCGTTTCTTCCAGCCCTATTGGCTCTCTCGTTTGTTTCCTCTTCATAATTATTATACTGGTTATCATCGTTGCCTTAGCCCTCTATTTTAGACGGAGGCGGAGGATAAAGAAGGAAGGATACACCTGACTGTAAAAAGAATAATATAGCTGTTAGGAATATTATGTGATGGTCGATATGTGCGCGAAGTTCAAAGATTACTATGATATACTTGGCCTGGAGTACGGGGCCTCCCAGGACGAGATAAAGAAGGCTTGGAAGAATAAGATGAAGCAGTGCCATCCGGACCGCTTCGCGCATTCTGACGAGGAGGGCAAGACAAAGGCTACGGACATGGCCAAGCAGGTGAACGAGGCCTACCACACCTTTAAGGACGAGGACTCCAAAAGGGAATACGACACTCATTATGCCTTGAAACACGGGCTCGAACCCCCTCCCGGGGCCGCGGTTTATCAGCAGGGCGGTCCAAGCGATGCCGTGTATTCTTCCTCGTCCTCATCCGCTCGCGACCATGTATACGAGCCAATGGATATTGAGGGCGAGGAGACGGCGGTGATAACCAAGCCTTCGCAACCCCGAAAAAAGGAAAAGGCAAAGCCTTCCCCCAAAGAGCCGCAAAGCCTTGGCATCATCAATGCCGGCATCGCGACCATCGTTGTGGCGATCCTTTTGATCATATTCGTGATGCCTTTCTTTTTGCCAGGCATGCCCAATGTCGTCATGATGGTGCTGGGGGACGGGGAAGAGAACGGAGGCAGGGAGAACGAGACCCTGGACTCGGATTATGACGGGTTCGATGACAACGTGGACATATATCCCTACGGCAACGGCGTTCTGGCAGTGAACGTTACTTATTTCAACATCCTGTCCTTTCCCGAGGGAATGGATTCAGTGAATCCATATTTCGTTATCTACGTCCAATGCCTCGGCTTTAAAAGGAACACCACCTCCAAGATATTCTACGATTCGGATGACCTTGTCTCTCCGGTTTCAGAGACCTTCGACATACCGGAGAACACCTACAAGGTGAGAATAACACTGGAAGTGTACTCCCAGCATCCCACAAAGGAATTCGACGAGCCCATAGACATAAAGGACACAGATTATTACTTCTCTCCGGATGTTATTTACATACAAGAATTAAAGCAGGGCCGCATGGTGCTCACCGGTGACGGTTCGGAGGATGGAAGGGACGAAGAACTGGACGGCTACGTGTTCTATACAGTGGAGCTCACGGGGGCGTATTAGTGACTGTTATTTCGTCCGAGATAATCGAGCTGCCGGATCATATAGTCAAGAAGATAGCCGCCGGGGAGGTGATAGAAAGGCCGGCCTCCGTCATCAAGGAGCTGGTGGAAAATTCGCTTGATGCCGGCGCAGGCAGCATATTCGTATCTACCCGGGGGGGCGGCAAGAAAGAGATCACGGTAAAGGACGACGGCATCGGAATACCTGCCCTTGACCTTGGTCTGGCGCTTTTGCCCCACACCACAAGCAAGATAGGCCAGGAGGAAGACCTGTATGCCATATCCACGCTTGGTTTCAGGGGCGAGGCCCTTGCTTCCATCGCCCGGGTGTCCAGATTGGAGATCGTTTCCAAGACCCAGGGGGCGGATGCCGGTGCCAGGATAAAGTCCACCGGGGGAAAGATGGGAAAGGTAAAGGAATGCGGCGCCTCCCAGGGCACCTGGATCAAGGTCAGCGACCTGTTCTACAACCTGCCGGCGAGAAGGAACTTTTTAAAGGGCAAGGCCGCGGAGCAGGGTGAGATCAACCGGGTTGTCACTTGGCTGGCCTTGGCCAGACCGGACGTATCCTTCAAGCTGGAATCGGACGGCGATCTCGTTTTCTCCACCCCGGGCGACGGTGATGTCGGAAACGCGGTGGGAGCGATCTTCGGACTGGAGATACAGGAGGCACTGCTCCCTCTCGGCGGACCCTGCGATCCAAGCGGCGGATTGAAAAAGATAAGCGGGTTGGTGAGCGCACCCCATGTAAAAAGGGCATCCAAGGATAATGTCTTCCTGTTCGTGAATAGACGTTATGTGAAAAGCAAACCCTTGGTGCAGGCGGTTCGCGACGGCTATTCCAATCTAATACCCAAGGGCTATTTCCCCTTTGCAGTGATGTTTCTTGAGATAGAGCCGGGCGATATAGACGTAAACGTGCATCCCACCAAGATAGAGATCCTGTTCAAGGAAGAGAGAGCTGTGGCGCAGGCGGTTCGCGGATCGGTAAAAAAAACCCTGGAAAATGCCGAGCTCACTGCACCTGTCAAGGCTAAACACCTGGGGAGGAAACGACAGGCCAAGGCAAAAACGGATTCCAAGGGGGAGAAAGCCGTTGTCCCCCCGCTCCAATCAGCGGACCTCCGGTCCTTCGAACCCGGATTGGAAGGCCAGGCGCCCGAAGAGATAAGCTCTATCGGCCGCATCAGAGGGCTGAAGGCAAAGGGCGAACAACACCATCCCAGCCTGGACCTCCATATCATAGGGCAGGTCAAGAGGTCCTACATAGTTTGCGAAGGTCCCGATGGGTTGGTGCTCATAGATCAGCACGCGGCCCATGAACGTATTATGTACGAGACCCTCAAATCCCTTCGATCGGAAAGACTGGAGATAAAAAAACAGTGTGTGCTCGAGCCTTACGTCATCCGCCTGGACCCCACCTTGTATCAACAGGTGATCTCCAATCTCGAAAAATTCGAAGAGTATTCCTTTGGCCTTGAGGATTTCGGTCCCGGCTCCGTCAAGGTCAGCGCGGTCCCTTCAGTCATGGGTAGGTTTCCCAACAGGGAAGGGGTCAAGGATATCATCCAAGACGTTCTGGAAGGAAAGATAGGATTTGACGAGAAAATGTTAAGATTGATGGCCTGTAAAACTGCCATCAAGGCCAACACTCCCCTGACCCGCGCACAAATGGCCTCCCTGCTGGATCAGATGTGCTCGATCGACAATCCATGGGCATGCGCTCACGGGAGACCAACAGTTCTGAAGATATCCTATTCCAAGATAGAAAGAGAGTTCTTAAGGACCTGACATCAGCGTATCCAGGTCAATTTATCTATGGGGAAGGCGGCCAGGGTCCTGGGATCGGCAACGTCGCTGAACTGGATGACGAACTTGCCGGCCATTCCTTCGTCCTTTGCTTCGAATATCATCATTGCGTCGGGCTTGCCAAACAGCCACAGGGATTCGACGACCTTTATTCCCTCCGGAACTTCCGGGTTCCTGAACTTCTTTATAGCCTCATAGTGTTTTCCTATACCAATGTCAAGAAATGTTACGAACTTCATTTTTCTACACCTCTATTCGATCTTACATATGTTGGGAAGGTATAATATGCTTTTCGATACCCTCCGTCATTCAATGATAATATCCTCCAGTTTCCTCTTGGGAACGTGATGCCTGCCTTCTTCGTCCCTCCAATACCTGATGTCTCCGTCAGGTCCGATCTCATCGATAACCACATCTTCCTTTGGTTTCCCCAGGGCGATCACCATTTTGATCTCGTATTTTTCCTGTATGGTCAACGCCTCCCGCAGCCCGTCCTTCTGGATCGCTCCCAGCATGCAGCCTCCCAGCCCCTTCTCCATCGCACCCAGCAGTAAGGTCTGGGCGGCTATTGCCTGGTCCCAGCCCAGGGGATGCTTTACACCCGTGTCTTCCAGCAACACCACGTAGGCGCTGGGCTTTTCCCCTTCCTCCGGTCCTGGCCAATCCTTAAGATATCCTGCCCAGGCAAGACAGGGAAATATCTTGGCATTGGTCGCTGGATCATTGGAAATAATGTAACGCAGGGGTTGGTAATTGGCGGCGGATGCCGATAGTCTTGCCATGTCGATCAATTCCTTTATCTCGTTCCTGCTTATCTCATGCTCCTGGTAAAACCTTCTATAGCTCCTGTTCTTCCTGACCAGTTCCTTTAACATTCACGTCACCTCATCCTTTGATCCTGTACTTATGGTACACAGTATATTGCCATATTTGTTTTAAATGTGACGTTTTTGGAAAATATTAATTAATAACTTCTCTTTTCACTCTTTTGAGAAGTGTTATGCCATCTTTATTGGACAAGAGGATATTCAAGAAGAAGGTCGTTCTGTTAGGAGACCCCGCGGTGGGTAAGACAAGTCTGGTAAGGAGATTTGTCAAGGACCGTTACGAAGACAAGTACATATCCACGCTGGGTGCAAAGGTCTCCAAGAAATCCATACAGCTCTCCCCCTCCGAGGGAGAGTCCAAGATCATCCTCATGATATGGGACATAATCGGAACCCAAGGCTACACTGAGACCCAGTCCCGCTACATATCAAAAGCGGATTCGGTTCTTTTGGTCCACGATCTTACCAGGCCGGAGACCCTGGATGGTTTGATGGAATATTGGATACCGTTAATGGAGAAGGTGCGGGCAGAGCCCCCCGTGCCCATCTTCGTGGTTGGCAACAAGTCCGATCTTCTGGAAGACGATGACATGCCCTCGGAGGATCAGGTGATCTCCCGGCTCTGCGACTCGGATTACAGCGGAGAGCTTGTAAAGAACAGATATGCCCGCCAATTGAAGTGGTTTCATTCCAGTGCGAAAACGGGGGAGAACGTGGAGGACTGCTTCAAGACAATGGCCCTGAAACTGTACCGGGCACATTCCACCAAAGAGGGCTCCAAGAAATGGGTCAAGGACAAGGTAACGGGTAAGACGGTGGAGCCCAAGACCAGGTATGATCCCTCGATGTCGCTCCTGGATTCAATAATCGCCGAGCTTCCGGAACTCGGCCCTCCGGAGATCGCCACCTTCATCCTGCAGAACTGCATCTCAAAGAATAAATTGGACAAGGACGCCCCCACAGTTGAGGGATTGAGGAAGACCATACACTGCGTGACCGAAAAGGCGGTGGAGATGGAGTTCAACTACCTGAGGGTTGATAAACTGAAACGCAAGTGGTTATTCACACTTAGTCAGATTGAGGAAAGGATATCGACCGAGGACAAGGCTTAGTTTATAGTCAGGCGGCGTCTTGATAATATTCGATGGATCAGGTGGACTGCGAGCATGAGAGATGATCTGGAAGAACTTACCCTGAAAAAGAAAGTGGTGCTTTTGGGAGACAGCGCCGTGGGTAAGACCAGCATGGTCCGCCGATTCGTGGAGGACAGGTACGATGACAGGTACATATCCACGATTGGTGCCAAGGTCTCCAAGAAGACGGTTCATTTCTATCAGGGGCTTGCCAAGGTGGAGATTGACATGGTGATATGGGACCTAATTGGTTCCCAAGGATACGAGTCCACCCAGGCCAAGCACATAGCGGGAGCGAGCTGCGCCCTTTTGGTCCACGATCTGGCCAGGACGGAAACATTTCATTCCCTTGAAAATTACTGGATCCCTCTCGTTTACAAGGTTACCTCTGGAATCCCCCCGCCAATGATGATAACGGGCAACAAGTCCGACCTGGTGGAGCAAGGAATGCCGGACGAGAAAGATATTATCACGGAACTGATGTCTTCTGAAGACAGCGGGGAAATAATGAGAGAGATATACCCGACCTCCGTGGCCTGGAAGCCCACATCCGCCAAGACCGGTGAGAACGTGGAGGAATGTTTCTACATAATGGCCTGGATGATGTACCATTCCCATTGGAAGACCAGGCATAATCTCGGGTCCATATCCGACGGGCTTGCCCGGGCTGTCGTGGATGACATGGTGCGGCACGGTGAAAGGGCCAGCCTTCTTTCACTGGCCGATCTGATAATGGTGGAGCTACCCGAATTGGGGCCACCTGAGATGGCAACCGCCATACTGGAGGACTGTTTCTCCGAGTTCGATTTCGACAAGGACGCGCCCGGGGCCGAGCCGCTAAGGCAGGTGATAGAGTGCACCAAGGCCAAGGCCCTTGGTCTGGGCTTCGAAAGACAGGGGTTGGAAGAGGCGGTTGAGAAATGGCGGGAAATCTGGAAAAAAATAGTAAAGGAAGAACAGGTCTCCGGTTCTTCAATATAGAATCTTTATTTTCAGTTCCCTGTCCTTTTTCAGCTCTATCAGGGTGCCGGAACCACCCTTGCCTATGCTGCAGTTTATTACCAATGTTCCTTCGACTTTTTCATATCCCGTTCTTTCGTGTATGTGGCCGCATATCACCGCTTTTGGCCTCCGTTCATCCATCCATTTCCTCAGCAGAGATGATCCCGCGTGCATGGTGCCGAACACTTCGTCCCTTGCCCCCCTGGGAGGGGGGTGGGCCACCACAATGGTTTCATTCCCTATGAGCCGCCCCATCTCGGCATCTATCCGCCCTTCTCTGAGCCGGAACTTGGTCCAGAAGGGAATAGGAACGGCCCCGCTTATCCCTACGAACCTCGAACCGCCCAGGGTTAAAGCTTCAAGGTGGAGATGTTCGATCCCCAGGCTCTCCATTTCCCCGGCAATGCTGGGAACGTCGCTGTTCCCCCGCACAGCCAGGACCCTGGGTCCCAGGTCTGGGATGAGAGGGAGGACCTCCCTCCCGCCTATGTAGCTGGTGATGTCTCCGGCCAGCACGATAAGGTCGGGTTTATACCGCCTTACGCTCGCCCGCAGTCTGTGAAACCTTCCGATCTTGCCGTGGATATCCGCTGCTGCCAAAACGCGCATGGCATCCCAATGGAATTCTTCATAATTA
>CAZUZU010000014.1:10029-21133 GCA_964624865.1 uncultured archaeon
CCCGCTCTGAGAAAGAAACTCGTCCTGTTGGGCGATAGTGCCGTTGGGAAGACCAGCCTTGTCCGCCGTTTTGTTGAGGACAGATTCGAAGATAAGTATATCAGCACTATCGGGGTGAAGGTATCCAAGAGGAGGGTAAACCTGGACATCAATGAAGAGAATGTAGAGCTGATTCTGTTGATCTGGGACGTTCTGGGCGAGCAGGGCTACACCTCCACCCATGCAATGCATATAAGGGGCGCCGACTGCGCACTCCTGGTTTGCGACATGACCAGGCCGGAGACCATGGAAAGCCTGAAGACGTATTGGCTGCCCATATTGTACCACGTGACCTCATCAACCCTCCCCCCCATGATGTTCGCGGGCAATAAGACAGACCTGGTCTCAGAGGACATCCTCCCGACGGAGCGTAAGTTCGTAGCCGACCTTCTATCCGGCGAAGAGACCAAGGAAATGCTTTCCCAGACGCCGAACTTCTTCCTGGG
The DNA here is from genome assembly GCA_964624865.1 of uncultured archaeon. GTDB lineage: Archaea > Thermoplasmatota > Penumbrarchaeia > CAZUZU01 > CAZUZU01 > CAZUZU01. Next base: position 10,515 of record CAZUZU010000014.1, read on the forward strand.
ATGGGAGCCGACGAGCGCAAGGACAGGGGAGGGGATAGAGAAATGCTTCAGCAGGATCGAGAACATGCTGATACACGCCCATTACATGGGTGATAGAAACCTTGACGACATTATGAAATCCCTGGAGAATATGAACGTTGAGGACATGATACAAGGCAAGCCAAGGACCACCTACCGCGCCCTGGCCGATCTGATGATAGCGGATTATACAATCATGGTGCCCAAGGAGGAGTCCCTTTCCTGCGTTGAGGATTGTTTCTATTCCGTTCTCGGACCCAAGAAGGAGTTTACCGGGGAGAAGATGAAAAAGCTAATCGACAAGGTTGCCGAAAAGGCGGGGGAGGAAGGCGCCTCCGAATCTCAGGTCGATCAATATAAGAAAAAGTGGATCGAGTTTTTGGCCGAGATCAAGGAATAGATAAACCGGGCAATAAAGGGGAGGGAAAGGGACCATGTTCAGATCGCTATCAAATCGGTTATACGCCCTTGCAACCGGGGATAGTATCCTGCTGGCTTTTATTTTCCTGGTTATCATGGTTTGGTCTGTGAATGTCATCTACCTGGGCGTCGATCAGGCCACCGGAGGGGCCGGCATACTCGATACCGAAACATATCTTGAAGACGAGCAGGCATACGATCACCTGGGTCGGATGGGATCCGAGGGCAGAGCAAAATATCTCCGTTTCGAACTTGTTGACCTTATCTACCCACTTGCCTACGGTATATTTTTCTCACTTCTCCTCTCATATCTGGCCGAAAGGGGATTTGCCCCGGGCACACCATATAGATGCCTGAACCTGCTGCCCTTTGGAATCACTGCCATGGACTGGGTCCAGAATGCAGGTATAATGTCAATGCTATTTGTTTTCCCATCTCAAAATCCCGCAGGGGCGGGACTTTACCTGATAGGAACCTTGGGGTTATACGTTTTTGCCATCCTTTCCGTGGTAGCGGCCATTGCCGCACTGGTTGGCATTTTTCATGGATCCAGGTCGAGGGAATAAGGTTAATTAACTATCGTTTTTTAACCATACCTGGTGATTAAGTGCCAAAAGCCCCCCTGCCCGAGGATCTGGAGATACGCACCTTTGACGGAGACACTGAAAGGCTGGCCAAGCTGATATACAAGAGCTGGCTCTATGACAAGAAGCGCAGCTCAATATTCATGGAATACGACAAGGATTGGCTGGATTGGAACTTTGACATGCCCGGACAGGAAAAGAGGCATTTGCTGGCGGCTTACAAGGACAACGAACCGGTGGGCTTCCTCTGCTCGCTCAACCGTGATATGGTGTATAAGAACAAGGTGCGATCAAACTGCCTGACCGGTACCTTGATGACAGTGCATCCCGATTACAGGAGGAGGGGGATAGCTTGGAACCTGATACAGCAGGCCAAGGACCGGGTGGTGGACAAGGCATTCAACTCAAAGTACGGTGCATTCTTCGGCTATTTGTACACCAGAAGGGCATCCGCGCCTCTGACGGCAAAAATGGCGAAGATGTACAAGCCCATGGGGGTAAGCGTGGAGGTGATGCTCAAGGCCAAGCACATGGCCAAGGTGCTGAGGCCGGAAAAGTTGGGAGAGGCGCCCAGTATAGGCTTTTTATCACGCTTCATCATGAAGAGGAAGGCGCCCGTGCCGGAGGCCAGGCCAAAGGGCGAGGTAAGGCTATTAAGACCGGGTGATCACAAGGAACTTATGAACGCTTTTAATGCCTACGCGAAAAAAGTGGACTTTGCCAGGGCCTGGAACAAGAAGACCTTTGCCCGGCAGTTCAAGCACGAGCCTGTGAGCGACACCCTCGTCCTGGAAAGGGACGGGAGAGTGGCGGGTGCGGTGAACTACCACAGGGTGCGGTTGTGCGACAGCGGCAAGCTTTTCCCCATAAGCGAAATAGACAATGTACTTTTTCCACCAGAGCCCGAAGAGGCGACTGCATTCATGGCCGAGGTCCTGCGTCAAATGAAGGCCGAAGGCCACTATGCCACCATGGTCTACAAGTTCGACTACTTCGACATCAAGCCTTTGAAGGAGGTCGGCTTCATTACCTATCCCAGGGTCGTTCTGTTCCTTGGACACGCCTTCCATCCCGATATAGACCTTAAGAAGGTAAAGAGCGCTTATATCGATTTCAGATAAGGGGCGGGCACTGGCGGGAAGGACCAAACTTTTTATATATATCCCGAGTATAATATCGTGTATGGTTAGTATGTCATCGAGGAGGAGATCCGGAACCCCGGTCCTTGTTGTATGGTCCCTTTTCGTACTTGGATTCATGTTGACCTCTTCCGTGTCTGGCCCTGCTCCGATCAACGAGGGTGCCGCGCCCTGTCACGGTTCGTGGGACACAAGAGGGGAGAACCCGGGGGAGATCGGGGGTGAGGAGGTGTTCTCCGGCTCCCGGGACCCCGGCGCCGATGATGATAGCGACGAGCTTCCTCCATTGACCATGCCCCCCACCCACCCCAATCCAGATTGGGACATTGACGTCTTTAAGAGGCTGGAGCGGGAGAAGGAAGAGGGCTATCTCCAGAACAAGACGGAAGAGATCCAGGACAGCTACTATCACACAACCAAGAGAGGATTCGATTTTATTCATTTGGAAGGAAGCTCGGAAGAGATTGGTTATCGTCACGCCGTGCTTTTACACGAGAAGATCGAGCGGGGCATGGCCTCTTACGCCTTTCTTACCGAGATGCGTTATCACCTTAACTGGGACATGTGCCGGGCTCAGGGCTCTTCCTATTGGCCCTACGTACCCACGGAGTACCGTCAGGAGATCGACGGACTGGTCGCCGGCTGCCAGGAGGTGGGGGCCGTGAACCCGGACGGCGATGTTATAGACCGGAACGACATAATGGCATACAATGCCATGTGGGACATCTGGTGGAGAACAGCACCACCAGGAAACCCGCTGTGGTGGTGGCCTTTCGGCAGCCAGAGCACGGGCGGGGATAACATACATCACTGCTCCGGTTTCGTGGCAACCGGGGACGCCACCGAGGACGGTGGTTTCGTCATGTGCCAGAGCCTTTGGATGCCCTATCATTTGCCCCCCTCGCACGGCGTGTTCGCGGACATCGTGCCCAACTCGGGTAACCGGATGCTGCTGGAGCTGCAGGCAGGCATGATCTGGTCGGGGACCGAATGGTACATGAACGACCAGGGCCTGGTGGTTGGAGAGACCACCCTGGGCACCGGTCCGTATCGCTGGGGGAACACACCTGCCTTTATAAGGATAAGAAAGGCGGTGCAGTACGCCTCGAACGTGGACGAGTTTACCAACATCATGCTTACCGATTCCAACGGCGCCTACTGCGGCGACTACATGGTATGCGACGCCAAGAACAACGAGGCCTCCATTGTAGAGCTCGGTTCTTACGAGTACGAGGTCTGGAGGAGCAACAACGGATTCCACGGCTCATGCAACTATCCCTGGGATCCCGAGGTAAGGGAGGAGATGGGGGAGGTGGAGGGCTGGGAGCACGGGTGCTATCCCAGATACTACCGACTGGGCCAGATAGAGGATAGATACTACGGCGAGATCGACATAGACATTGCCAAGAGGGCCCTGGGAGATCACTGGGACACGGTGGAGGGCAAGGTGAACCAGTGCAGCCACACCCTTTGCGGGCACGTGGAGAACGACAGCGGCTATCCCCACGGTTCGCTGGATGGCAAGGCGGCTGAGCGTTCCATGGTCCTGAACCATGAAATATGGGCCCGCTACGGCCATTCCTGCGGTCAGGATTTCCTGGCGGACGACCACGCCGCCGAGAACCCGGACTACGCCTGGGACAATCTCCATGATATGATAGCCCAGCCTTGGACCACATTCGGCTTCCTGGAGCCCATAGAGATCAATGTGATCAACAGGGAGGGCGAGGCGGTTGAAGGGGCTCAGATAGCCTTTGAGAACTGCGCGGACGGCTACCTTGCGGAAGGTAGAACCGGTCCCAGAGGAAATTATTCGCATCCTTATTTCCAGACCGGCACATATAATATAACCGTACGCAAGGGGGATATGAGGGGTAAACTGCACGTCGATTTCAACTCGCCGGAGACCTACACCGTTATTATCGCCGAGGAAGAAAAGGCCGGAATGTTTGGGGACCTGGACGGTACCACGATGGGAATATCCGCTGGCATGGTCGCGGTTATTCTGGCTTTGCTCGGCGGGTTCTGGTACCGAAAGAGAAGAACGGGCTGAGACACCCGGGCTTGACTTTGGAACGAAAATATATATACCTATGCTTGTTATTACTTGGAATTGGTCATGGGTGATATCTTAACGTTAAAGAAGAAGGTCGTCCTGCTGGGGGACAGCGCGGTGGGAAAGACCTCGATGATTCGCCGCTTCGTAGAGGAAAGGTACGATGACAAATATATTTCCACCCTTGGTGCAAAGGTCTCCAAGAAACCCGTTACCCTGAGCCTGGACGAAGGTAATATCCGGATGGTGCTCATGGTCTGGGACCTCATAGGTTCCCAGGGCTACGTTACCTCCCAGGCAAAACACATCGCCTCCGCGGACAGCATACTTCTGGTCCATGATCTGACCAGACCCGGGACATTCGGATCACTGCAGGATTATTGGATCCCCCTGGTCTACAACACCTCCCATGAATCACCCGCCCCCATGATATTCGCGGGCAATAAATCCGACCTGCTTCCCGAGCCAGAGATCCCTTCCGAGCAGAAGATACTCGAGGACCTGATGACCTCGGACAAGTGCGGAGAAATGCTGGAGAACATGGACACCACCTTGAGCTGGCAGCCCACGTCGGCTAAGACCGGGAAGAACGTGGAAGAGACATTTGAGACCATTGCTTGGCTCATCTACCGCCTGCATAAGGAGAGGGCCGATAGAAAAATTCTAAGCAAGGGGGAACTGATACACGGAATGGAGCGAAAGACCCTTCTTTCCATATGCGATCTGATAGTTGCCGAGCTGCCCGAGCTGGGAATGCAGGAGATGGGCTCCCTGATGCTTGACTACTGCTTTTCCAGGGCGAGTCTTGATAAAGATAACCCGACCCCGGCCGGCCTAAGACGGGTAATAGAGTGCATCTACGTGAAGGCAATGGAAATGGGATACGACGAGGACCTGGTGGAAAGGGCAAGGGATCGCTGGCTCATCGAGGTGGACAGGTACGAATCAAGAACGCAATCCTGATTTCTCAACCGTTGTTTCGTTTGTATTTATTGCAAGGTTTATTTCCGACACGAACATAGCTCTTTTGTTTAGCTCTTCAACCCCATGTCAACGGCCCTTGAATTTCTTTCACCTCCATTTCCCTTGAATGATTTGCATTTCCCTTGCAGGTTTTTTACAAGATGTTCACTCGAAATCGAACCACTCTCCAATGGTATAAATAGCTTGTTAAAAAAGGTATAAATAACACCTCGTCATTCTGCTTAATGGGGGAGGAAAAGGCCCCAAGGATGTGCATTTGATTCCATGTGAATCGAATGCCAGATAAGCACTGTCTTCGGACAGCGTTTGTCAACCAGGTATTCCACTTCGGTGGGATGCCCGGTGCGCATTCGCAACCAGTGAGAAAGGTCATCCCTTCGGGGATGATGCCAAGACCATTAGATGGATTGGCTTCGGCCAAACCATCAAGGTCCGAACCCTCTTTTCGGGCTTTGCCCGGGAAAGGGACAGGGCAAAATGGTCGATCACCGGACCGATATCCGCGATATCTAGCGGGTCATGGCCTTGGTTGTGACCCGAGTGCTGATGGCGGTCTTGCAACCGGCTTTGGCCGGGAGCAAGTCCAGTCCTCGGACAAACCATCGGCAACAGTGTCGTGGATGATTGGAAGGGAACGACTTCGGTCGTGATCTTCCCGGACCGGCGATGTCCTTCTCCCGACCTCGGTCTGGGGAGGGATCAAGACCATCGGCCTCTTCGGATCTCTCGGGCAGCGGTCGAGAAATGCGTGCACGACTCCGGTCGTATGCGTATGGAAGATCGGTTGCAGTCCTTGCCCGGCTTCGGCCGGACGCAAGGACATTCGACCTCGGTCGACAACCGAACGGCGACTGCAATAAGGCCCCGGTCTTGGAAAAGGTGGGCGGCATCTCTTCGAGGTGTTAAACACCGTTACGCTGGTAAGTGACATATGGATGAAGGTGCAACTGAAACGTCCGAAGGGAAACTTACCTCCCCTACTTTTCCACTCTATTTTTGGTTTTAGACCATTTTTTATCGACAATTACAGTGGAAACCAAGGTCGCAAAAACTTTAAACCGAAGAACACAATGTCCCAATGGATGTATCTTATTTATGTGGACGAGAGCGGAAAGCCCTGCTTCAAGGACCCGTGTCCTAATTTTGTACTGGCGTCCATCATGGTTCAAGAGTTGGATTGGCTTGCCATAGACACGAGTATGAAGAAGATCAAGGCCAGGTACTTTCCCGACCATCGGCCCGAGCACGTCGAATTTCACCTCAGGGACATAGTCCACAGAAAGGGAATATACAGCGGCCGTCCCCTGAACGAAAGAAGGGAGATACTTGCTGAGATATACGATGCCTTGAGCAGCTTCGATCTCAAGGTCATGGCAATAGCGGTGGACAAGAGAAACGTGCAGAAAGGCAACCTGGACATAGAGAAGTCCTGCTTCGGCCTTTTATTCGGTAGATTATGCCGTTACCTGGACCAACGTAACGAGGCCGCCGTTTCCCGGGGAAACCCGCCGCAGCACGCCATACTCATGGTTGACGCGGTGCAGCGGAAGTACGACGACAGGCTGAGGCGCAAGATAAGGGAACTGCTTACCAATGACCGTTACTACTGGAAGAACCGCTACATCATCGAGGATCCTTTCTTCACCCGTTCCTCTTACCGCAACATATCCCAGCTCGCGGACGCGGTGGCCTACTGCATACGAAGGTGTACCGATCCTCGCTTCCCAAAGGACGACACATTCGACCCGGTGTTCTCCAGGGCCTTCGAGCTCATCCGGAGCAAGACCCCGGCTGTCAGAGATGAGACCAGGGAACTGCTTTCGCCGCTTCCCCTGGAAAAAGTAGATTTGGAGGTGAGTGGCGAAGGCGCCACCATCCCTCCTTGATTCCCGCGAATATCGGCGCGGACTATAGGGGATGTGTTTTTTCGATATAAATTTTATTGTGGTTTTAGTTTTCCTTGGCAAACCTATATTAAAGGACTTCCATTAACTCACCTCCGGATATGGCGAGTAAGAGACTGCTTTACCTGGACGTGATGAGAGGCTTCTTCATAGTCTACGTGATATTCATCCACGCCCTGGTATTCAGGGTTTTCAAGGGCGATCTTGGCTACGTTGACAAGATACCAACCCATGTCCTGATAATGCTGGTCCCCTTCATTTTGATCGGCACCTGGGGCGCACTGTTTACCTTCGTTTCGGTCACGGCGAATTCCTATGTGATGCGGCGTACCGTGGAAAAGGGGGGTCGGCTGGGAAAGGCGGCCGGGGAGAGGGTGTTAAGCGGCGTGTTCGTGGTCCTGTTCCATTACTTCAACATGTTTCTCTTTGCGCACTTCGGTCCCCAGGGAGACCGGGTACACCGCTCCCTGATCACCGGATTCCTGGAAACGGGGGAATGGCGCCTTCCATCCGCCCACGCCCTTTACTACTCGGGCACCCTGCTATTGATAGGCCTGATGGGTATCATATCGGCCGCCCTGTTGTACCTGCTTTGGCGCAAGGACGGGTTCCATAAAGACCGGAGAAATCTTCTGGTTCTCACGGCCATTGCTGTGATCCTCTTGTTCTCCTTTCCCTTCTTGTACCAGAGGTACGAGCCTTTGATCCCCGTTATGGTCGCCCACGGCAACTACCCGGGTGCGGTTCTCCTGGCCTGGCTCCTCCGCCCCCAGTTCAGCATTTTTCCAATGGGCGCCTTTGGCATATTCGGCGTTATGTTCGGCATACTGCTGGCCAAGGGCACTTCCCGGGATAAGATAAGGAAGTTCGGATACGGCTCCGGCCTTTCACTGATATTAATTGACCTGGTGCTGCTGGCTGTGCTCGGTCCGCCGGATCTCACCAAACTCGTATGGCCCATCACCCTCTATCTTTTCAATCTGGGCGCATTGATACTGCTGGCCACCTTCCTTATGATGAGACTGGACTTTAGTTCCGATGAGGAACGGAAGAGAAGGGCCCGTAGAACCCTGTGGATCAGGAGATTCAGCATGGTCGCTTTGACAGTGTTCGTTCTGGAGAGCACAATAGCCGTTCTGTGGAGCCATCTGTTCGAGTACCTGTGGCCCGGCCTCTTTCCCTTTAATGCGGCAGGAGTGATAGCCTATCTTGCCGCGGTACTTCTTACCTGGTTTTTGATCGTTTGGATGTGGGAAAAATATGGTTTCAAGTACAGCTTCGAATGGTTCCTGGTCCGCATCATAGGTCGGCTGAGGGGAAGACGCTCCGGCAGGATGAACATAGATGAGGTTATTTACGGCCCAATGAAGTGATCCTTTGTCCCGGCACCCGCCGCGATTCCCTCTTCCCCCTTTCGTGTTTTTTCGCCCATATGATAAACTTAAATATTTTTTAACAATTACATGGAAGGGAGAGAACATGGTAATTCCAAAACATAAACGCGTTTTCAAGCGCAAGGTCGTTTTGCTGGGGGACAGCGCGGTGGGTAAGACCAGCATGATGCATCGCTTTGTCCAGGACAAGTTCGACGACAGGTACATATCCACCGTGGGTGCGAAGGTTTCCAAGAAGTCGGTTTTCATATACGACAACGACACCCCCATAGAGGTTACAATGATGATATGGGATATCATAGGTTCCCAGGGGTACGTCTCCACCCAGGCGGGCCACATCGCGGGGGTCGATCATGCCATCTTGGTCTACGACCTTTCCCGCAGGGAAACCTTTCAATCCCTGATGAATTACTGGATCCCGCTTTTATACAAGGTGTGCTCCGACATACCCCCCGCCCTCATGGTGGCGGGCAACAAGGCCGACCTGGTCCAGGACACGGACCCCATCAAAAAAGAGGATATACTGTACGAGTTCGTGAAGTCCGGCAAGTGCGGCCATTTCCTGATCAACAATCCGCCCCCCAGCCTGGGTTACTTCTCCACCAGCGCCAAGACGGGTCGAGGGGTGGAGGAATGCTTCGAGACCATGGCCTGGATGATGTACTCCAGCAAGGGGATGAGAAAGGACAGGCTGGGCGAGGTGATGAGGGAGGTGGGCGTCTTCGTTGCGGAGGATATCAAGGAGCAGTGCAAAAGGGACACCCTCCTATCCGTATCCGACCTGATCATGGCCGAACTTTCAAAGATAGGCCCCCCGGACGTGGCCAGCGAGATCCTGGACAAATGCTACCGGGCCCAGAAGGATTTTGACAAGGACGACCCCACTTTGGAGGGACTGAGGTCTTTGATAAACTGTGTATCCCAACTGGCCTTGGAATCAGGCCTCGATAAGATAAAAGTGTTCCATCACAAGAGAAAATGGCTCCAACTGCTGCAAAAGATAGTATAATGGGAGGGGGATGGAAAAACACGGGCAACAAACCCAATGTCAGATTTTGCAATCCCCGGGGCTTTTTATCCCCTTAATTCCTATTCGTTCCACTTGGCTTCTCCAGTCCTTTGGAACGTAGCCCCAGGTCGCCAGATAGGCCATAGCCGCTTCCCTGCATGTCCGAACGTTCTCTAAGTTATCGTCCACGAAGACTATCCCTTCAGATATGGGGTTGATCTCTCTGAGTATCATTTGCTTGCTCTTCTCCCTTTCCCTTCCGAAAATCTCTCCCAGGTCAAGGGAAAAGGCCTCCACCATCTCCCGGGTCGATCTCTCGGTTCTTCCAGTGACCACTACCACGTCCATTCCCTTGTTCTTTCCCCTCTCGATCAGGTCCCGGATGCCAGGGTACATTGATACCATGTCCAGCGTGCCCTGGTAGTCCTCCTTTCTCGCCTCGTCCCTGGACTTGTAGAATTCCCGCTTGAAATCCATTATGCGTTCTCTATTCTCTTCACTGGCTATGTAATCTTTTACCATTGCCCTTACACCTTGATAATCCGTCATGGCAGGGGGCATCATCCCCATGTTCGCCAGGTCCAGCACGGCCAGGTAATACTCCGCCAGTAGAACGTAAGAACGGTATTCTATGGCAGGCCAGAGCTCCTTCCTTATCTCTTCCAGTTTCGCCTTGCATTCCCCAGGGCTTAAAATCCCCATTTCCTCCCCCTTCATATATGGGCACAGGTCCGGATTGTTGGCAATGGTGTTACGGATGTAGAGGAGGTCCTCGTCCATAGTGTTGAACATCACTCCGTCGCAGTCCAAGGCCAGATGGGTCAAGGTTCCGGTTCTTTCCGTCATAGTTTCACATCTCCTCCAAGGTCTCCAGACCTAATATGTCAAGCGTGTTTCCCATAGTGATCTTGAACGCCCTTACCAACAGTGCCCTGGCCTTTCTCAGCTCCACTCGGGCGTTGATGACTGGACAGTCCCGATAGAACTGATTGAACTTGGCTGCCAGATCAAGGGCGTATCCGGCTATCATATGCGGTCTCAGTTTTAGGGCGGATGTCCGCACCACCCTGGGAAGCTCGCCCATGGTCTTTATCAGGTCCAGCTCCGCCTC
>CAZUZU010000014.1:21143-25690 GCA_964624865.1 uncultured archaeon
CATTTCTTTTCCCAATATTTATCTTTGTTCATGTCCAGTTTTTTCAATATTCCGGAGGCCCTCGCATAGGTGTACATTAGGAAGGGGGCCGAGTCTCCCTCGAAATCAAGTGCCTCCTCCCATCTGAACATTATCTGCTTCTCCGGGTGGATCTTGATGATGTTGAACCTTATGGCACCGATGCCGACCGCCTCCGCTATCTGTTCCTTCCCCGCCCTGTCCAGGTCGTGGCGCCTCTTTTCCACCTCCCGGTTCGCCCTTATCTTGGCCTCTTCCATCAGGTCCTCAAGGTAGACCACCTTGCCCGAGCGTGTTGACATCTTCCCCTCGGGCAGTGAAACGAAGGAATAGAAGACCGCTTCGGGCTCCCTTTTCTGGCCAAGCATTTTAAGAACAAGGGTGAGAGCGCGTGATTGGAGTCTGTGGTCTTCTCCAAGGACGTCTATGACCCTGTCCCCTCTTTTGAGCTTGTCAAGGTGATATGCCAGGTCCCTGGTGATGTAAAGGGTGGACCGGTCGGAGCGGGTTATGTATAATTTTTTCTCTCGCAGGGGCAGGTCGCAGCCTTTCAGGTCCAGGTATTCAGCGCCCCCGTCTTCCCTGTGCCTGTCATTATTCCTTAATTTTTCCAGGATGCTCAGGACATCGCCGTTGAACACGTAGTCCCCCTCCCATCTCACCCCGTCGTAGTGTATGTTTATCCTCTTCATAGATTCGATAACGTCGTCGAGCACCCTTTTGCACACGTCCCTTATCTGGTCCTTGAGCTTGACGTTCCCTCCCTCGTATGCCTTGAGGATGCCGTTAATGTCCTCCTCCCTTTCCCCCGCCAACGTTGCGGCCTGCTGGTAATATCTAACATAATTTCGGGCATCACCCCCCTCTTCCCGTTTCCCCCCTCCTTTCCTTGCCCTTTCCGCTTCATTCTCCTTGTTTACCTTCTCCCCCTTATACTTTCCCTCCCCGTCCCCCTCGTCCAAATCAAGGTTCCTCACCCCCCACACCAGGGTTGCCACCTGCTTGCCCATGTCGTTGACGTAGTACTCCACCTCCGTCTCCAGGCCGTAGGCCCTTAATATCCGGGCCACGGTGTCCCCAATGATTGGATTGCGGCTCCTTCCGATGTGCAGGGGCCCGGTGGGATTGGCAGAGGTGTGTTCCACTATCGCCTTTTTATTCCGGGAAGGGAATTGTCCGAATTCGCCGCCCATATCCATAATAGAGCCCAGTATCGTTGATCTCACCATTTTACTGCCGTAAGATATGTTCACGTAGGGCCCCACGGCTTTAACCTTGAAGTCCGGCGCCAGCTCCTTTTCCAATCCCCTGCCCAGGGATTCCGCTATGTCCTTCGGTCCCTTTTTTAGGACCTTGGCCAAAGAGAACATGGGGATTGCTATGTCGCCCCCTATACCTTCAGGAGGGGTGCTTACACCGATACCTATTTTTAACAGGGCTTGGTGCCCATCTCCCTCTTCCAGCTCCACCCCCATGTCCGCCAATACTTTTGTGATCTTGTCTACGGCCTTTTTTTCCATGGACTCAATAGGATTGTATTCCTGGCCTTCCTCAACCATGGTAGGTGAAAACGAGACAAGGTTTTTATAGGTTGCTAATAACAGCTCACAGGGAGTTCTCCATGCTTTCCCTGGTAACGTGGAACACCTCCACCATGTGGTTGGGGTGGTAGCGCCTCTTTGCCGTCCTCAGGCCCTTGATGCCCATATCGCTCTGTCTGTTGATGTATTCGTATCTTCCGGCCAGTGTGGAGGCGGCCTCCTGGTTGATCACCTTGTATATCCCCTCAAAACCCGGTATGGCCTTCTCGTAATGGATGACCGCCGTCTCGGATGAAACGGATTCGAAGATGGTCACCGCTTCTATGTCTCCGTCTATTCGAATCATTAGGCCTTCCAGGCCCAGATCCTTGAAGTAATCCACTGAATAGAGCATTGCGTTCTTCTCGGCCTCCAGCACCTCGTCCTGCCGGCAGTCCTTCCAGAGACACCACCGCCTTAGAAAGCGCTTTACCTCCTCCACGTTCTCCACCGTGATCTCTTCCACCGTATGGTCGTATTTGCGCCTGAAGCGGTTGATCTTGTTCCTTATGCCCTGGAATGACTTCCCCCTCAACCGGGAAAGGTCCTTGGCGCTGTATACGTAGTCGAAGTAATCCCTGTGGGGTGTGAACACAAAGGAGGGGTAATGTTTGGCTATCCAGCCCTTGTCCCTTCCTTGTATCAAGCCGAACGGCTCTTTCCCCTCGTTTTTCAAGGCAAGACGGATAGTTGCCCGCAACACCTCCGGGTCCCTCCTTCCCAGCGGGGGCCTGAACCTTGTCTTTCCCTTCAGTTCGGTCATTATTACTATATTGTCCTTAACCTTGCAGTAATTATATTTCATGTAATGCTGCCAGGACACCATTGTGGTGAACAGGTAATCGCTGTGAACCGGCGGATAATCCGCATACAATTCTTGGAACAACGGCCGGTCCTTCAGGGTTACGGGCCTAAAATCTTGTTTCCTCAATAATTGTCCCATCATTTCCCACCTTTATAGAGCATGGGCACGTGCCCTTTCATCGACTCAAAGCCTATTCTCCGGTAGAACTCCACCGTCCCCGGTTCCGCAATGAGCCCGATCCAGACAAGGCCCCGGCTCTTGCAGTATTTGCACAACTGTGTGATTATCTCACTACCTATTCCCCTACCCCTGTATTCCGGGAGGACAACCACATCCTGTATGTAGGCGTCCGAAATCCCGTCCGATATCGCCCTGCCCATGCCCACCGCCCTGTTCTCCCCGTCCAAGGCCACGGCAAAGGCGAAGCTTCCTTTGATCATGGGGTCCAGAAGCCTCTTGTCATAGCTCTCCTTCCACCAACCGCCTGATTTGTAGAGGGTAATGATATCCTCTACGGGCCACTCGTCAACGATTGATACTTTGATATCCTCTTCCATTGTATCACGGCGTTATATGTTGCTGAATTACCCGAAGTAACGTGATAAACATTGTGGTAATCGTAGCAAAGGACCGGAGGGGTTACTTTAGCTAATCCTTTTTTCTTATCCTTTCCAGGACCTCTTTGGCCCTGTCCATCCTTATCTTCTTCTCTTTCACCAGCAATCTTGCCACTTTCTCCACCTCGTCCCCTTTGGCCCCCACCGTGGCCGCGATGTTCCTTGCGTGAAGTTTCATGTGGCCTTTCTGGATGCCGAAGGTGGCAAGCGCCCTCAATGCGGAGAAGTTCTGGGCCAGGCCCACCGCCGCGGTGATCCGCCCCAGCTCGGCCGCGCTTTCTATACCCATTATCTTGCGGTTGACCTTTGCCATTGGGTGCACAGCCGCTGCACCCCCTATGATCCCCACCGCCATGGGCACCTCGATGCTTCCCACCAGGTCCCCGTCGCCGTTTATCTCGTAGCTGGTAAGGGGTCCGTAACCGTCCGTGGCCGCGTAGGCATGCGCACCCGCCTCTATGGCCCTGAAATCGTTGCCGGTTGCGATGATGACCGGGTCGATGCCGTTCATTATGCCCTTGTTGTGGGTTGCCGCCCGGAACGGATCCGAGTAGGCGAACTCCCAGGCCTTGATGATGCCCTTGGCCACGTCCTCCCCCTTCCAGTCCCCCTTGTCCATTGCCTTGGCCGGGAAGACCGCCCTTGCCCTTGCCAACCGGTAAACGGCAAGGTTGGACAATATGCGGAGAAAGACGTTTCCCCCGGTTATATCCTCGATTATCGGGGCCAACCTCTCAGCCATGCTGTTGACCGCATTGGCGCCCATGGCGTCCCTTGTATCCACCAAGAGGTGGACGATGAGCATGGGCCCGGAGGGGGCGTCCATGATCCTTATCTCTATGTCTCTTGCCCCGCCTCCAACCTTTATCAGCATTGGGTCCACCGCATTGGCTTCCTCCAGCAGCTCTTCCTTGTGCTCGAAGATCTTCAGCTTGGCCTCGAAAGGCGCTTCGAGCCCAACGACCTGGATCTGGCTTATCATTATCGGGTCCGTGGTGGTGGCGGTGAAACCGCCCCCCGCTCTTGCCACCTTCGCCCCGTTGGACGCGGCCGCAACCACGCTGGGCTCCTCGATTGCCATGGGCACCAGGTGGTCCTTTCCGTTGACCAGGAAATTCGTTGCAATGCCCAGGGGCAGCTGGAACGTGCCGACAACGTTCTCCACCATCTTGTCTGCCGCCTCCAGGTCAAGCGCCCCCTCCTTCTCGAACATCGCCAACTCGTCATCGTCCAGAGAGGCAAAATCCTTCAGTATCTCCTGCCGCTCTTTTATCGTCTTTTTGTAATATCCCTTTATCGCAGAGCTCTTGCCCATGGCAATCACCGCTTTCCACAATGCAAGGTGTTTAATTTAGTTTTTCCTATTATCTAGTCTCTCCCGCATGATATGGTAATATATCTGTAATCCCTCCGTGCGAGGTTTTCTCACCAACTCCTCCCGTGCCACATATAAGATAAGGTAACAAGAAGGGGAAACATTTATTACAATGTTGTTTCATATATTTACAACAAGCAGCCCCTTGGAGG
>CAZUZU010000015.1:0-4466 GCA_964624865.1 uncultured archaeon
GGGGACTGAGTACGAAAAAATCTATTTTTTAAAGGGGGGGTGCGGAAAGTGAGATAATCAATCGATGGCCTGAAATTGTTTCGCTTCATTCGATATTCTCATTGATACAGTTCTCGCAAATTCCGTAAACATCAAGCTGGAAATGACATATTTTTCCCTTGACTCCGTGTTTAAGAAAATCGATCTTCTTGACTTCGATATGGTACTCCCTGCCGCACTTGGTACATCGGAAATGGCAATGGCTGTTATCGTTCATCGAGTATATCTTTCGCCTCTTGCAGTTGTATACATGGAGATTTCCATCACAACTATTCTCTTTAAGATACCGATATACGGTTGCAATACCGATCTTTGAGTCTATTTTATTAACTCGGGAATGAAGTTCATCGGCGGCAAAGAAGGTGTCAAACCTCTGGATTTCTTCTTTAATGATTTCTTTCTGTTTCGTCTTTCGAGTCCTTTTCATGTGATAATCTCCTTATTGATAATGATAATCAGTAACACATATATATATGTTACCCATTATTCAGACACTACCCATTGGTGATTAATATGAACAGTAAACAAAAAATACTCGGAATTGTTGCGGTAGCAATAGCCGCTCTTCTTATCGGAGCCGGTTTCTGGATGTTGGCCCGGAACGAGGATAGTGATGGAGACAAGCTGCAAGTGGTAGCCACATTCTATCCCCTGGCTTATTTCTCCGAAGAAATCGGCGGGGAAAAGGTCAGTGTGAGATCCCTGGCGCCATATAACAGTGAGATCCATTCATGGCAGCCATCCACGTCAGACATCCTGGCAGCAGATAAGGCTGATGTGCTGGTTTACAATGGCGCCGGTCTCGACATATGGTTCGAAGATGATGTCCTTCCGTCCTTGAGCACTTCAGGAAAAACGATAGTTGAGACCACCGACGGTATTTCACTAACCCAACCCGTTCATGATGAAGGCGAACAAACTACCAGATTGTTCCTGTTCGATAACGATAACGGTGTGACAAATGTGTATGACCTTGACAGCGACGGGCATTCCGCACTTCACAAAACCTTGGCAGATACTGCCTGCGACGTCCTTCCCCCGTTCTCGGGATACTTTGACACCCCCCCTCTCCTTGAGACGAGCCAGTGCTACTGGCATATATTTGCACCAAGAGGGGATGAGGTCGTGGTGGTCAACACTGGCGTGCACGGCGACCATTTTCATGATGCCGAGGTCCTAACCAGAATAGATTCCGGCAAACCAATTCATCCGGCCGTTTCCCCGGACTCGAAATACGTGGCCTTCTCTGAGGATACATCAAAGGAAACTCTGGTAATCGAGGTATCCGCCCCGGCCAAGAATTATCATTACGGGAATGGTGGTACGCAATCTGACAGCCACGCCACTGTGGCGTTTGATGAAGACAACCAGTTGTACAGTGGAGATATGAAGTCGCCTCAGGGGTCGAATCTGCTGGTCATAGACCCCGAGACGGGTTCCACCTTGCGCTCCGGCGATGCCGGAAACAGCCCCCATGGAGCTGTATATTCCCCTTTGACTAAGAAGGTGTACTTCAACACCGCGGACGGTATTCACATAAGCGGAAATACAACCGACGAGGGAAATTTCTCATACCAGCACACGGGATCTCGACTTGTTCGTTCATGGATTGCCGACGATGGCAAATCAATAGTCTCCTATGTCCGCAATCTTGCCATGGGGCTCGAGTACGATGCGGTCGTTGTATATGATGTGACCACAAAAAGCCTCGTGAGGGAGATAGACGTCAATATCACCGCACCCAGTCTCTCGGAATACGGATACGCCAACTCCGAATTCGTTGCCTCGAAAGGATTGGTGCTTCTTGGAGATCCAGAGATGGGCCGTGTCCATATTATCAATATATCCACGGGTGCGAAAGATGTCCTGCAGTTGGACGGGCTCTTCCCCCAATCTCTCCGCTTGACGGTTGATAACCATCAGGAGGACGCCTGGGTCGCAACAAAGGATGGGAATGTTTCAAGGATATGCCTGGAAGACCTCGAAGTGGAGACGGTTTATCATCTTGAAAACCCGCCCGGGGTAAATTTCGTTATCGCGGCTGTATCCCCTGAATCGGGAGAACATCACGACCATGATGGAGATGATCACGATCACGGTATCTACGACCCGCACACATGGCTAAGTCCATTCATAGCAAAGCAGCAGGCGGAAAATATCTACGAGGCCTTTGTCAAGGCCGACCCGGAAAACAAGCAATACTACACTGAACGCTGGAATGCACTGAAGACGGAGTTTGAACAGCTTGATGAAGATTTCATGACACAACTTGCGGATACGAATAAATCGGACATCTTCATGACGCATTCTGCATTCGGATACCTCGCCGAGCGTTACAAATTCAATCAGCATGGGGTTATCGGCATCTCCGCGGATGAACAGCCGAGCGTTTCTGCGATTAACGCGATGGTCGATAAGATGGAAAAAAATGATATCTATGTAGTATATACAGACCCTATCTACTCTGAAGATTATGCACAGACGCTGAAAGGCACTCTCGAGGAAAAAACAGGAAAGGCCGTGCAGGTGTTGAAACTGTACATGATGTTGGGACCACAGGACGGCAAGGACTATTTCGAACAGCAAGAAAGCAACCTTAACAATCTGAAGATTGGTCTTGAAGCTTGAGGAATGACATAAAAATGGCCTGCGAGAAAACCCATAAACCACAGCGCAGAGAGGTTGTCATCGAGGTCAAAGGTCTCACCGTGGAGCGTTCCCGATCCATAGTTATCGACAATGCTTCCTTTAAGATTCATAAGGGCGACTATGTAGGGATGGTCGGTCCCAACGGTGGCGGTAAGACCACCATACTTAAAGCAATCCTCGGAACAATACCCATCAGGTCGGGTCGGGTAAAATTATTTGGTCAGGAAGTTAAGAATTTCAAAATGTGGGACCGAATTGCATATCTGTCCCAATCGGCGACCAACTACGATGAGAAATTTCCCATCAGTGTTCGAGAACTGGTCACGCTTGGACGGATAAACAAGAGAAAAATGATATTGCCGATGAAAAATCGTGACAAGAAGCTCGTGAGCGATACCTTGGACTTCCTCGGTATAGGAGATATAGCAGAAAAGCGCATAGGACAATTATCCGGAGGTCAAAAACAGAGGGTCATACTGGCAAAGGTCCTTGTTAGAGAACCGTCATTGCTTATCCTTGACGAACCGACAACCGGCGTTGATTCCGATACACTGGAAAGATTTTATAAGGTATTATCCGACCTGAATCGAAAAAGAGGGATAACGATACTGATGGTCTCTCATGACCTTGCTGCGGTCTTTTGTCGTATGACCTATCTGATTTGCGTGAATAAAAAGGTGAGACACACTGAAATCGGCCCCGACATGGATTCGTCTGCTATTCTGAAAGAAACCTATGGAGATCATTTCAATTTCGTATATCACCGGCACAATTGTAAGGGGGCGTTCAACAGTGACTGACCTAACCCTTCAGGACCTTTTTTCCCTTCTGGATTACCAATTCTTTCAATTCGCTATTATCGGCGGCATATTGGTTGCGGTATGCTGCAGTTGGGTGGGAATAATCCTTATACTGCGAAGGCAATCGATGTTAACGGGTGGGGTGGCCCATAGTGTTTTTGGTGGTATAGCATTGGGCCTATTTACAGGAATAAACCCATTGTGGACCTCATTGGGAACCGCGGTCGCAACCATATTCGGGATATCATATCTTCGAAGAAAGGGCTTTGCTCAGTCCGATTCAGCCATCGCTGTAATGATGGCATTGGGATTCTCCTTGGGTTTGGTGATCATCAGTCTCGCGGGAGGCTTCAATGTCGAGCTGTTCAGTTACCTTTTCGGTTCGATCCTTACCATTTCGGTGTCTGATCTATGGTCTATTGGTATTCTTGCTATAATCATTGTATTGTTCATGGTAATATTCCATAAAGGAATACTTTCGATCACATTCGATGAGGAAGACAGCCGTCTTCTTGGATTGCCCGTTTCTGCCCTCTCGGGCATCTTCAACATTCTTATCGCCGTTACCATCGTCATTTCTATAAAGGTAATCGGCATCATTCTGGTGACGGCGTTCATGGTGTTGCCGGGATTAACAGCAATGCAATTCAACCGGTCATATAGGGCAACAGTTGCCACCTCCATCATTATCGGCATTGTTGGTGTCATATTTGGATTATTCATATCTGCCCTATTTGATGTGGCAACCAGTGGAATCATCGTATTTTTGATGGGATGCATATTCATGTTTTCTATTATGTACAACAGATTAGGTGAAAAATCCTAAATCGATTTTCCATGCCAAGCCCTGTGGTTCTGGAGAATTAGGGACTTCTCCGTTCGCTACGCTCACTACGACCACGCTGCACTTTCGGGCTATCGCCCTCACCTCACTTAACAGGGGGACATGCGGTTCGCTTCGTTGCACTCGCTCGGCCC
>CAZUZU010000015.1:4476-7703 GCA_964624865.1 uncultured archaeon
ATTCCCGAGATACGGTCAAATCGGAATATATCTTTGGCCTCGGCTGGGTTCACCAAACTTCGCATACCCGCCGGACGTTAAGTGAAATCAGAAGGATACTATACAGTGCCCCCCTATTAGAGTTGAAGTGAATTATATATAGCAACCAATACCTTATGTATATCAGGTGATATTATGTCTGTTCAGGTAAATGTAAGACTGGATGAGGATTTATTAAATGAAATAGACGCAATCACAAAGGTACTTCACATGTCAAGATCGGAATGGATCCGAATGAAAATCGCTCTGGCCATCCATCATGATACATTGAATATGACTGAAGCGATAGCATTAGAATACGCAAAGGGGCGTATAAGCGAGGAGGAATTAAAAGAACTACTTGGAACGGATTCCGAGGATATTATTTTCATTGTGAAACACCTTAAGCGAGGTAAGAAAGAAATTGATGAAATGGTAAGAAAAGGGATATTATGACGTTCTCTTTTGCTTTTGATACATCCGCTCTTGTATCGCTTGGCCATACCGGATTAATTGGACTAATAATTGAAAATTATAACAATTGTCACCGATACAATTATCAATGAACTTAAAGAGATAAGCGATAGAAATGATGATGATGCAATTGCTGCTAGAAAATGGTTGTCGCAATCTGATCGCATGATAATTCAAAAAACTAAAGAAATGAAATCCGGTGAAGATGAATTATACGAAATTTGTCGAGTGGAAAAAATATTTTTAATTTCTGATGACGTCAAGGCAATTAAAAGATTCCAGCAAAGAATAAAATGGTACTTTAGCGTTCATATTGTTTACCTATTGTATAAACGGGATTTGATTACAAAAGAAAGGGCAATTGCATCTATTGAGAAAATGAAACTAATGAGGGATTGGAAAAACAATATAATCTCGGTTACAGCAAGGATTATATTCAGGGAGGAATACGAATTATAATGATAAAAATGGAAAATATGAGAATTACTCAACTCTATCCCCCCTACATTCTTGATCCTTCCGGCTCTGCACTCCCTTCGGTCGTTTCGACCTTGCAGGTCATATAACAAGCGGTTATCTGCTTCCGTGCCTCCGGCACTTCATCCAAATTCTGCCATGCCTTCCCACCTATCCACCCCTGCATCGATTCACATCACTACTATTGTCGTTCATTTGCTTCTGACCCATCCACGTTGGGCAGAACTTCCCATATCCCCGGACGTTACACAAAATCGTGGTGAAAAGGGAATTTATAACATATATCATGAGGGTATGGGTATATTAAAATATAAAATCCATAATCTTAATCACTCCAAAAGCATTAAATATGATCTTGATTATATTTATAATGCCAAGAGTGGTACTATGACAAACAAAGATGAAGAAGAGAATATAGGATTTGAAGACGAAATGGATTTCGTCGAAGCATCTTGGGGTAAAGTACTTAGAAAATTGGCGAAAAAATGAAATTTCTATCTGTAGGCGATATTATTCATATTCATGATGAAGTATTAAATAGGTATGGTGGTGGCGCTAAGGGTATTTATCCTGATGGGAAAGGAAAAATCGAATCCATGCTTACAAGAATAAAAAAATCGATATACACGGGGCAAAGTTAGATGAATTCAGCAGGCAAGACGAACTGACGACCGAAGATTATGAGATGCTGGTGATCGCAGAGAAATAATTAATCCACACCAGGACAAATATGTATCTTGAATGATGGTGAACCGGAATGAAAGGCGTGGAAGAACTTAAAAGTCACCTAAACAACTTTGTGTATGGGGAAGATCTGGATTCTTTCAAAGGCACCAACAAACCCGGAAAAGAAACCGATACGGACAATGTAATTATCGACAATAAAAAAATAACCAGGTTCACAAACGAGTTCTGGACATCGAAACAAAGACAAGCAAATTCCATTCATGAAATATCCTACCGCGCATGTTATAAACCCCAGCTACCTAGATTTTTTATTAACAGGTTAACTGAGCCGGAAGATGTTGTATATGATCCGTTTGCTGGACGGGGCACGACCGCCGTAGAGGCCGGGCTGTTGAGCAGAAATATCATCACCAACGACATAAACCCGCTGAGCGCAATCTTGGTAAAACCACGCTTTTTCATCCCCGCTCTTAATGAGATAAACAAAAGATTGGACCGGATACCGTGGGACCACCATGAAAGAGCCGATATAGACCTGTCCATGTTCTACCATAAAAGAACGGAGGGGGAACTGGTCTCCTTAAGGAAATATCTAAGATCACGCCTGAAAGACGAGGAAGAGGATAATCTAGACAGATGGATCAGAATGGTCGCCACCAACAGGTTAACGGGACATTCCAGGGGATTCTTTTCAGTCTACACGCTTCCGCCCAACCAGGCCGTTTCTCAGGAAAGCCAAAGGAAAATAAACGAGAAGAGGAATCAAAAACCAAAATATCGAGATGTAAAAACCAGAATAATAAAAAAATCAAAGAGTTTGAGCAGGGACATCACGAAAAAGCACGTCTGCGTGCTGGAAGAAGTAGGCGAAAAAGGGCTTTTTCTCACAGATGACGCTAGACACACATCAATAATAAAAAATAATTCAATCAGTCTAACAGTCACCTCGCCTCCTTTCCTTAACGTTGTGCAATACTCGAAAGACAATTGGCTGAGATGTTGGTTCAATTCAATCGATGTCGCGGAAGTCGAGAGAAAGATAACCATGGCCAAAACCATTGAAAAGTGGTCGGAGGTGATGGGGGATGTTTTCAAGGAGCTGTTCAGGATCACAAAAGAAGGGGGGTGGGTGGCGTTCGAGGTTGGAGAAGTAAGGAACGGCAGGGTAAACCTGGACGAGCACGTCGTCCCATTGGGTGAGAACACGGGCTTCACATGCCCCGGAATACTGATAAATTCCCAGGAATTCACCAAGACGTCTAACATTTGGGGAGTGGATAATAAGAACAAAGGGACCAACACCAACAGAGTGGTTTTGTTATACAAGGGGAAAAACGATGAATAGTGGAGTGAACGCCCAAAGTTGGACAAACAGTTAAGCAACAAAACAACATGGGGGATTCACATAACAAGAAAACGCAAACGATATTCGAGGGAGTTTCGGTCCAACATCTCATCTGTGGATGCCGTATAATCCGATCTCTGAAATGTTTATGGTTTCCTATCTAACAGCGGCAAGCGGACCGCTCATCCACTTCTTGAGCAAACAAAAAAAGACCTGCGGCCAGAAG
>CAZUZU010000015.1:7713-25394 GCA_964624865.1 uncultured archaeon
CCGCAAAGCTCTCCGACATGAGGAACTTTAACTGCGGACCCGACACACAAAAAGGTATTTTAAGTTGTCATTGTATACATATCATTGGCATGAGAAAGGACCAGGAGAAGGAAGAGCGGGAGCCCTTGGCCAGTTATGCCACGCTCGACGACTTCATAGGGCCCATCGATGAGGGAAAGCCCGCACCGCGGACCAAGGGCGGTGTCAAGGGTTACCGTAACTCGGAGGAGAGCTTGAGGGACCTGTTCAAGCTCGGCTCCCTGTACCGGGCGTATTGGATGAACTCCTCCAAGGACGAGGAGAACACCATGGTCCTGAGCACCTTCTTCTCGTCAAACTATCCCAGCTGGTCCGACCTTGACATAGAGGCGGGCAAAAGCAGGCTGATGGGCAACAAGTTAATGCACAGGATCGAGAACCTGGAGAAGGAGATAGAGGCCAAGGCCCGTGCCTCCGAGGGGATACAGGCGATGGACCTGGTATACGGCCGAGGTCTGGACAAGGTGGAGAAGCGAATACTAATTATGGTGCTCTACTCCACCAATTTCATTGAGAACGATCTCACAGTGATGGAGGTGGCCAGCGTTCTGGAGACTCTGGGCGTGGACAGGAGCGAAGTGGTGTCCTCCCTTCTCCCGGAAGGTCGTTTGGTCAGGGAGGGATACGTTTCCCTGGTAAAGGACGAGCTTTTCGAGGGAAAGAGGGGGATACTCAAATCCAAGGTGTTGGTCCCTGACAAGATGTTGAGAAAATTGTTCGACACGCCTGACAAAAGAACGGAGGGTATAAGGTTCGGTAGGCTGTTGAGCCCCAGGTTCGAAATGGACAGGATCGTCCTGCCCGCATCGATAATGGAAACCCTTCACCTGGTCATCGCCCAGGAGCGAAAGAAGTTCGTCATCTACGACGAATGGGGCATCAAGGACATAGTGGGCCACGACCACATAGGATTGAAGATGCTGTTCTACGGACCGCCGGGAACAGGGAAAACGGCAACCGCCGAGGCCATAGCCCACGAGCTTGGCAAGAACGTGCTAATGGTTGACTTCCCATCAGTGGTGGACAGCTACGTGGGCGAGACGGCGAAGAACATATCCTATCTTTTCAAGGAGGCGAAGGCGGCGGATGCCGTCCTCCTGATCGACGAGGCCGACGCCATAGTAAGCACCAGGACCAAGGTCCGCTCCACCCTGGACAGCGAGCTTAACAGGGACGTCAACGTTATGCTCCAGGAGATCGAAAGATACGACGACATACTCATCCTCACCACGAACATGGAGGCGAATCTGGACCCCGCGCTGGCAAGGAGGATACAGTTCCGATTCGGGTTCGAGACACCCGGGCCCAGGCTTAGGGAAAGGCTCTGGGAGGTACATATTCCCAAAGGCATGCCCTTGGCAAA
Organism: uncultured archaeon; assembly: GCA_964624865.1. Taxonomy (GTDB): domain Archaea; phylum Thermoplasmatota; class Penumbrarchaeia; order CAZUZU01; family CAZUZU01; genus CAZUZU01. The sequence goes on from CAZUZU010000015.1 coordinate 9,116, forward strand.
GGACGTTGACCCCGGTATCCTGTCCCGGCGCTACGAGATGACTGGGTCGGAGATAAAGACCGCTGTGGTGAACGCTGCCAGGCTTGCGTTACACCGATCCGACACCGGCTCCAACAAAAGGGTCAAGGTTAGCATGGCCGATTTCGTCAAGGCCATCGAGAGCTTTGCCTCGAAAAAGAGCGGTAAGAAAGAGGTGAGCAAGGAGAGAAGGTTAAGGGGATACACATGAGATCAAAAAGTATTCTACCATTCTTCGTTCTCATTATATTATTTGCATTTTCCTCTGCACCCACACAGTTGACCGGAGATGCCGGCCGGCCCAGGCAGTTCGTCGGAGAGCAAAGATCGGATCCGATCCAGCCCGAGAACAGAGGGCAGTTGTACGAGTACGAGAACGACAACAACCTCCAAATACCCAATCCCCCCGTGGAAAACCCGAGCAACCCCGGAAAGGTCGCCTCTCCCCTGGAACTCCAACCCTCCGAGGATTACACCATTGTCGAGCCGAAGGTATACATCGGCATAACACACCAGTACATAGGCGATCTCGTGGTCATGGTGATACCACCATGGTCAGAGGAAGGAAGCGACGTGGTGGTCTTCCACAACCGCGAGGGGGGAAGCGGGGACAACATCTATCAGTGGTTCGACATGAACGGCAAGCCGGAAATGGGGGCCTGGATAGGACATAAACCCGTTGGCACCTGGTACCTCTACGTGCAGGACTGCCAGCGTCACTACACCACACCATCATCCGGTTACATAGACACCTGGATACTTCAGTTCAACGGAAACTATCCCCCCACCCAGCCCAAGGTAGATATAAAACCTGACGGGCCAACGGCCGAGGATACACTCACCGCGTCCGCTGTGTCCACGGACAAGGACGGGGACACGATCACCTATTACTATCAATGGTTCAAGAACGGTGAGGAAGAGGGACAACTCACCTCTTCCACAGTCCCCCCATCCGAGACACAGAACGGGGACACGTGGGCCTGCGGCGCGGTGGCCTACGACGGGGTATTCGCATCCGACCCGGGGTTCGACCAGGTGGTCATCGGCAACGCGGCTCCAACCGCACCCGGGATCTCCATACAGCCCCTGGCACCTGAAACCGGCGACGCCCTTATCCTCTCCGTCAACGTGGAGAGCACTGACGACTCGGGGTTCGTGTCCTATCTTATGGACTGGTACCGGAACGGCAATTTCATAGAAGAGCTGGTCAATATGTCCTCCGTGAACAGCAGTATGACCGCCAAGGGCGAGGTTTGGGAATGCGTGGTGACCCCGGTGGACAACCTGGGAGCCCACGGCCCCTCCGCCTCGGCCAATGTCACCATTGCCAACTCACCACCTTCCCAGGTTGAGGTGTTCTACCCCCGCACCACCTCTGACAACAAGCCGGAGGTCCAGTGGTGGGGGGGCGATGACCCGAACGACGATATTCTTTCATATTATGTCGAGGTGAAGAACCAGAGCGGACCTGTGTTCGACGACTTCGTCGAGGTTGGTGAGGAATGGGTTTTCCCTGAAAGGGTGGGCTACGGCCCATATAACATAGAGATAACGCCAACCGACGGTGAGGACGAGGGTAAGAGCAAGGTTTTCGATATGACCATAGAGAACGATGCAAACCTACCGCCCGGTCCGGTGGAGAGCATACTTCCCGCCACCACCTCGGATCCCGAGCCCATGGTATTCTGGACCCCCGCCACGGACCCGGAGGGCAAGAACGTGACCTACAAGATACGGGTGGGCACGGGTCACGGCAAGGACGATATCTTTTCCTTCGTAGACGTGGGGCAGGAGAACTATTACCAGATCATTACCTCTCTGCCCTGGGGCAAGTATTTCGTGCAGATAATCGCCCTGGACGGGCATTCGAATTCGAAGGTGGTGGAACAGGAGATGACAGTGAACGAGATACACAACTCCCCGCCCTATCCACCCCTTGAAATCAAGGCCAACTCGGGCCCATTGCCCGGGAGTGTGGAGGGAACGGTGCGGAGCCTCAGCTGGTCGGAGGGTTCTGACCACGAAGACCAGGGGCTGAGCTACGTGGCGATGATAGGTACCGGCTACGCATCGGACGATATTCTTAAGGTAGAGACAGGCAAGAACCTCTCGGCCCAGGTAAACATCACCCCGGAACCGGGCAGGTACTATGTCACCGTCCGATGCTACGACGCGCTGGACGCCTGGGGGGAATTCGGTCTCCCGCTCGAGGTAAAGCCTCCCAACCGCGCACCCGAGCCTCCCGACATGTGCGGGCCGACCCAGACGACCGAGCTTCAACCCCTGTTATACTGGTTCGGTGCCTGGGACCCCGACGGGGACGAGGTGGGGTACTACGTTACCATTAGCTCTTCCGGCTCCCGCGTGGTATACGTGAACAACCATTACAATCAAGGCACCGAGTTCAGGCCCGACCTGGAGCTGCCCCAGGGCCGGTACGACGTTAAGGTGGTGGCCACCGACGGGGAACTGCAATCTCCAGCCTTGGAATGGACAGTTACCATAAACCCCGGCGCAAACTCACCCCCTTCCGCTCCCGGCCAAGTGTATCCAACACGCACACAGAATCCGAGCCCTGAACTTATATGGGGGCCGTCAACAGACCGGGACGGGGACGGGGACGGAATCGAGTATTTCTTGGCCTTGGGTTCAGGCCCGGGAAAACGGGATATCATGGACTGGAGAACGGCGGGGGATAGATGCCGGTACACCATACCCGTAACCCTGGCCAAGGAATCCTACCATGTAACGATATATGCCAGTGACGGCGTTAATAAAGGACCACCGACCGGCTGCGAGCTGGAGGTGGTGGCAATGAACAATCCCCCCCAGCCCGTGAGTAACATTACCCCGGGAGAAACCCCCGAATCCAGTCCGACCATGTCATGGAGACCGAGCCTTGATCCAGAGGGGGACGATGTCTCCTACTATATCTCCATCGGATCGGAAACGGACTCGAACGACGTGCTGGACGTTCGTTCAACTTCCAAACCCACATATTCTGTCGAAGAGGAGCTTGGACAGGGCACCTACTTCATCAAATTGTGGTCAACAGACGGATTGGACAATTCTTCAATAACAGTGCATACCTTGGAGATTGGTCCGGGGGCCAACACCCCGCCTCCCCGACCATGCCGCGTCTCACCCTCGGAAACCTCCGACCCCGACCCAAAGATCAGCTGGATGCCGGTGACCGACCCGGACGGGGACGAGGTTGAATATTTCATTGGTTTAGGCACGGCCGAAGTAACCCTTGACGTGATCAATTGGACAAGGACGGGCCAATCCAGTTACCAGGTCCCTCTACTTTTGTCAGACGGCGCCTACTATATTCACCTCCGCTCATACGACGGAACGGATCTCTCCAACACCGGGATTTTCGCCATAACGGTGGACGGGCAGGCGAACGACCCCCCCGTTTTCCTGAAGGACCCGAAACCCATGTACAGCATTAACAGAACGGTGACCATTCCTATGCCGGAGACCAAGGACCCCGAAGGGGCACCGGTATGGTTCGAGGTAATGATCACCGATACCGGGGGAAAGTCGGTAATGTCCTGGACAAGGGAGAACGGTCCCAGTTTCGAGACACCCGCCTTGGAGAACGGGAATTACATAGTTTACATAACGGCAAATGACGGCAACAGTTACTCCGGCATAGTCCAATTCGAGCTTACGGTGGAATACGTGCCCCCGGTGTACGACCTGGAAATAAGCAGTGAAATATTCGATCAGGAAGAGCTGATTATCAAACCCAAAGGCTCGACCACATTTTCATTTATCGTGAAGAACGTTGGGAACGTGATGAACTGGGTGAACATATCGGCGAAGAGCGACCTGGACATGGAGATAGAGATATCCTGGGGAAACCGCACCTCGCCCGAGAATAATATACTGCCTTTGGACCCGGGATCCGAGATGGAAGTGAACTTTACTTTAATAACCACGGGAAACAAAGGCCAAGGCACGCTGCGGATCGGCTTTTCATCCCTTAATCAAAGTTCCCTGACGATAAACAAGACCGTTGCCCTCAACATCGAGGATAATACCGAGCAGGGTAAGAAGGACGAGGGCAAAGGGCAGGAATTGTTACCCGATCTCTGGCTGTATGCGATAATCTTAGCTATCATTGTACTGATAGTGGTGGGCTTGGTGGTCCGGCGTTCCGGTCCCGGGGCAGGGGAGGAGAAAAAAGCGGAGGCGTTGAGACCTGACATCATGCTGTCCCCGAAGGCCAAAAGAACCACCAAAACAAATAAAAAGGAGAAGGTAAGTAAGAAAGAAAGGAAGGTGGAGTACGTTTCCGCCGAGATCGTATATCAACCCGATGTTGCCGATGAAGAACAGGAAAGGAGGAAGAGAAATGGGAAAGGATGACGGCGCCAAGATCAGGGACCTGATCATACACGACGTGTCCAAGCACCTGCCCAAAGCGGTACAACCCATCATACCCCCTGACAAGACGCTTGAGGAACTGGAGGGCATAATCAACGAGAGCGTCAAGATGGTCATCGATTCCTCCGCCATGCTCCATTTACTGGAGGAGGACATGGAAAACAGGGAAAAGATCTCCAACATCGTTCTCCAGGTAACAAAGCTCCTGCTTAGCCTGAAGATTGCCTCGGAAGGGGGAGAGCTGGAGCCGCACCCGGAAGAATACGAAGGACTGAAGACATATCTGAAACAGTATTACGGGCTGGAATGACATAATCCACTTTTTCGACCGGATAAAACCGATCATGCAAAATGTTTATTTATGCCGTCCATTTATGCTTTCAACGGCCTGTGACGGGCCCAATAAAACAATTAGAATAGAGAAAAGGGAGGAAGAGCATATGGCAACCACCGAAGAGATAATGGAGATCGTTCTCCAGAGAAACCCGGGCGAAAAGGAATTCCACCAGGCGGCAAGAGAGGTCTTGGAATCCCTGGAACCCGTAGTAAAGAAACATCCGGAATACGCAAAGGCAAAGATACTGGAAAGGATAGTGGAACCCGACAGGCAGATAATGTTCCGAGTTCCGTGGATGGACGACAGCGGGGAGGTGCACGTGAACAGGGGCTTCAGGGTGGAGTTCAACAAGGCCATCGGGCCCTACAAGGGAGGTTTGAGATTCCACCCCTCCGTCAACCTGGGTATCCTCAAGTTCCTGGGGTTCGAGCAGATATTCAAGAACTCGCTCACAGGCATCCCAATGGGAGGCGGGAAGGGAGGCAGCGACTTCGACCCCAAGGGCAAGAGTGACAACGAGGTAATGAGATTCTGCCAGAGCTTCATGCAGGAGCTCTTCAGGCACATCGGCCCGAACACGGACGTCCCGGCCGGGGACATAGGTGTGGGAGGCAGGGAGATCGGGTATCTCTTTGGCCAGTACATGAAACTTACCAACAGGTACGAATCCGTGCTCACGGGCAAGGGAAGGAACTGGGGCGGTTCTCTGGCAAGGCCCGAGGCCACCGGCTACGGCGCGGTATACTTTGCACAGGAGATGCTGAAGACCAAGGGAGAGGACTTCGAGGGCAAGAAGATAGCCATGTCGGGCGCGGGCAACGTGGCCCAGTACGCGTCACAGAAGGCGATGCAGCTGGGCGCCAAGGTCGTATCCCTGTCCGACTCCAACGGCACCACCCATTTCCCTGACGGTCTGTCCAAGGAACAGTGGGACTATGTCATCGACCTGAAGAACGTGAGGAGGGGACGCATCAAGGAGTGCAAGGACGAGTTCGAATGCGAGTACTTCGAGGGTGAGAGGCCTTGGAAACTGGACTGCGACATTGCAATGCCCTGCGCGACCCAGAACGAGATCAACGGCGACGACGCCAAGACGCTCATAGACAACGGCGTGATGGTGGTTGCGGAAGGGGCCAACATGCCTTCCACCCCGGAAGCCGTGGATGTGTTCCAGAAAAACGATGTCCTGTTCGCACCGGGAAAGGCGGCCAACGCCGGCGGCGTGGCGACCTCGGGCATCGAGATGATGCAGAACCACATAGGGACCTACTGGACATTCGAAGAGGTGGACCAGAAGCTGCATCAGATCATGGTGAACATCCACAATAGGGTAAAGGAAACGGCTGAGAAGTACGGGCAAACGGGCAACTACGTCCTGGGAGCCAATATCGCCGGCTTCCTGAAGGTTGCCGACTCAATGCTGGACCAGGGACTCGTGTAAACACTCGATGTATTTCCGTAGACCCTTTATTATTTTTTCTTTATTTTACTTTTTCTAATCACACCGTGACCGCATCTACCGTCCACTTTGACCACAAGGGGAAAGGAGAGGTGCAGATGTCTTACATGCTCATCCTCGTCCCTAACCGGTTGTTCTTTCAGCCAATCCCAATCAACAAAGTCCTCTTTGGAGCCCCGGGTCACGGTAAGGTAAGGAATGCCGAGCGATGTGATATTGTGGAAGAAATGGGAGCCTTGTGAAGGATCAACCCTCAGGTCCAGAATGGGAGTCTCCAATATGGCCCTAGCCCCGGATATGTGGCCCCAGTTCACCGGGATACCCAGCCATCTGTCGTTACTGCCCCATCTCCCCGGACCGATGAGGAGGTAAGGTCTGCCTTCCAACCTCTTGTTCATTTTGCCTATCTCACTCGCTATGTCGAGGGTCTTGGCCCGATCGAAGACCTCCGGCGGCACGTATATTATGTCCCTGAGGTTGTCAAGCCTCCCGTTCCCAAGGGCTCTTGAGGAATAGGCGAGATAATCCCCTCTTTCCTTCGTCTTGTCAATGGCGACATGCTTGTGCTCCCTCATGGACAGCAGGGGTCTTATCTGCAATATATGGAGCTCGAGCTCTCCCTTTGCATCGAGATCTGCGGCGAATTCCATCTCCACCGGCCCACCCATTCCCTTGGTCCCGATTTCAAGCAGCTCTTGCATCAATTCCACCAGCGGATACTGGCCCAGCTTGATGATAGGGGCGAAGGTTATCACCTTGGTCCCCTCGTAATAAGGGCCGTGCCTGATAATATCGTCATTAGGGTCGTAGACGCTTGCCAGGTAATCCAGGGTACCGTCCTTCTCGGCCCGGGATATGTCATGACAGGCAAGGGTGGCGTCCTCCCCCTCCTTTCGCAGATCGAACTCCTGCCGGGACATGTCCAGGGCAAAGAACTCTCGTTGCGAATTGCTGAGGATATCCCTGGTCGAAGAGAAACCGGGTATGGAATCGGGTCTCCGGGGCGAAAAGCTCATGACCTGACCGCCCTCCACCACTATCTTGCCCAGGCCCAGGGCCACGCCGACTATGCCCTCCTCCCGTTCCAGGGGGGGCAGGGGATAGTAGTTATGGGACTGCGCGACACCTGAGAACACCGGGTAGAACATTCCGTCGTGATCGTTACCCATCAGCATCTGGATGACCACGGCCATCCTCTCCTCCTCGGCCTTGTGGAGGGTGCTCTGAATATAGGCCTTTGCCGGCTTGAAGAAGGCGGAGGCGTAAACGAGCTTGATGGCCCGACAGAGCTGGTCCAGCCTCCTGTCGTCGTCCGGATTATTGTTGGGTAGAATATAGGTTGCGTATATACCTGCGAACGGTTGATTGTAGGAATCCTCCAACAGGCTGGAAGAGCGCACCGCTAGCGGAACGGAGACATGCCTCAGATACTTACCAAGTGATTTCCTTACTTCAGCGGAGAACTTGGCGTTGATGAATCTCCGGGCCACCTCCTGATCCCCAATATCCTCCTGAAAGGTCTCGTGCAGCTCGTTGTCGTCCACGAAACGGTCGAACTCCTCGGTGCCGAGGACCAGGGTGGAAGGGATGCTAACCGGATGTTCGGGAAAGCGCACGGCCAGGTCACTCTGATGAAGCAGCGCGGCCATGAAAGCTATACCTCTGCCCTTCCCCCCGAGTGAACCGCCGCCCAGCCGGGTAAAGGTCTGCTCGTACTCGAACTTCTGCTGCGAGAAATCGGTTATCACGCCCAGCTGTTTTTCCCTGCTGGCCTTGGAAATGACCGCCACGAGATAATCCCTAATTTCATGATGGGAACCGAAATCATCTATCCTTTTCGGGCGAATATCCATGGCCAGCTTGTACTCCCCCCGGGCCATCAACCAGAGCGAAAAATCATTGCGTTTCGCATGATGGAGCAGTGACTCGGACGGCACCTTCTTCACCATATCGGTGAATTCATCCATGTCCCTGGCCCTGCCCACACGACTTCCGTCGGGGAGCTTGAACACGAAATCACCGAACCCCAGCTCCTCGGTGAAAAATTCACGGAGATCCTGCAGCATGGTGTCCGAGTTCTTGCTCAGGAAGGGCAGGCCCATCTGCTCCGCTTTATTCTTGTACTTAGCCTGGGAAGACTGCATGATGACCGGGATGTCTCGGTCAATGGCCTTGATGAACCGGAAGCCGGCGTCCGCCACCTTCTTACCGTTTTTTGGAAAGGCAATATCCGAGACTATAGCTAGGATATAATCCTTAAAATCTTCGTATATCTCCATGGCTTCCTCGTAGGTCTCCGCCAAAAGTATCTTGGGCCTCGCCCTCCGCCTGAGAAGCTTCTCATGCTCGTTCAAGCTCTGTTCAACAAGGGAACGGGTCTGATGCACTATCTCCTTGTACATCTGGGGCAGGAACATTGATTGGTACCTTGCCGAGTCCTCGATCACCAATATGATATGGACCATTCCCTTCCTTGTATCTGGTTCGGCGTTCATCCGGTCTTCGAAATACTTAATGATGGCCAGGAACAACGAGGAGTCGCCGTTCCAGAAGAACACCTTGTCTATTCCTTCCTTTTCAGCCATCATATGGAAGTTCTCAAGGTCCGCCCTGTCCGTAGCCAGCAGGACCACGGGTATGCCGGGCTGGAGTTTCTTTGCCCTCTTACCGAACTTGAGGGGATCGAGGTCGACGAGATGGGTCATGGTGATGACCATATCGTATCTCCTTTCCCACAGTTCCCTCTCCGCCTCCCTGGCGGAGGAAACGCGGATAACCCTGGGCGAGGAGGTGAGCTCCAGCTCCCGGTACTCCCCGAATATCTGCTCCGAAAGGCCACCGTCCTCCTCCAGGATAAAGGCATCGTACAGGCTCGATACCAGTAAAATGTCCCTTATCTTGAAACGCATCAGATCGTGGCGGCCGTTGTGGCGTGCCTCGTAATCCCCGGGGTCCTTGCCCGAAGGTTGCTCTCCTCTCTTTTCCATACCATACTAAATCTCAACTCTGCTATTTATGTATTATCCAATCTCCTTATGTAAAACAATAATTGCTCGAAGATCGCTAATACACAACATTAACTACAAAACTTATATATCCATTCAATATACATAATCACGTGAAAGGTGAAAGTTCATGAAGCGGAAAGGTCTGGTAATTCTGGCAGTCGTAGTGCTTTTCTTCATTTCAATGGTCCCCAACGTAAAGGCGGGCCAGGACATCGAGACCCGGTTCAGGGAGGGGGACATGGATGTGTACGATCCGGGCTTACTGAAGGTGCTGGAGGAAGATACGGAGGAAGTGGAGGTAATAATCCAGTTCAGTGACTGTATAACTTCGATGGACAAAAAGGCCCTGGAACATATCGGCATGGACGTCAGGCACAGCTTCCACGTCATTCCCGCCGTATACGCCGTGGGTTCTTCGGCCGAGGTCATGCGGTTGAAGAACTGGCCCAATGTGAAGAGGGTGGAATACAACGCCCGGCTCCAGTGGGAGATGGAAGTAAGCACCAATGCCATTAACGCCACCGAGACCTGGTACACGGACGTGGTGGACGAAAGGGGCAAGAACCTCGGGTACATCGACGGGGACGGGATCACCGCCGTGGTCCTGGACAGCGGTGTGGACGCCGGACATCCCGACCTTGATTACGGCGAGAAGACCATCATGAACCTGAAGAGCGATACAGACTTCGTTTGGACAGAGATGGAAAACACCGACACCAGCTCCGGCCACGGCACTCACTGCGCCGGAACCGTGGCGGGGAACGGCGACGCCACCGCCGGGGCAAGGAGAGGGGTGGCGCCGGGTGCCAAACTCATCGGTTTATCAACGGGGGAGGCGGTCTCCATCATCAACGCGCTTGGTGCTCTGGAATGGGTCTACGATCATTCCCGGCCCGACGCAAATCCCCACAACATTAGGGTGGTGAGCAATTCCTGGGGCTCAAGCGGTGATTTCTACAGCCCCGAGAACGCCATAGCCCAGGTAACAGAGATGCTTACCTACGAGAACAACGTGGTTGTGGTTTTTGCCGCGGGTAACGACGACGGGGACGGCACCGGTTACGACGACGGGGGCCAGGCCAAGCCGAACACAAATCCATATGCCAACACTCCCTCCTCCATAAGCGTGGCGGCCTACGAAAGGGACGGGTCCGGTGTGGCTGAGTTCTCCTCCCGCGGCCTGAAGGACAGGAACGACACCTTCCCGGACGTTGGTGCCCCTGGTGTTAGCATCTGGTCCACCGCCGCGAGGAGGACCATGATCTCCACCATGACCAAGCAGGACGTTACCAACATCAATCCCTATTACTTTGCCATATCGGGAACCAGCATGGCCACGCCTCACATCTCGGGCGTGGTGTCCCTGCTGTGGCAGGCGTGTCCGGAGATGCGAGTATCCTCCGTCCACGACGATTACAACGGCGAGGTGGACGGGTGGTTCGATAATCCGAACACAAGGGTGCACGAAGCCGAGCTCATACTTGAGGCATCGGCACGATTTCTTCCTTCCACAGGTGACAACGGCGTGCCGGACAACAGCACACCCGGCCATTGGAACATGCCCGCGGATTTCGCCCAGGGCTACGGCATAGTCGACGTGCAGAGGGCGGTGGGTATAGCGCTCACCCTCCATAATCTAAGGACCATGGATAAGGATATGGACGGTGTACCGGACTGGCCGGATGCCACGGTGAAGGACGCGATGGACATATATGATAAAAAGGGAGTAAAACACGGTTGGTTGAAATACGAGGCTACTGATACCCTGAAGAACAGCTGGCAGGGGGAATGGACCCGGTTCAACAACCAGACAAACAAACCCGACCTGTGGAACACGGACCAGGGCCACAAGCTCTACATTCCCGCCCAGGCCTCCAAGATGACAGTGGACCTGAGCTATGCCCCGGTCAGCACTGAGGAGAGGTTCAAGGCCGCTACCATCAACATGGTAATAGACGGGAACCTGGACGGGACGATAGACTGGACCCAAAGCGAGGGCAGCCCTCTTCAAGGGAATAGGAAGAGCGAGCTGGACCTGAGCGGTGGCTCCCTTTCAGAGTACCGGGGCCAGTACTGGAACTTCAACGTCGAGGGCAGAGGCCTGGGATTAGACATATTGGATGTTATATCTCCCAGCGGCATCGGAGGAGAGCAGTACAGGGAGGTCATGATCGAGTACGATGTCAGTGTAAGCATCACCTTGGACCTCAGCAATACCATAGAGTTGAAGGGCTACGCCAGGGATAACGGATTGGAGGAGATAAGGGAGGGGATCAAGGGCGTGGTGATAAAACCGTCGAACATGGGAGCCGTGGTGGGCCAGTGGGAGTTCGGCAAGCCATCACGGGAATACAACGCCACGGGCAGTCACATAGCTATCCATAAGGAACAATATGACCTGGGCCGTGCCGTGCCGGAAGAGGATGTGGAACCTCATGAATCTGCGGAGGAAACGCCGTGGGGTCTATGGCTGGCTGCGGCCATATTGATTGCAGCCTTATTATTTTCCTTCTACTTCAGAAGAAGAATATTGGCCAAATTGGGAAGATAGCCGCTATCCTATATATCGGCACAGCTGCCCGGCCTTCAAATATCTGCGCCACTCGTCCTGGCAGGAGCACCCGTTCTTCATAAAGGACTTGGCCTTTTCCAGTATGCTATCGAATCCGGACGGTGACGAATAAAGGTCCAGGGCAAGGGTATTAAGGACCCTGGCCGCTTCACGATCACAGCGGCCACAGTTGTGTACGCCCCTTGGCATTCCCAGCCCGGTGGGGGAAGAGCATATCCGAAGTTTACCCTCTTCTATAAGTGCCCTGTGTTTTTCCACCCCACGGACCGCTACGCTTAGAAGGGACCAAAGCCAGGGGGGGGTGTAAGACCTCCGGCGGTAGAGGCGGTCCACCAGGGTCCCCTTCTGGACGTTCACCGGGTTTATCGATATGTTGTCCACCCTTTCAGCACACCAGTCAACCGAGTTCAGGCAGTCTTCCATCGCCTCCTCCTCGTTTAGAAAGGGCGGTTTTAGAAGCAGGTAGGCCTTGGCCCCCAGGCCCATATTCTTTATCATGCCGATGGCCTCGTCGAATTGTGACGTTTTCAGGCCCTTGTTCACCGCATTGACGCGCACGAAATCGCTGACCGTTTCCAGGCCAAGGGCCAGGGTCAACTTATCCCCGGTCATCTCTTTCGCTTTCTCCAGGCCCTCCACATTGATCAGGTCGGGCCTAGACTCCACCAGGATCTCTCCAAAGCCATGGGACATTAAGATATCGAGTATGGCCATGGGGTCTTCTATCTCCTCGGTATCAAAGAACGAGCCGGAGGTGAACAGCTTTACCACCGGTATTTCATCCGTCTTATCTTGGTATCGGGAGAGATGATGCTCTATCTGAGCAATGGGGTCATTCCTGGGGCCTCGGGTGTCCCCGGCATAGCCGCACATGCTGCAACCCCCTTCCTCCGACCTTTGCCAGGAACAGCCCCTGGTCTTTATTATGATCACCAAGGCCTTTACCCTATTCCCAAGGAATATCTCATCTTCCAGCCACGAGCGGCCTTCGGGGGGGAACGGCCTCTGGTTATGGTAGCGAAAATCGCAGTAAGAGGACAAAGCAGGGTTGATCGCAGCCATGACCACACCCTATAAAGCGGTTTTGGATATAACAACTATGGCAAAGTCGCTGTTGCCGTTCTTATCGCTGATGGTCAGAGTGACCTCCAGGTCATCCAGGGGAGCGTTGGAAAAATCATGGGTGTACACGCCGTCAAAGGACCCGTCGAGCGCATCCTCCTCGGTTTCCGAATAAGTTACCGGGTCATTGTTCACATCGTAACCCAGGTACCAGGAATAGGACACGATCTCACCGTCGTCGTAGCTGGACGACCCGTCAAGCTTTACTTCCTGGTCGGATAGCAGGGATATGGAGGTCGTGGAGGGGTTAAGTATCGCAACGGGAGGGGCGTCCATGTAACTCTTGGTAGAAGCGGTGACCTCCTTATATTCCGAATCCTCGTTCACCATATCGTTGACCACTGTGACCTCTGTTGTATAATTGCCGCTGACCCAGCTTGGATAATCCTTTACGAAGTTGAACATCTGATACGTGGATTTGACATTTTCCAGTTCTTTCTCATCCTCGAAGACAGTGTAGCCGTTCTCGTTCTTGACCTGGGCCTGGATGGTGAGCTCTGAAGGCAGCTCTTCAAGGCTGCGCTGGTCCCTGTCCCTCATTACCACGGTGACGTTGAAGGGTATCCCCTGGGTCTGCGCCGAAACCTTGGACGCTAGAGATTGGGTGACGTTGATGTCTTCCACCACCCATCCCACCTCGTGGCTTTCCCTGCCCTGTTTGCCGCCGTAAGTGACCAATACGGTATATTCTCCGTTTCCAACCACGAAATCCTGGTATCGAAGCTCCACTCTCTCGTTCCCGTCGTCCGTATTAACGGGTTTCGAGTAGCAGGTCTCACCCTCGTAGGCAACCTTTAACCGGCCCTTGCCGGAGAAGGCGGAGAAGCCCTCGGAGATCACGTGATATTCCACCAATATCCCGTCGGGCATGGTGTCGCCGTCAAAGTCCTCTTCACTTACAGGAGGCATTACTATCTGCTTCACGCTTGAGCTTGCCGACGAGTTAAAGCCCACGATCAGTGCCGCGACAACTATGATCACGACCACGGTGACTATTCCCAACTTCCCTCCTGGAAAGGATACCATGAATATCACGTCCCGGTCTCGATATCGTAATAGCCTTCGTAATCCTGATAATTTTCCCCGTACTCGGCGGCCATCTCCTCCTCCAGTTTCTTGTTCTGATAATACCGCCATATCAAGGCGACTGCAACCAGCACTATGATCAGGCCCAGCAAGGGGATGAGAATATCGGCGAACGGTATGGAAAAGGCCATTTCCCCCTCGTTGATCGAGATCGTCTTGGATGCTTCGAACATGGCCGTCGTGTTGGCGTTCTTATCGTAGGCCAGGCCAACTACAAGCACATGCGAGCCCGGTAAAATTGTATCCACGAACTTCCAAACGATACCCTGATAACCCTCCACAGGATTGGGCTCGGGCTCCAGCTGAAGCTCGGCGCCGTCCACGGAGACAGCGGATTTTATCTGAAGCGGGTAGGTCCCGAAGGCGTCCCGGTAGCTGACGGTGGCCTTCTTCTTGGTCAGTCCCAGGGAATTGAACCTTATCGAATTCGCCTTTACCTTTACGTGGGAGGGGTACATCATTGAGCCGTAGTGGAGGTGCACCGTTCCCTGGAGCCTGCACCATATCTCCACGCCGATGGCGTCCCCGGGTTCTATATCGGTCTGGGTCTGGTTAAGGTTTATCTTCTCCTCGGCGGTGACCAACGTCGGGGTGTCGGCGGGGATTTTGGCATTGCTTACCACTGTCCAGTTGCCGGGATCATCGGGCTTGTGGCCTATGGGGTTCCCGTTGTGCAGCATGGTGAAGGCGAAGTCGCCGGAGGTGGAGTACTCGCCGCTCACGTAAACCGCGTAAGTTATCTTTTCCTTGAACATCATATCTGAATACAGGTCATCTGATTTCCACTGGGCCACCTTCATCCAGTAAACATGGCCAAGCCTCTTGATTATGCCGAAACCGAAAAGGCCGTCGGCCACGTAGCCGCTTGGGCAGAGAATCTTGTGATCATCGGTATCGGTCTCCATGTAGCCCTCGGGGGTAAAGGTCTTACCCTCCTTCATGTTGATCTTGAAGTCGACATACTGATCCGGGAAGAGCTCTTGGGCCACCGGTTCTTGTTCAAACTGGGCCTTTGCCGGATTGGATACCGAGGGCAGGAACATCATAAATAGTAGGATAGCAACCGTTGATAACGCCCACAGTACGTTCGAGTTTCGGGGTTCCTTCATTTATCTTTCACCTTTTTTCAGTAATCTATATGTAATTTATATAGTTTATCCTAATTAAATAATTTGGTACGAAACCTTTCTTTAGACGGCCATTGATATTTCAACGACAAAGAAAGGCTTCAGCCAACACGGACCACTGCGTGCTCTTGCTCATATATTTGCTTTTCAAATATATTCGAGAGCCCTGCGGGGTTGAATATCCCCTGTGGATTCTTACAAAAGACGGGACTGACGGAGGAGACGGAGAAATACCGATGGGTTCCAAGCTAGGCCCGTTCAAGTACAGCGACGGCAAGGTGATAAGAGGGGGCACGGTCATGGTCAGCCCGGGCGCCCGAGGAACCACTTACACCGCCACCACGGACAGCAATGGGTACGCCACCTTTACCAAGGTAATACCGGAAGGGAATTATTCCCTTAGGTGAAAAAGGACGGCAATGTGCCCATAAAATCGAACCTGACCGTGGACAGCGACGGCACCCCGACATACGACGGGGCGGCAACACCCCCGGCATCGGCGGAAGAGGGGCCGGAAGAAGAGGAGAAA
Organism: uncultured archaeon; assembly: GCA_964624865.1. Lineage (GTDB taxonomy): Archaea > Thermoplasmatota > Penumbrarchaeia > CAZUZU01 > CAZUZU01 > CAZUZU01. The sequence continues at coordinate 24,769 of CAZUZU010000015.1, forward strand.
GAGGAAGAAAAGGAGGCGGGATTCATACCCGGATTCGAGGCACCGTTGATCGTGCTGGGAATGCTCGTCGGCCTGTTCGTGCTGGAACAACGCAGACGGAAATAGAGTGATCGAAGGGGACTTTCCCCTTCACTTTCTCTTTTTTTTTAGGGTAATGCATATATACGTTCTTGTCTATCTGTGTAAACATGGTTACCGCCAAGGATCTCATAAAGTTCGCCACTGACACCATCCGAAGCCAGGAGATCACCAAGATATACCTGATCACCGATTTCTCCGACGTGGTGGACCCGCTGTGCAAGGAGGCCGGCTCCATACCGGTCTGGATCCACGTGATGAACAAGGGACTGTTCGACAAGCTCAGCGAAAGGAAGGAAGAGGAGGGGCTGGAGAACATCGAGGTCAGAAGGATAAGGGACTCCGAGCTCTTCGGGCTGAACCTTCTCTCCGACTGTAGGGAAATACTTACCGAGGACCTGATGGGGGGAAAGATATCCATGGAGGACCGGGTCCTGGTGTTAATCTACAGCTCGATAAGGTGCGTTCTCTACTTCAAGGTGAAGAACGTTGGCATCGCCTACATACTATCTGAGACCAGCAATCAGGTGAACGAGAAGGTTCTGGAA
>CAZUZU010000016.1:0-8391 GCA_964624865.1 uncultured archaeon
CGGTGACCTTCAGGTCGGGATTGCCTAGTTTGATCCCCTGGGCCGCCGCCACCGCCCTCCCGTGTATGGAGTAAAGGCCACTGATCCCCAGGTAATCGAATATCTTGCCGTTGCACCCGATGTCGGTTGTAATTATCATCCGACCCCTCTCCACTCCTTTTTCCTCCAGTTCCCTGACCACTTTCTTGAAAGAGCGGAGTATGCCGAAGTTCCCGCATCCCGGGCACCAGGTGTTCTCCGCATCGGTGTCCAGCCCCTTCATTTTACCCTCTCCTCGATATGCCTGCCCGCCTCCCTTGGCTCGGTCGGCCCCTTTGTGTGATTCCTCATGGCCGCTCCTCTATCCCGACCGTTCATTCAATCATCTCCTTTATATGGTGAGCTAGCTCTGTCGGCTCGAACGGCCTTCCGTCATACCTCATTATTATCGCATCCGGCTTAATCCCGGCTTTTTCTCGGAGCATGGCCGCAAATAACCCGGTGGAGCTTTGCTCGACCACCAGCCCCCCCTTCCTCTTTCCTTTAAACTCCCATTTCGGGAAAGGCTCCAGGTACACTGGCTGGACAACCCTTGCATCGATATTACCGTATCTCAGGGCCTCAAGAACGCTCATCACGGTGGAGCCGTACGTATATATGGGCGGGCCATCATCGCCAAAACGGTTCACGGTATGCATTCCCTTCAGATGTTCTTCCAATGACTCGCCCTTTCTCGCCCTCTTCCCCTGCATATTGTATATCTGCTCGCCCTCTTCAGTTGTCAATCCCGTTTCGTCGTGTTCATAGCTGTTCCATTTAATTACCTCATCGGAGGGAGGAAAAAGCAGCGGGGAGACACCGTCCTCCGTGTTCTCGTATCTATAGTATTCGCCCTGGTCATGTATTTTCGGCCCCCGGCCCCCATTATTATCCCCGTCCAGATGAACGTTCATTCTGCTCTCTGAGAGATGTTTTTCAGTCAATAGAATGGCCGGGGTTTGGAAATACCAAGCCAGGTCCATCAGGTCCCTGGCAAGGAAGAAGGCCTCTGACATATTCCCCGGGCTGGCAACCAATCGAGGAAATTCCCCGTGCCCCTGGTTCAATGCGAAGCGCAGGTCGCCCTGTTCGGTGTAGGTCGGGACACCTGTGGAGGGTCCGGGCCTGGAGGACAAAACGCAGAGAAGGGGAACCTCCGCCATGCCTGCCAGGGAATAACCCTCTTCCATCAGGGCGAAGCCGCCTCCGCTGGTCCCCACCATTGCCCTCGCCCCCGCGACCGCCGAACCAATTGCCATGTTCATAACAGCTATTTCGCTCTCAGCGTGCATCACCGCTATCCCCATGTCCTTGGCATGGCCTGCCAGATAGTGGAGGATGGTGGAGGCAGGGGTCATTGGATATGCGAAGTAGGTGTTCAGACCACCGGCGTAAGCGCCAAGTGCTATGGCCTCGTTGCCGTAGAGGAGGGGGCCGCGCTCCTTTCCTTTTTCAAGTTCCGCGGTCTCCTCGATAAGCTGCTTGGCCAGATCGAATATCCGGCCCGAGTATTCCCTATTGTCCTCCTCGCCTCTGGGATATTCATTGGATACCAGTTCGTGCAGCTCCTCCCTTTCCAGCCCGATATGTGCAGCAAGGATCGCCACGGCGCCAACCCCTAGCATGAGATCCGGTTTTGGATAGTCCTTGGCCTCCGAGGCAAGTGGTATGCTCACCCCGTCCCCCTCCTCCTCTTCCTCGGAGTTATGGAACATCTTACCGTTGGAAGAAAGGTGGTCCTTGTGCAGCTCCCCGCTCCTGTCATCGAGGTTGACAAGCAGGTCGGCTTTCATGTAATGGCTCGATATTTCCTCGGTGGATGTGGATACCACGGTGAAATTGTGGCCCCCTCGTATCAAACTCTGGTAATCGTCCATTTGGAACACGCTGCGGCCCATTGAGGAAAAAAGAGCGGCCGCGACACCACCGGCCTTCTTCACACCTTGTCCCGCTTTCCCACCCACCAGGAACGTGAACATGTTATTTTTCATGCCTCATCCCCCTTATCCTCTTACCTTTTCCCGCCTCTCCTTCCACCAGGAAGGCAAATACGTCATTTTTCATGGTCCTTTCCCCTTACTGTCCCATCTATTACTTTGCTCGAGTCGAATGTGATTTTATTCATTTCCCCACCTTCCTTTCCCATTCACACCATAGTCCCTATTCTGTCCTTTATGATCTTTTTTTGCCCTTGGTCCAGTTCCCTGTCAAGCCTTGGATAGAATTCCGCGTCCTCGAAGTCCCTGTGCTTCAGAAGGAGGGCCTTGAGCTCACCGATATCTATGTTTTGGTCCCTCTTTGTTTCCCTTTCCAGCTCTTTCATCAATTTCAATATCTTGGAATGCTCGTCGATAAGGTCGGGGACCACGGCCTTGTCCTTGGGATCGTCCGGGTCCCAGTATATGAATATGGCCTTCTCCTCCATGAAGAGGTGTTTTTCCAGCTCCCACTTGAACCTGTCGAACTTCTCGTAGCTTCCGTCCTGCTCTTCCAGCATATTGGATAGTTTGCCGTGGTGCTCCACCATTAATCGCGTTATAATATTGTCTTCAGCCATGTCTCATCACCTGCCAATTCCTTTCCCGTTTCATTTGTAAACGTCCTTTTATAGTTTATTGTAAAGGGCTTTCGGGCCGGCCAAGACCTATTGTTTATATAAAGGCCGTCCGATGCCGTAAAACAATACTGCCACGGGGCCCCGCGATCATAGATACACAACTAATAAGACGGCATATTCCAGCTCCCGGCAGCCTTAAGAGCTGTTGTCCGTGTCACTTTCCCCGGCCTCCTCCCTTTTTCTTTCCCGATACACCAGGATCGATCCTGCAATTAGAAAGAACATTCCCAGACCGAGGGTGCCGAAGAACATTGCCGGGTCCCTGATGTACCACACGCTCCAATTCGGCTCGGCATAGGATATCGCGGAAGTGCCCAGGACAGCAAAGTATCCGAGAAATAAAAGCGAGCCGAGCAGCAGGAAGGTTACGCCCAGTCTCTTGAGCTCGATCTTTTCAGTCATTTTTACCCTGATGTTGATAATGTATCTCCATAAATAAATAGGTTTGCTTTCAGCCGCCGTCCGCACGGGCTGTGCGTTTATTTTTTTTCCTCTTGGTCTCGCACCACCCTGGTCATGTGCGCCGAGCAAGAGATGCAAGGGTCGTAGGCCCTGGCAATGGTGTCCAGCTTGTACTGCAGCTCAGCTTCCTCTACCTTGCCGTACAGGTTCTTTGCCCCTTCGAGCACGTATTTTTCGATATCGTCGAGGTTCTGGGCGGTGGGCGTGATGATGTCGCCTGCTGCGACCCTGCCGTCCTTCACCTCGTAGGAATGGTAAAGCGTGCCCCTGGGCGCCTCCACCGCGGCGGTGCCCGAGCCGCTCTTCTTGCCCGGCCTCACGATATCCTCGTCCGGAAGGTCGTTGACCTCGTCCACAAGCTTGGCCACCTGCTCAAGGCAAAACACGATCTCGATGGCCTGGGCAAGGACGTTGTACATGGGATTATCCTTCCATTCGTCGCTGTAATATTTGTGGTACAGCTCTCCGGCCTTTCCGTCAAGCCTCTCCCCGGTATTGACGATCCTCGCAATTGCCCCCACTGTGAAGCTCTCTCCCTTGTACCGGGAGCGCTTTGCAAAGGAGTGGCTGACGACCCTTTCCTTGAACGTGTTCCTGTAATCCTCGGCAGGGAATTCGGTCCCGTCCGATATCAGCACGGTGTCGCCGGCAAAGCCGTACTTGCCATCTCCCGCGTTCACGCACATGAATGTGGTGGGGGCGGTGGCGTAATCCGGCATGTCCAGCGATGCGACGAGGTCCACCGTGCTAACTGCAAGGTCCAGCAGACCCTCCGCCTCTTTTTTTAACCCGTTAAGCTCCTTGGGGGAAGGCCATTTGCCGAACCCGCCGATCACCGGGTTCTCGCCGTGGGTCGCCCTTCCGCTGATCACCTCCATAATCCGGTTGCCCAGGGCCTTTGTCTTCAGACCGGCGGTCACGTAGTCGGGAAAATCGTCCAGGAGGTCCACCGCCGAGTTCTTACCCACCAGGTCGGGCAGCGAAAGCAGATAGACGTGCAGTACGTTGCTCTCTATGTTCTCTCCGTGATCCACGAGTTCCCTCATGGCCTTTACCTTGGGCCCCACCTCCACGCCAAGGGCCCTTTCGAAGGCCCGAACACAGGCGTATCGGTGGGATATGCTGCATATGGCGCATATCCTGCAGGTTATGCTCACCACGTCCGCAGGCTCCTTTCCCTTGGTCAGGTGCTCTATCAATCTCGGCCCCTCGTATATGTCCACCTTGGCATCGGTTACCTTGTCATTGTCCACGAAGACCCTGATGCCGCCGTGTCCTTCCACTCTTGTCATGGGACAGAATTTCAATGTCTTGCTCATTCCTGATCACCCCTTTCCTCAAATGCTTTCTTTAACATCTCCGCCGCCTTGCTTCCCCCGTACATCCTCATGCGGTTGATTATATCCTCCTTGCCGTATCCCATATCCAGCAGCATGTCTATCTCCGAGGCGAAATTTGCGCCCTTCACCGGCCCCCGGCATCCCACGCAGCCGATGTTGTGGCCGGGGCACACTGCGTTGCAGCCACCCTGGGTTATTGGCCCGAGACACATCTTGCCCTCCAGCAGGAGGCAGTGGTTCTGATTCCACTTGCATTCCGCGCACACGGGTAACGGATAATCGTCCGGCGATATGCCGTGAAGAAGCTTGGCCAGCAGGGCCATAAATTCGTACTTGTCGATGGGGCACCCCGGCAGACAGTAGTCCACCTCCACATAGTCGCTCAGTGGTTTTGGTTCCAGGGCCACCGTGTGCTCCGTTTCCACCTCCCCGTATATATCTTTAAAGCTCTCCTCCCAGTTTCCCAGGCCGTACTCCGCCGCCTGGGGCCCGCCGTAACACGCGCAGCTACCTATCGCTATCAGTATGTCCGCCCTCTCCCTGATATCCTTGAGATGCTCCTCCTGCTCCTTGGTGGAGACCGAGCCCTCAACAAGGGCAAGGTCCATATCACCCTCGATGTTGTCGCTCTTGGCCATTACAAAGGACTGGATGTTGGCCAGGGCGAACATGTCCACCAGCTTGTCCTCGCAGTTGAGGATGGTGAGCTGGTCCCCCCCGCACCCGGTAAGTCCGTAGATTCCGACCTTTGGCGGCATTATTTGAACCCCCCTACAAGGCCTTTGGTGTGCATAACGTCCCAGTAATCGAACACCGGCCCGTCCAGGCAGGTGTACCTGTAACCCACGACGCAGTGTCCGCATTTGCCTATTCCGCATTTCATTCTCCGTTCCAGCGTCATAAGTATCTGATGCTTGGGTATGGGGAATTTCAGCAGCTCCTTGATAACGAAGCGGTACATGATGGGGGGTCCGCAGATCACGGCGTAGGTGTCCTCAGGGTCGATGTCCTTGACATGCTTGAACAGGTTGGTCACGACCCCCGCCTCGTGGCTCCACTCATTGTCCGGGTCGGAGTCCACGCTTAGATAGCATTTTACGTCCTTCCTCTTGACGAAACCCTCCATCTCCCATTTAAATAGGATGTCCTTGGGGGTCCTGGCTCCGTACAGGAAATATATATCCTTGAAGTCCTCCCTGTGATCCAGGGCGTATAGAAGAACGGATCTCAGCGGAACCGTGCCCAGGCCGCCCGCAACGAAGATGAGATTGTGGCCCCTCATCTTTTCCATGGGGAAACCGTTGCCGTAAGGGCCCCGGATGAAAACCTTGTCGTTCTCTTCCAGGTCGAACAGCCGCTCCGTGAGCATCCCCGCCTTTCTGATACCGAGCTCAAGCATCCCGCTCCTGCTGGGGGAGGATGATATGGAGAAAGGGGCGTCGCCTGCACCCGGCAGGGAAAGCATTATGAACTGGCCGGGATGATAATCGAAGAGCTCTTTGGTAGGTCTGACCTGGAAGTACCTGACGTCCGAGGTCAGATCGTACATTCTCACGATCTTCATAGGCTCTGCGTCATACTCGTTCCCATCCTTTCCGGCATCAGCCATTTTCATCACATCCCTCCGCTTTTACCGCATCCTTTGCACATTCCTTTGCCTCAGTCGAGATGGATTCGTGAGGGCATCTCTGGCCGTGTATGTGCTCCATCACGATCTTTACGTTTATATCCACCGGGCAGGTCTCGATACACCTCCCGCATCCCACGCAGGCGTATTTGCCGAATTGACCGTTAAAGCCCTTGAGCTTGTGGGTATACCATAGCCTTACCCTGTCGCCCTTCGCCTCGCGGAAGTTCTCACCCCCCGCCACTACGGAATAGTTCTCGAACATGCAGGAGTCCCAGTGCCTTTTCTTTCTCCCCTTTGTTCCCTTTGATATCAACAGCTCGTCCACTAAGTTGAAGCAGTTGCATGAGGGGCAGACCATGGTGCACTGGCCGCAGGAAAGGCACCTGTCCCCCAGCGTATCCCAGAAATCCGCGTCATAGTTCAGCTCCACCTTGTCCGGGATGGCTGTCATGTCGAAACTCAGTTGGAACGCCTCGTCCCTTTCCTTGTGCCATTGGGTGTAGGCTTCCATGTCCTCCTGGGTTATGTCGGTGGAGAAGAGCTCTTCCCGGTAATGGACCAGGTCGTCGCCCTTGCTCGTGGCCACCCAGACGATGTACCAATCCCCGATGTCGCTGAAGAAAATATCGAACCCTTCCTCCACGATATGAGTGTTGGTTGACTTGCAGAAACAGGTCTCGTCAGGCATGCATGATAGGCCGATGACGTAGGTGTTCTCTCTTCGCTTGCGGTAGAAGTTGTCCGGAAAATCTCCCTGCATGAACAGCTTGTCCAGGATCAGGGTCCCGTTGATGTCGCAGGGGTGGGCCCCGAACACGATCTTTTTCTTGTCCCTGTCGCTTTCGTAATATCCCTGGCCGTCGAAGGAATACGGCTTGAACCTCGGGGGATGAAAAAAGTATTTCAGGGGGATCATCGGTTTGCCGGGATCGAGGTCGATCTCCTCGGCATCCTCTATCTTTTCATAGATATAGCCCCTACCCTCCCTATCCACGGGGGAAAAGAGCTCGATATCTTGCATTAATGCTGCTAAAAATCCTTTCAAATCTTCCCTCTTCATTTTCAACATCTTCATATTCTTCACCTCGCGGCCTTAAAAATATGCCCAATTCTAACGCCTTCCGAAAGGCCCTCGAAACTTACTGTGGCCCGTCTTTTACACCATACACATATCTCATGTCTGGCCATTGGGTCATCTTATAAGGAAAGGGAACATATAATTAAATCCTTTGGAAACCGCTTGAAATGGGCACTGGGGCCAAGTCAAAGGAGTTTGTCATCCAATAAAAACGGCCCCGGTCCTGTTAACAGGTCAGGACATGGACGGGCATGTTTTTGCCTTATCTCATTCCGCTCATCCCAACCTCTTTAAATCCCTCAACGCCTGATCCAATACAGCCTCTATCTCCTCGTTACTTACGTCCTTTTGTTTTAGCCTGTATATCTCGTTCCGAAGTGGAATAAGCTTCGCCATCAGATATATGTTAACGTCCTCGCTCTCCGCCAAGTGTTTTTCCGTCTCGGTGTCGAACAGGTGGCCGAAGGCGTTGGCCAGTCTTTCCAGCCAGTCCACGTACAGTTTTTTCAGTTCCTGGGTGTCCTCGATGTACTCCCCGCCCTTGTCGGTGAGCGAATACAGCTTTCGCCTTCCCTCCTTTCTGCTCTTCACAACGCCCCTGTCCTCTAGATGTTTCAGGGTCGGATAGACCGTACCCGAGGAGGGCTCTTTTCCAAGTATCTTTCCGCATTGCTTGATTATATCGTAGCCTGAAGCCTCCCCCTTGCTCAGGATCTTCAGCGCCATCATGGATATTATTCCCTTTGACTTCATATCTGCACATGCCCCGATTGATTGTTTTCGACATTGATCGGCCTTCCCCTGTAGACTCCCCCTGCCGGTCCTTTCGTCATTCCTTGACTTCCAGCCATAGTTCCGATCCACCCTTTTGCGAAATCAGTCCTCCTCTTAATCCCTCGCCGTCTCTTACTTCTCTTTTTTCTCTTCTCTCTTTTCTTCCGGCTCGGGTCCGTTCTCGCGTCTTTTTCCTTGCCTTTCCTCTTCTATTTCTTTTCCCCCAGCCTCCTCTTTGCTCTCCCCCTCTTCCTCCGGCTCGGGTTCTTCCCCTGCTTCTTCCTTTCCCGCTTCCCCGTCTTCCAAATCGGCCTCTTCTTCCTCGTTTTTCTCCCTGTCCAACTCTCCTTCCTCCCCCTCTCCGCCAGTATCTTTACCCGCCTTTTTCTTTGCCCACAGGATCAGGAAGGAGGGCAGCACGAATATGGAGCTGAGGAAGGAGAACAGGATGGACAGCGCGGTGATACCTCCG
>CAZUZU010000016.1:8401-25247 GCA_964624865.1 uncultured archaeon
GGGTGAAAACCAGCAGGCCAAAGCCCACTATGGTGGTGGCCGCGGCGCCGAACACGGCGGTCCCGACATTGGTGACCGTGGAATACATGGCCTCGTCCGGGTCCTTGATATTCCTCAGGTCCTCGGCGTATCGGTGGGACACGTGGATGCCGTATGTGATGCCGATACCGATGGTAAGGGAGGCTATGGTGATCGTCATTACGTTGAGGTCGATGTCCAGGAGGTACATGGCCCCGAAAAGCCAGCCAATGCAGAATATCATGGGAAGAACGGTCAGCCCTCCAAGCGCCCTGGAACCGTCCGAGATATAGTATATGACGGTGAGCACCACGAGCGAGACCACCAGGGTAATGATTATGGAGTTGAGCTGGCTCTGGTTCATGGAGTCGAGAACCAGCTGGGTTAATATGGGCCCGGAGGTTACCATTACCCTGTCCAGTGTCCCCCCTCTAAGGTCCTTCAAGGGCTCGACGTCCTCGTTGATGAGCCCCCTGAGCTCGTAGATATGTTCCTTGTTATCGCCGATGTCCACTTCGATTGACAGCATGGTTGCGGTGTATTCTCCGGTGGTGTTGCTCTTGTAGAGGATGCTCCTTGCGGACGACTGCGCGTTATCGTACAACCAGTCGAACAATTGGGTGATATTGTCGTCATCCCCGGCGATCACGTTCCCATCCTCGTCGAAATTGTCGAAGTACAGGTCTTGAAACTCGCTGTTGTACCGGTAATCGTTTGCCCCGGACAGGTTGGCGTAATCGTGCATCACGGACAGTACGGACCGAACTTCCGCCTCTTCACCGTCCTTGACCACGTATTTGTCGTCGTTCATGTTTGTGATGGAACGGTCTATCGCCTCCAGGGTCTCTATGGTGTCTATGTCTCCTTCGATCAGCACCCTCACGTTGCCGCCCATGATGTCCTCTATGCCGTACTCGTCCATCATGAATCTAAGCTCCCTTGCCAGGGGAACCTCCTCGGGAAGGAAGTCCTTGAAATCGAACTTGGTGGATATCAGGGTGGAGGAATAAATCCCCCCCGCCGTTAGGAGAAGGGCGATGATTATCACCGCGCCGGGATGCCGCTCGCCCCCAACCGCCCCCATCGAGAGGCCCTTGTTCAACACCCGGACACCGGCCCCTTTCACTGTATCCCTCCTTTTAACATCCTTTCTTCCCTTTCCGTAGTTCAGGCCCTTGAGTATCTGCTTTCCCTTCTTTATCCTTCTCTTGTCCCTCAGCGCCTTTACCGCTGGAACGAAGGTCACCATGATGAGGAAGGAGGCGAATATGCCGAAAGCGGCCAGGATACCGAACTGGGCCAGGGTGGGTATTGGGGATATGGCGTTGGAAAGAAAGGCCAGCATGGTGGTGAACGTGGCAAGGAGGAGGGCGGTGCCCACGCTCCCTATGGTGTTCGTCATGGACCGCTCTATCTTATTGCCCTTGGTAAGCTCCTCTCTGTAGCGCAGTGTGATGTGGATGCCGAAGTCTATGCCGAGCCCCACTATGAGCACGGGTACGGCGATGAGCATGGGGTTGAACGGATATCCCAGCACGGCCTGGAAACCGTAGACCCATATGAGGGCCATGATAAGTGCGGTAAGGCTGATCAGAAGGTCGAAACCGCTGCGGTACACAATGGCCAGGATGATTATTACGGCAACCAGTGCTATGGGCAGTATGATGTACATGGAGTCCATGGCCATGTTCATCACAGCGTTGCTTATGGTAAAATTTCCAAGGGTGGTGTACTCGCATTCCTCGTGATCCTCGTCGAAATCTTCCACGATGTCCCTGATCTTTTCCTCCACCTCCTTTGCCAGCCCCTCGGCCTCCCTTATTTCCGGTTTAAATGAGATGGAGATCATGGAACCCACCGCCTCCACGTCGGTGTGGTTCCGGAAGGGGGGATCGAACTCCTTGGTAAAGGACATGTTCATTGCCTCGGTAAGGTAGTTCAGCTCCTTGATGGGTGGCTGATAGATGTCGTAGATCATCATCTGAAGGTCCCCGGTGCTCATTCGATCGAAGCTCAGGCCAAGGTCCATTCCCATGATGTTCAGGGAGATGTGCCCGCCGAGGAACACCTTCTTCTTGTCACCGTATGAAAGGTTCTGCAGCGCTCCGAAGAACTCTTCCAGGTCCATTCCCGCCGAGGCGGACCCGGATCCTTGGAACGCGTCCGCGGGCATGTCGAACTGCTTGAAACCCGAAATCATCATCTTGTAGGTCCGGTTCAAGGGGGGGATGACGCCCGAGTCCCAGCTCTGGTCCAAGGCGGTCTCCAGGGCCGCTCCCATGTCCAATGGGTGGAAGCCTGCGATGTAACCGTCAACCACTGCGAAGGATGTGTTGATGGCACTGGTGTTGGCCAAGGCCTGGTCCTCGCAGCTCCCGATCAACGAGGCAACGGCGGTGGTGTTGTTCCTTTGCCCGTAGACCCGGGGTTTCAACCCCTCCGCCAAGCCATATAATTGGATGGATAGGTTCTCTCCCAGTGCCGCGGAGAATTCGCCGCTGATGTAACCCACGGACATGTTTATCTCTCCCGTTACCATTGGCTGCAGGGAAGAGGATAGATTGAGGACGGCGTATTCCACGCTCTTGTTGATCATGACCATCTGCCCTTCCATGCCCCCGGTTTCCTCGCCCTGGCCCATCATTCCGGACAGGTTCTGGCCCGTGACGGCCTCTATGCTGGTGATGATCTCGTCCGTGAGCTCCCCGCTCTTTTCCATAACCACCTGGCCGTATGCCATTCCGAGACCAATGCCCGCCTCTTTCATCACCTCGCCCGTCTGATAGCCGATGCCCGCCTCCACCACGGCCCCTATCTCGGCACCAAGGGTGTAGGCCGCGGCAGCGGATGCATTTTCCATGATGTTGGAGATCGCGAGGTCGACGGTCCCGTTGATCGCCGCCATTGCTGTGACGTTGTCCATTGCCGAGTAATTTTGGGAGGTGAGGTTCTCCTCCATGGACTTGAAGCCCCTGGCTATCTCGTTTTGGACCGCGGAGGTGACATTAGCAATTATAAGAGCTCTTTTTTGCTGATACATACCGTATGCGATACCTGTTGCATTTTCTTCTATACCGGGCAGCTTTGACGACATATAGGACCAAGTGACGGTTTTTAGGTACTGCGCCTCTTCTCCCAGGCCTTCCTGCACGTATTTGTCCACAGTGGAATTGATCGCTTGGCCCACCACCGTCATCATCTCATCCATCTTTTCTTTCATGATGTCGTCCATGCTCTCCATGAGCTTGTTCTGGATCCCCACCTGGGCCAGGAGGTCCGCGATACTAGCCACATCGTTGTAGGCGCCGTGGTTCAGGTTGTCTTGGATCAGGGAGTCGTTGTATAATCTGGATTCCAACTCCAGGATGCTTGCCATGATCTCCGGCTCGATTATACTACTCTCCTTGTCCTCGGACCTGACGAAGACCGATATGCCGTAAGTGGAGGTGAACCTGGTAGATATCTCCTTGTCCGCCTCCTTCTCCTTCAGGTCGGGGGTAAAGCTCTCCTCGTCCATTTCCGACGTTAAACCGTTGACCGCGAAGGCGCCGACGAAGCCGGCCGTGATCAAAATAATTATCGCCGTGGTGAGCAACGGCTTTGCCATCACGCCTTTGCCTACTTTGTCCATCATATCATATCACATCACCTTATGGTTGAATCCTTAAGCGTATGTGTCGGTATCGACATATTGCCCTCGGTATAAATGTTTTATTATAAAGAATCGAACCCTGGAACTGAACCCGGGGCGGTCCACAGATTTATATAGTTGGGCGGACGATACTATCCTCCATGTCGCGCGAGATAGGCTCGGAAATAGTACGTATAGCGGGGCCGGATGCGGTCGAGAAAAAGGAATTTACCATGGACGATTACATTGATCATTTTTCATCCCTGGTCGAGCTGGAGAGACGGGAGGAGATGGAAAGACACGAGAGGGAGATAAGGAACCTCAGCGGCGGGGAGAGGGAGGCCAAGGGACGGGCGATTTTAAAAGCCAGGGGAAGGGACGCAGGTACCGGGTTGGGCGGCAAGTCCCTGGTCAAGTTCGTGAGAAAGGACGGCCTGCCCGAGACGGAGATAGGCGTGGGCGACCTGGTGATGGTGAGCCGCCGCGACCCCCTTGCTGACGACAATCCCGCCGGCACGGCGATCGAGAAGACCGGTTATTCCCTTACCGCCGCGTTCGATCGGAGGCCCCCGAAATGGGCCTACAAGAGGGTGAGGCTGGACCTCTACGTGAACGACGTGACCTACCAGAGGATGCTCGACGTCCTCCACGCGCTCCCTCGATTAAAGGGACGGAGAAGGGCCCTTGCGGACAGGCTGTTATCCAAGGGCGAGCTCGATACCACGAAGGACGGCGATATCACCTTGTTCAATCCATCGCTCAACGAGAGCCAGGTCAAGGGGGTAAAGGATGCTCTTGCCGCCCGATATTTTCACTTGATACACGGACCCCCGGGCACTGGCAAGACGATTACCTGCGTGGAGATCATTCAGCAGGAGGCAGAGAACGGTAAGGTGATGGCCTGTGCCGATTCCAATACCGCGGTGGACAATCTGGTGGAGCACCTTGTCTCCAGGGGCAGGACCGTTGTCAGGCTGGGGCACCCGGCAAGGGTCACCCCGGTACTGAGGGGGCACACCCTGGATTACCTGCTGGAGGACAACCCTTCCTATGTCAAGGCACAAAGATTAAGGGCCAGGGCATACGAGATAAAAGAGGAGCAGGATAGATATACCTATCCCAGCGGCAGGTGGCGTCGGGGATTCAGCAACCGGGCCATCAAATCCTTGGCCGCCAAGGGCAGGGGAGACAGGGGCGTGCCCGCCGAGAAGATCAGGGAAATGGCCAGATCGATAGAGCTGCAGGAGGAGATAGACGAGATATTCGAGCGGGTCAGCGAGCTGGAGGATCGGGCGGTCGAGGAGATTCTCGACGGGACGGAGGTGGTGTGCACCACCAATTCCTCGGCAGCAAGCGAGCCCCTGGAAGGCATGAATTTTGACGTATGCGTGATCGACGAGGCCACCCAGGCCACCGAGCCTTCCTGCCTGATCCCTCTGATCAAGGCGCCCAAGGTCATACTGGCCGGCGACCACAGGCAGCTCCCGCCCACCATCCTGAACAGGGAAGCCAATGACAATGGGCTGGCGGCCACCCTCTTCGAAAGGCTTCTTGCCTTGTACGGCCCGGGGATAAAAACACTTCTCCGCACCCAGTATAGAATGCACAAGGAGATCATGGAATTCCCCAATCGGGAGTTCTATCAAGGGGAGATAAAGGCCGCGGAGGGCGTGCGCAACCACACCCTCTCTGACCTGATAAATGCGGGAAAAGGCGAGGATGGGAAAACCCCCTCGCCCCAATCTTCCGGAGTTGATACCGGCGATGCCGTAGGTCGAGGCTCCGTATCAAATTCCCCCTCCCGGGTTGATGTCAGTGAAGTTGAAGATAGAGGTTCCGTATCGACCCCCTCCTCCCCTGATAATAACAGGGATACGGGGACAGGGGGAATGCTAAAAAAGATACTCGATCCGGGCGTCCCCCTCGTGCTCGTTGATACCGGTGGCAAGATGCGGGAGAGGAGCAGGGCGGGGTCCCCGTCCAAAGAGAATCCCGGCGAGGCCTCCCTTGCCCTCGACCTGGTGAACGGATTATTGGCCACGGGGCTCCGGGCAGGGGACATAGGCGTCATAGCCCCCTACAAGGACCAGAAGGATATCATAGAGTCCAAGGTAAGGAACGAGGGGTTGGAGGTGGACACGGTGGACGGGTTCCAGGGCAGGGAGAAGGAGGCCGTGGTCCTCTCCCTTACCCGCAGCAATAAAAGGGGCGAGGTCGGCTTCCTGAAAGACCTGAGGAGGTTGAACGTCAGCATAACAAGGGCCAAGCGCAAGCTAATAGTCATCGCAGACGTTGCCACGGCATCGACCCTGCCCACATACCGCAGACTGTTCGACCATATCAAAAGCAAGGGTGTGGTGGTGGAGGGTTGGTAAAAATCTCTAAATTTTGGCGGTTATGTCTTTCAATTCTTCTTCTTCCTTCTCCCTCTCCTCTTCCATGTGCTCGATGCATTCCCGGTACCTGTCCATCACGTACCGGATGTGGTAGTCCCTGATCATTGACCACATGTTGCCGAAACCGGCCCACTTGATCTGGTAATATTTTTTGCCGTCCTTTTCCTCGGTGACCAGCATGTCGGCGTTGGCGGCCTTGGTAATCAATCGATATATGGTGGGCACGCTGAGGTCCATGTGGCTGGCGAACTCGTCCACCGCCCATTCCTTGTCCGGGTACCTGAGCAGGCAGTCCTTTACTATCTTTATCCCGGATTTCTCGCCACCGTCCAGGGAACCCTTCTCCGAGACCATTCCCAGGGACTTCAGCATCTCCATTAGCACTGGCTTGATGTTGTCGCTGGTAACGCCATTCTCCCTCACCAGCTCCCACAGCTCCTGTATCTCGGAGTTCAAACGTAGCCCGAACTCCTTGGGAACCCCAAGGGATTTGCCACCCTCCCTCTTCTTGTAGTCCACGGAGTACTCCTCTTCCATATATTTATCGACAGCAGATGCGATCCCGATGTACATCTCGGCCAGGGTGTTGACGTGCAGCTCGGTGAACTTCCAGGCCACTGGCAGGGAGTCGTACCTTATCCTGGCGATGTGCTTCTTCTCCACGTCTATGTATTCGATTATGTCCAGGTATTCGAACTTCTTGAGATGGCGGTAGATGGTTGCCAGGGTGGTGCCCATGGCAGAGGACATCTCCTTGACGTCCCCGCCTCCCCGCAGTAAGAAATCCTTGAAGATCTGGTACTGCGGTATGGACCCGGGTTCCTCCCCTCCAGAAGAACGGTAGGGTATCACGCCCGTGGCCCTTAAAAAGTTCATCTGCAGGTCCTCTCTTTCCAAGTCCAGTTCCAGCGGTGTGCCGGATAACGTGATGTCAAAGGTCATGATGGTCACCTAGTCTTCGCAAAGCGTATCCTATCTTTCCAGTGCGTACAGATAAAGGACACATTTTACAGATATTTAAAATTTCACGCTCCAACCTCTTTCCGGCCCCCCTTATGTCGACCGGCCGGGATAGATCCCGTTCTATTTCTTCCGCCTTTGCATTCCAGGGAAACCACTGATTCCCTTCCCTGAGGCAGCACGGCAGCCTGGAAGAGCCGGAGCCGTCCACGTAGGCGCGATCGGGGGAACAGCACTCCTTCAGCCCGGCCCCCTCGTCATCCGCCCTGGTCATGACCACCGCCCCTCTTTTCTCCGCCCTTTCCTTCCCTTCCCACCCCGGCTCGCAGTCTATCAGATGGAGGTCAAGGGGCAGTCCCCGAATGAAGTCATACACGTCTTCCAAGCCCTCCCCTCTCTTCACTTTCGTCTTTACCACCAGCCTCTTGCTGAGATGGAATCTATTACGCTTTGGTAAAATCTCGTCCGCAGCCAGAAAAAAGTCCTTAACGTCTTTCGCCCGGTCCCCGTCGTATATCTCCTCGTAGTCAAGGCGGGAGTCCATTGAGATCATGACAACGTCGAAGGCCGCCATTACCTCCTCCCCCCGGCCCATAAACGCGGACGCCTTTGTTTCAAGGGCTGTTGTCCCCCCGCCTTCCTTGATATTCTTGGCCGCCTCCACCATCCCCTCCACCTCCCTGTATGCTACGAACTTGACCCTCCCCTCCACCCCTTCCGGGACAACGGGCTTCGAGTCCGTTGGATAGAAGGTGGCGTTGTTATAAGCCCGATTGTCCCTGTTCAGTTCCAATCTATAGGTCGTCCTCTTTCCACCCATTATGGGATCACCCGTCGAAATATATGGCCGGCTTCCCTCCGGTGTAGCCTCCGATGAGGGAGAATATCAGAACGGCGGAGGAGAACAGGGCGATCCCCAGGGTTCCAAGCGGGTCCGTGAGGTCCAGTTCACCAGGCATGGAGGCCAGGAACACGGGGACGAGCGTGTAGAACGCGCTGAGCAGGATCAACAGGAAGGAAACGGATGCCATGAGCACCGCTATCAGGGCGTGCCTCTTGGTAAGATATTTTCCACCTTTCCTACCAGCGAAGAAGGTGATTATTATTGAATAGGCCAGGGCTCCCAGGACGGGGACCAGGACCAGGGGAAGGAACACAAACAACACGGCTAAAGTGTAGCCAAAGGCCTTGTCGAATCGTTCCACCTCTTCAGATGACTGCTCTTCATCCATCGAACACCAATAAATAATGTATGAATATAAGTGTTATGTCGTGTGTGTCTTGCTGTAATAAAATAGGTAAATCTAATAAACACGGACCGATTATCCTATAGCGGGGTGATGGAAGATGTCCTCCCGAACCAGAGAGATAGTGGAATCCAACGAGAAATGGCGTGCCCAATGCATCAACCTGATAGCGTCCGAGAACCTCATGCCGCCCGCCGCATTAAAGTTGCTCTCCACGGATTTTGCCAGACGCTACACCTTGCCGATACACGGCGAGGTCCACGGCGTGGTGGCGGAGAACGCTTACTGCGGGGCCGAATACGCCGACGCCCTTACCCGGGAGGCGGAGACCCTGGCAAGAAGGGTTTTCAATGCAAAGTTCGCCGACGTACGCCCCATATCCGGCCACGTCTCCGCCATTGCCGCCCTCCGGTCCATGAAGAAAGAGGGAAGAAAAAGTTACATGGCCGTCCCGGTGGAGGCCGGGGGCTACGACGGGTACCGGCAGCCCTACCTTGCCGACATGCTGGGCCTCCGGGCCCATGAAATACCATGCAGGGGCACGGAGCCGGACATGGCCCGTTTCGAAGAGAGGGCCAGGGAGATAAAACCGGATTTCATAGTACTGGGGCAGAGCGTGTTCTTATTTCCTTACGATCTTTCCCGCTTCAGGGAGGTCGCGGACGAGCTGGACGCCCCACTCTTGTACGACGCTTCACACGTCCTGGGCCTGATAGCGGGCCGTTCTTTCCAACCCGCCGCCCTTGATTACTGCCACTGCGTTTACGGCTCAACCCACAAGACCTTTCCCGGGCCCCAGGGCGGGATCATCCTAAGCGATCAAGAGGATATATTCGGGCCGATGACCCGGGATATGATCTGGTCGTCGGTGGACAACACCCACCTGAACCGGATAGCGGCCCTTGCAAGGACCCTTGAGCTGTACCGGGACAAGGGCAAGGCATATGCAAAATCGATCTGCATGCTCGCCCGCTGTCTTGCCAAGACCCTGGACGAGGCCGGGGTTCCCATGATGTACCCCTCCACTTACACCCGGAGCCACCAGACGGTGGTGGACCCCGACGCACTGAAGAAAAAGTGGGGCACGGGCCCTTACGAGCTGGCAAAGACCCTGGAGAAAAACAACATAATAACGGATGCCATAGGCCGCTTTGGAACAGGGGAGCTTGCCATGCTGAAGTGCACCAAAGGGGACTGCGACAACCTGGTGGGATTGATGGTGGACGCCCTTAAGGGCAGAGACGTCAAATCCGAGGTCAAGGGCCTAAAGGAACGCCTGCTCGTCGGGAGCCTGGCGCTTGAATGAAGGGGTTGATGCCGTATCGCGAAAGGGCATGATAAACATCCGAACGTGCTGGTACTTACCACCTCTTTTCCCAGATACAAAGGGGACTTTGCAGGGGTCTTCCTCCTCGATCTGTATGCGGAGGTCGCCAAGCTTGGCCCAAGGTTTCAAGTGATCGCCCCTCACAGCAAGGATTCCGAAGATCTTTTTGTCCCGGGTTTGGAGATTGAACGGTTCAGATACACCATATCGGGTGGCGGAGGATTGGCCTATGAAGGAGGAGTAATCAAGAGGTTGTTCAATATGAGGTACCTGCCTCTCTGGCCCATATTCATGATCTCCTACACCATATCGGCCTTAAAGCAGGCAAAGAAGGCCGCCGTGATCCACAGCCACTGGCTGCTATCCGGACTCGTTGGCACCGTATGCTCGAAGATATCGGGCAGAAGGCATGTTGTCACGGTCCACGGCAGCGACATCAACTACCTGCCCGAAAGGGGCGTCATTGCCCGCATCGCCCGACTTGTCCTCAGGCACAGCCACAAAGTGATATGCGTGAGCAGGGCGTTGGAGCAGAAGGTAAAGGGCATAGAGCCCAGGGCAAGGACCGTGTGGATACCCAACGGCATAAACGATGCGTTTTATCGGAAAAAGGAGGAAACGGGGGCCCCTGTGAGATTCCTGTTCATAGGCAGGCTGATCAAGGAAAAGGGCCTCCCACTACTGTTGGATCTCTTCTCCAATAAATTCAGCGATCAGCAGTTGCATATCTGCGGCGAAGGAGAGATGCTGGCGGAGGTGGAGGAGGCGGCAAAACGTAACGCGAACATAACCTACCTGGGCCGGGTCCCCCATCACGAAATGGCCGCCGTCATGGAGGACAAGCACGTGCTCCTCCTGCCCTCGGACTCGGAAGGCCTTCCCCTTTCCGTGCTGGAGGCCATGGCCTCCTCCATGGTGGTCCTTGCCACCCCGGTGGGCGGGATACCAGAGGTGATCGAGGACGGACGGAACGGGATACTGGTGGAAAGGCAAGGCTTCGGGGCCGCGGTGAGGGACTTGCTGGATAACGTTGAACTACGACTGAGCATCGCAGGCGCGGCCCACCAAACCGCTAAGAAGTTTAACCTGAGGGGCATTGCGGAAAGGCATATGGGGCTGTATCGAGCCTTGGTGGGAGAATGATCCCCTAAGGCCCGTAGCCCAATCTTTCCAAGTTATCTTTCAATAGGCTTTCAAGCTCCTTTTTCTCTTCGGCAGAAAAATAGTCCCGCCATTTGCCCATCGATTTTGTATTTATGGGCGATGTGACATTCTTGTGATGTTCCAGCTTATCCACGTCGCCCAGGTTATCCGCCCTGGTCCTGTGGTCCAGAATCTCCTTTTTGAAGTCAATGTCCAGGAACCGGCACACCCTTTTTGTCTCCCTCTCCGGCTCCGAGACCAGATCCTCGTATCGAAGTTCCATATAATACTCCCCCTTCTTTCTCCCGAATTCTAAGGCGGCCTCTACACTTTCCTTCCAGCGCATTGCAGCCTGGTCCATTTTCTCGTACCGCCCCATCTTCAGATAAGAACGAACAACGTCCCGCCCGTCCCTTATGATGTGTATGTATCTTGCCCCCGGGAATACCGGGTCTATCCATTTCAACCTCAGGGTGTTGATCGGTGTTTTGTCCCCCCATATCTTCCAACCGGGAAATCTTTTGTCACCATAGTATGAATATATCTCGTCTATGATCTTGGATAACGTTCTGTCCTCCTCCCTCAATCCGTTGACCCTTTGATAGACGGGGGACATGTCTATCTCCCAAGTATAGAATTGCTGATGGGATTCCAGCTCCCCTATTACTATCTTCACCAGCTCGCTCCAAGGTAGATAATCGTACCTGCTGTATTTTCGCACCATGTTGGCCAGCACGTAGGATTCAGGCGGGACGGAGACATCGGGGTGGCTGCACAGAATGGCCCTAAGTAACGTGTTTCCCGACCTTCCGGAGCCTATGACGAAGAACGGCTCGCAGCTTAGCTCGACACCATCCCTATACACGGGATATCCTGCCGAGAACATGTTCCTAATCATCCGGAACGAATGATTCAATACGCTTCTCATAGACATATCCGTATATGGATTCAATAATTGATTATATAAAAACCTATTTGCCTTGTCAATGGAACCCCCGGCGGACCAATGTTTTTAAATCTGATTCCTTCATTACAGGTCTATATTGGTGATTATTGATGTCAAAAGCGAAGATCAGGACAATCCCCAGAGAGCTGGTTGCTTTGACACTTGGCTTCATCATCGTTTATTCCATAGTGTCCGCAGGCCTGTTATATAATGCGGAGAAACCCATTCCGAAGAAAAGATCGCCCCTCATGCCCGGGCCCGGGGAGGGCGAACCCCAGGCCTACCCGCAGAGTATACTTTCCACAGATATAGACGGCGACGGCCTGGATGAGATAATAGTGGGCCAATCGGTGAGCGGCAATATCTCCGTTTTTTCAATGACCCAAAATCGCTCCATGGGAGATTTGAGTCTCGAGGCCGGGGTTGTGGAGATGCTGTTGTACGACAATGATGGCGACGGAAGGGACGAGCTTATCGTTCTCTGCTCAAACGCTAAGATATATCTTCTCCGCTTCATGCTAACGAACGGTTCACTTACCTTTGCAACCGTTGCGGAGGCAAAAATTACCCCTGACGCCTATTCCATGGCCGTTTATACGCAGGAGGGACAGGAGTTGCTCGCCTACGTTTCCGCCGCCCACCATCGACTGGTTATGCTTAACCTCCCGGGATTGGAGGAAGATAGACGGATAGAATTAAAAAAACCGGTATACGGAATAGCCACGGCGGACGCAAATGAGGACGGCTTGGAAGATATAATCCTCTATAATATCGGAGGCGGCGGGGGTTTCGACATCCTCAACGGAACTGTTGACCAGGGCTCGTCTTACCACCTGGACACCGGCGCAAGGGTTACCGACATATTCTCCGGGAGATTCAACCAAGAGCACGGAGGCATATGCGTGGTTAACTACAACATGGGCACCATCTCATTCTTCAACATTACCCCCGAAGGCCCGGGATTCTGGAAGAACATAACCACAGGTCTAAAACCTTACCGGGGTGTTTCGGGGGATTTCAACAACGACGGTCTGGACGAGGTCGCGGTGGTGGACTTCGACGGGCACAAGTTCACCATTGTCGATCCAACAAATGGAACATCGATGAGTTTTGCCTCCGGGAGAAGGCCGATAGACATATGCAGCGGCAGGTTCAATTCCGATACCGAGGTCGACTTTGCCATAGCCAATAAGTATTCCCGCGACATATCCGTGGTTCTATCGTCGTCTGCCACCGACACGGGATATGCCGGGCTCAACGTTTACGGTCCGGGCATAGATATCATGCTGGTCCTCTACACCCGGATTGAAGGTACAGCATTGATGCTGTATGAGGACGCGGTGTCCAACGAGATAATGCTCTTGTATCCCCGTAACGGCACGACATACGGCATCTACCAGGGAAAAGGCTCCCTGAGGTTCGTCATGACGGACCTGGACAACGACGCCCATCCGGAACTGCTAATAATCGACAGCCTGGAGTACAACATAAGTGTTTACTCCTGGACCGGCCCCACCTTCGAGCACTGTTACAATCTCAGTGCCTTTAAGGACATGCGGGGCATAGCAATCTTCGATGCCGATCTGGACGGGGACAGTGACATATGCACGGTGTCCAGGGCGGAGAACGGATATTCGGTCGGTATGATATATAATGTCAGTAATGCCGGTGGTGTTTCCGAGTGGGAGAACCGTAGCTACGAGATATTCCTGCCCAGTTATCATCATATGTCCCATTATGACGTCAACCGGGACGGTTACGAAGACGTTATAATATACGATTCCAAGGGATACGTTTACGTGATGTACAACCGGGGTGACGGCGGCCTGGTCGTACCGGAGCACATTGTCGTCGGGGAGTGAGCCATGAGCCCAACGGACATTGTAACGATATTGCAGCTGCTCCTGGCTCTCCTGTTTATATACGTGCTTCCTTATTTTCCTCTTGTCAGCCATGCTTTCTCCAACAAACGGTGGGAGGCAAGGCTCCTGGGCGCAACTTGCTTGTCTTTCGTACCCTCGTTAACCATATCCTTTTTCCTCATAGGCACGGCCCTCTATTCCCCAGCGGTTTTTCTCATAATCCATTACCTAACTGCGGTGTCGGCATCCTGGCTGTATGCAAGATATGCTGGCTTAAGCTTTCTCGGGCTTATGAGGCGATGCGTTGATCGGGGACCGCGGGAAGCAACATCATATCTCGATACGATAATTTTCCTCGTAGCCCTGGTGGTGGGCGGCGTCATTAGAATGAGGCACGCCGTGGTATCGAGCAGCATAGGCCTATCCGACCCCTGGGCACACATGCTGATGACCAAGAACCTGCTGAACGGTGCCTTCTTCGACCCCCTGCATTACGGCACCTATCCCAGGGGCATGCATTCCATATACATGGTGATCTCCACCACCACCGGTGTTTCGTTATTTCATACCATAAAGTTCCTGGGCCCCCTGTTCGGTACCCTGACCATCATTGCCTTGTACGCTGCGGTAAGGCATCTTTTCGGCCGATTTGCAGGTCTTTTCTCAGCGGTCATCTACACAGTGACACCGTTCAGCCTCTTGATCCCTCCCCTGCCCGTGTTGTACAGCTCCATATTGAAGAGACAGTCCATCTCCATCCCGGAGAACATAGGCCTGATACTGCTAAGTGTGTTTATCATATGGACCTATGATTTCTTTTCAAAAAATAAATTGGACAAGAAGCACCTTGCTTATTTAGTCCTCCTGTCCTATGCCCTGGCGCTCATCCATCCAGTCACAGCCCTTTACACCTTTGGAACATTGTTCCTGATGTTCCTTGTATATTCCGACAAGTGGCACTCCTCCCCGCTTAGAGGTGTCGTCTCTTTTATATTGATAATATTGTCCAATATCTTCGTGAGGATATACTTCTTCGTTACCCAGGATGTAATCAAGGCACCCAGCATGGCCGCCACAGAGGACATAGATGTTGCCGGTCGAACAGTGGAGACCGTACAGTACATCCCGTTCTTCAACATCAACCCCTACTACATCTTCGTGCTGATAGCAGGATCGGCCCTCTTGGCATACGGCTTGCACAAGCGCAGGCGGGCCCACGCCTGGTACGGACTAGCGGTCATCTCACTCCTCTTCATCTCCGTTACCGGCATGTTGAGGTTGTATTCCTCGGCTTTCCGATCGTTCTACTATCTCTCATTTTTTACATCCGGCCTCTGGGCCGTGGCGTTCTGGGCGCTGTTGGAAGTCCCCGGCAAGTTGAGACTGGCCGTCATTCCCGGACCCGCCTCCCAGCTCAAAAAAAGGTTGACAGACATAATAGATCGGTTGACGGGAGGGATAGGTATTCTTCCCCTGGTTCTATTGGTTTACTTCCCCACCTGCTCCGTTTTTACATTCCTGGCCTGGCAGTTCGAGCTTGAGATATCGATGACCATCGCAGCGCTACTGGCGGTCCTGGCAGCGGTCATTGCTCTGGCCATCGTTTCCAAAAGGGACAGATCATTATTCTTGTTCCTTATCGTCGTGCTGGCAGTTATCGTCCTTTGTATCGAGGCCCTGATGCTGGGCGGCGATCCAGGTTTATCCGGGAGTATATTGTCAACGGGTGCCTTAGTGGCAGTGTTCATTTTTTACCGCTCATCGCACTTTGAAAGATATGCGGAGATATTCCTCGTCTCCCCCGTCTTCCTCTTCCTGGTACTTTACTATATTCCTTACAGTCTCCATCAATACACCCTTGCTCCCCTTGTTTTTCTTGTCTCCGTCGTTTTTATCAAGGTATCGTATGGCAAAACAAAAAGTAAGAATCGAAGGCGCTCTATTGCTTATCCGATGGCCTTGGTTGGAATATACGTCGTTCTCAGGGCATGCATCCTCATATGGGCCGTGGATCCGTGGCTGGTTGGCGGTGTTATATTGTTAGCAGCCCTTCCCTTGTTGTTAAAGGACCAACTCCAGGAAACCTCCCCATGGGTCAATCAACAATGGTTCCCCCTTGTTCTCACAGCGGCCTTTGCCGCGGCTTATCCAGTGCTGTTTTCCTTGCCCTATCATTTTACTTTCCTCTACGGGGTTCCGATCGCGTTTGCCAATCTTGTTTTCGGGTATCATAATCTCTCTGTTAAAAGTAAGGATACGTTTCCAAACTTGTTCACGGTCCTGCTTTCCTTAACCTTTTTTACAATCATGGTCCTGACATATCCCCCTCTTAATGAACTTCTGTCCGCTGTCACCGCGCTGTGGTCCCACACCAGGTTCGTGCAGATGCTGCCCGAGCTTGCCGCCCTTTTTTTATTGCTGTTCGCCACGGCCTATAACGTGATGCGGCGTCACCAGAATTTTAGCTCAAGCCTAAGCAAGAAACCCCCGTCCCGGGGAAGGAGAACGGCCTCGGCCGCTGAAAACAAAAGCCCGCTCCTGAAATTTGCCGCCCTCATATCCTTGGCCCTGATATTCATACCGTCCTGCTCCGGCCACCTGTATATAGAGACCAGGGATTTCCAGGACTGGCCCGATGCCTACAGGGCGATTGCCCGCGACTTCGATCCCGGGAACACGGCGGTCTACACCGAGACCCAACCGGAGTGGATGGCCATGGCCTTCCTGTACCCCGACTACGAAATCTACGATCTACCGGAGCTTCTGTACATCCCGCCCCACGCCTACATTCCCCACGATAAGAACACTTACTCCGGCCTGGAGGGTAGATATTTCGATCCCAGATCATTTACCCGGACCACGGAGACCTTCCGATGGATAGAGGAATACGAAGAGATATACGGCCCGGATTCGATCACCGTGTACTACGAAACGGAAAATATCGTAATATACCACCTTGTTAGAAATTATGATCTCCCTACCGACGATGCCTAGGGATCATTTCCCACGGCTTGATTTAAATATTTGAATTCATTGTTTACACGCACAGATACATAACGGAGATCGATAAATGACTCCAGGTGGAAAGAACAGGAATTTAAGAGTGCTGATCCTCAGCCCGGTGCCCACCGAGTGGGGCGGAGTGTCAAGGGGGGGAATAGCCGATGCCGTCAAAGAGCTTGCCTTGAACCTAAGCTCCCTCGGTTGTGAGGTCTATATACAGTCCTATAGTTATAGGTGGACCGATGTGGCCCAAAGGATTAAGGAGATAGATGGGGGCCTTAAGATAATCGGTGTGCCCAAGGCCCGTTTAGCA
>CAZUZU010000017.1:0-11238 GCA_964624865.1 uncultured archaeon
GAAAACGTTCTTACCCTATAATCGAGGGGTGACATATCTCCCAGGGTTACACAGGCCGGTCCAGGAAAATCAGAGACATAATTTTTTATATTAGTTGTTTATATAAATGTAAATTACATAAGAAAAAATCCAGGTGAGTAAAGACATGGTACAGTACGAAGTAGGCAAGATAAAGCTAGGCGGTCTGTTCTCCAAGAGCATCAAGATCCTGTTCGAGATAAAATTCGAACGCAGCTCCATGGAAGGCGAGGTAAGCATCATCACCATGAAATCCGAAGAGGGAAAGGAGATAGGGAAGTTGGAATATGCGGTCAAGGACAACCGATCCTTGATCAACACCTTCATTGTCAGGGACTGGTCCAACATCAACTATGCAAAGGCCCTGCTGAAAAAATACCTGGAAATAGCAAAGAAGAACAAGGTCAAGCACGTGGAGGGAGAGATCTACGACAAGGACGCCACCACCTACGACAAGCTTCAGTTGTTGAAGAAACTGGGTTTCAAGGTAACCAGCGGCGGTAAGCTCACCGGGTATCAACAGTACTACATTACAAAAAAGGTCTGAGGTCGAAAATCCCCCGCTGCCCTCCCCTTTCGGATACAAAATAATTATATATCGTGTCATATTCTCAATACCAAAAACAAGTTCAGGGTGAGATTACATAATGATAGCTTGGCAAACGCCAAAAAATTACGTATCGATATCAAGACCCGGGGCAAGGTGATAACGTGGGAGGCAAGGTAAGGCGCTCCATATATCGTCAACCACCGTCGCCAAGGAGCATTGAGCTCATTGAAAAGGACGGGATGGATTACTTCGACAAGGACGTCTTTCCCAATGTGGGCACCGGCCTGCTTGAACAGTATTTTGACGAAAAGAACCGGGTAGAAGGGTTTGAAAGGTCCAGGTTCGGCAAGAAGATCGCCATTGGAATTATCATAGGATGCATGTTCGCCCTCATAAATCAATATGTCGGCCTGAAGGTTGGTCTGGTTACGGGCGGTTCCTGGTACATAACCTACCTTCTGGGCCTGGCAATGAGATGGCACCCCACGGAGACCAATATCATAAGCGGGTCCGCCACCGGAACGGACCGGACCTGCACGGGCTTCGTGTTCACCTTTCCGGCGATTTACCTGTTGGCATACTCGGGCCAATACCTAGGCTCGGGAGGGAACAGGATAGTCGATCCTTCCTACCTATCGTCCCTGGTTCCAATAGCCCTGATAGCGTCCATGATGGGCGGCCTTTTGGGCATAACCTACTTTATAATATTCCGGCGTATATGGCTGGTCGAAGACCCGTTGCCAATGCCCCAGATACACGCCCAGATAAAGCTTTTGGACATAGCGCACCACCTCTCCGGCGGTGCGATGAGGGAGGCAAAGAAATCCATTCGGATCGTAATGGGAGTGGCGGCCGGGACCATGGCATTCGTTTTTCTCAGGGACGTTGCTGTCATGCCCAATGTCCATTTCCCCAACCTGGAAGGGACCAAGATATCTGTCATGGACAGCTTGTTCTACGGGCCCAGTTACAAGTACGGCACCATCAACATAACACCAAGGGGCACGGAATGGGAGCATTACACCTACGTCGGCTTTACCCTCACTCCCATACAGCTGGCTTTGGGCTGGTTCCTCAAGTTCCGCACCGCACTTCTGGTCTCTATGGGTACTCTTCTGACCTTCTTTGTCATCATGCCAACTGCAGTGGGCTTCGACGTTTCGGTCTATGTAGTACGGATGCTCGAGGACGGCACAGTGCTCGAAGGTTTCTTCAACGTAAACGATCCCATCCTGGTAAAGAACGACATAGGAAAGACCGCAGCATACATTGCCAGGGACCGGATTGGCCGGATCATCGCAATAGGCGCCATATTGGGAGGCGGTTTCACCGCCCTTATCAAGATGGCGCCGGTGTTCAGGTCCGCCACCAGGGACGTGATGAAAGTATCGAAGGCGGGAGGGAGCAAGAGAAAGGACTGGATCGCGGGAAAAGGGTGGTACGAATGGCCTGTGACCTATATTCCCATCATGATGGTCATTACATTCTTCGTGATCTCCATAACCTTCATCCTGGGCGGCTTCCCCTTCCTCCATTCCATCATATTCGGGTTCCTGCTGGTCACGCTCACCTTCTTCCTTGGCGCCATCGCGGTAAAGGTGTCGGGCGAGGTGGGTACCACCCCGGTGAGCGGGACATCGTTCATCACCTTGTTCATTTTGATAATGATATTCTCCGCCCTCCCCTGGTCAAGGGAATGGGGAGACCCCAACAAGATCATAGTAATGGCCCTTCTCGGCACCGCGGTCTTCGGTTCGTCCATAAGCCTGAGCAGCGACATAATGTGGGACTTCCGCTCCGGCATATACTGCGGTACCCGGCCTTATCATCTCATGAAGGGGGAGAGCGCAGGGCTCTTCTTCGGGTCCACGGTGTCCGTGCTTGGGGCCACCTTTTTTTCCTACGGGCTGGCCTTGGGAAAGTTCCCTGACCTGGAGGCGCCTCAGGCACACGCCTTCGCCACCTTTACCCAGATACTTGTCGGCGGGGGAGGTGAGCTGGTGCAGATGCTCTTGTTCATCGGCATCGCAATAGGTGTGGTGGCCGAACTTACCACCGGAATGGGCACCGCGTTCGGTCTCGGCATGTATCTACCGCTGTCCTATACCCTGCCCCTGTTGATGGGCGGCGCGGCAAGGGACATATGGGAAAAATACAGGCTGCAAAAGATGGTCAGGAAGTACAACTGGTCAGAGAGACACAAGACCATAAAGCTCTTGGAAACCTTCATGATAGCCACCGGACTGTTGGTGGGAGAGGCCCTGATGGGTACGATCAATGCGATATACATCATGTTCAGAGGGGATTAGGGCCCGCTCTTTACAAATAACACTTTAGCCGGCAATCAAAGCTCCTCGTATCTTCTATATTTCTCCTCCGGCACCACGTAAACGCCGTTGGTTGTAGCTACCGAATTTCCGGGAATTATAACATCGGGGGGGATATCAACCCCTGCAACCACCACCGAATGTTCACCGACCTTCGCACCCGATCCTATGCCCACCGGGCCGTGTTCCAGCCTGTAATCCCCGAAACCAAGGAACGAATGGGTCAGCAGTATGCAGTCCCGTTCTATCTTCGCATCTTTTCCGATGGAGATCTTTTCAGAGAAAATCGGATCGAGTATGACGGTGTAGTGAATGTCCGCCCCTTGATCGATCTTACAAAAACCCTTGGATATCAACCTCTTCAAACGCTTCGATTTGAACACCCGGGGGAAATGATTGAGGAACAGGTACTTGGGGACAGCGGAGGGGAGCCTCAATGCGCCTATGCTCTTGGAGGGCGTGGTCCAGTTCCACATGGGATTCCTATCGAACCAGTGGACCTGGACGTTCCGATTGGTCTTTTTATGTTTGAAATCTGTTATTGGGTGCTGACGGCCGCTGCCGGTGACTACGGTGTTCGGCGGGATCTCCGTGTCCTCAACCACGGCGTTGGCGCCAACGATTGACCCGTTTCCCAGTATCGAGTTTCTCACCAAGGCATTGGCGGTCACGTAAACCTCCTTGCCCAGAATCGAATTCTCGATGACCGCGCCAAGTCCAATGTTACATTCATCGCCGATGACCGATCCGTTGAGCCTTACGCCGGGAGATATGACCACCTTTGATCCGAAGGACATGTTTTCCATGCCCCTGATGAAAAGATACTTGTTCTTGGGCTGGGCTATCATCTCCGCCCCAACCAGGTTTAGCATCCTGTCAAGGGGAGCCTCCGGCTTTGACTTCAAATTTCTAATGTTATGGTGGGCATCGTCAATGTTTGCATGAGCCATGTGTTTATGGATATGTAACGGGTAGTATAAAAGAATTAAGAACAACCTAGAGCTAATGGGCCGGAACTTCCCAGCACATTATATCTATTTTATTACTACGTAAGGTCCCATCACTAAGACATCCAAGTTAGAGTTGTAAAACATATCCAAAGCCTCCAAGGGGGTATTGATCATGGCCTCGCCTCTGCGATTGAACGAAGTATTTAGGAGCACGGGTATGCCTGTGAGGTTTCGATGCGCCTCGATTAAGCCATGGAACAAGGAATTGGTTCTTTTTGTAACGATCTGTGCCCTCGCACACGTAAACAGCGGCCTTTTTTCTTAGATGGCTGCGAAAATATGGTGTCATCCTTCCGACGGTTCCGAGGGCATATCTGGGATTGCCCTGCGTCAAATACCAAAAAAAATTCCCTGATGGCATCGGGATAAAAGGGCTTTTGACCATAGCAAACAGCATCCAGATCACTGGCCTGGATCCCCTCGTATTCTAACGCCTTTGATATGGCAAGGATAGGAAAACCCTTGTAACGCTTTATCCGGTTCAACCTCTCTCTTCCAAGGCATAGATTATCTTTCCGTCTCTGACAAGCGCCGCGGCGGCGTTATGTCCTGTGTTCAAACCCAGTGTATACACGTTTTCCCTCACACCCACTTCTTAGCTTTTTTAATGGCTTTACCCAGGCCCTCGTGTCTTGCCAGAAAAACAAATTTAAACACTTTGTGGGTCATGGTGGTGGGCGCCTCCTGGTTCTTTATGGTATTCCTCATCACTGTACAGCGCCTGCAAAAACCAGGTATGTCCCCCCTCTCCAAATTCTCTCTCAATCTTAACAGGAATGGAACATTCAGTATCTCTTCCCTGCTATTTTCGTTAATATTCCCAATCACGAAACCGGAGCAGCACATGGAAGCCGCACCATTCCAAGATACCTGCAGCTGTTTGAACGGCATATCACATGTCCTTGTTTTAGTGGAGAGATATTCATCCATCTGGCAAAACATCAGCTCGATGCCCTTGGAAGAAGCTTTTTCAATTGTTTTTTTTAAAACAGTCAGTGCTTCCCTCCTGTGCCGGTATATGTTCTCTGCTCGCATCGATTTTTCGTGGACAATTAGTGGTTGCACCCTGATCACCCTTATATCATGCTCATCTGCAAAGTCAACGAGGTCAGTCAACTCCGGCATATTACTTCTCATTAAAACGAAGGCTATGCTCACCTTCGGCTTTTTTGTTACGTCGTGCACCATGTCGATCTTTCTTGCCATGACCCCTATATCCACACCGCGTACACGTTTGTTTGATTCGATTCCGTCTATGCTTATCTGGAGATCGTCTATTATACCCTCCATGGCCTCAACCATCGTCCGATCCAATGGCAGACCGTTGGTCCTTATCTTTATTTCACACTTCTTTGGTGTCCATTCCTTGGCAAGCTTCATGAATTCAATTATACTCGGATGTAGCAGAGGCTCCCCGAAGCCACATATCTCAAATACCTTTAGGTTACCCATGTAAGGTCTAAGATTGGAGAAGGTCCTCATGGACATGATGTTGCCTTCAAATGCCTCGGCAGATGCCTTCGTTCGGGCACATGTCAAACAATTAAGGTTGCATTCTTGTGTTGGCTCGATATAAAGCGATTGCAAAGTATTGATCCTATATTTCCCAGACGAACTCATTGCCGTATGAATGGTAAGGCCATTATAAATATTTATCACTGTTGGTTTTTCTTACCTAAATTTGTTGTCTGCCTTTAATGAGGTCTCAAAAAAAGAAAAACCACTGAAGTGGATATGACCGCCGGATAAAAAATTATAAATAACAATATCCCCATATAACTTACACAGCACATCGGGAGGATTACCATGGCAACTAAATCTGAAAGTGAGGTCAAGAGCAAGGAGAAACAAACAGAGTTGGGTGCGAAGAAGGGCAAGGGAGTTGGCACAGTAATAAAGATCGGCGCCAGGAAGGAAATGGTCACCACGCCAATACCCCCGGTGGACAAAGATAAGTTCAAGGTTCTGGAGATATATCCCATCGAGCCTGAGCCCGAGGAACCCGCCACCATGGACGACAAACCTCACTATTCCTATGTCCGCGTCCTCGAGGACACTGTTAGCTCCGATGTGATGTACGAGACCATAGAGCCCCCTTTGGAGGAGAGAGAAAAAGATATCCTTGAATACCTGGAGGATCAGCTGCTGGAAGAACTCGATTACAGGCAGGACGAGATAGACGAGGAGGAAGAAAAGAAGAACAAGCTGAGGAAGACGATGAACGAGGTCCTATTCCATTCAGATATCGCACTGGATGCCTTGACCAAGGAAAGATTGTTCTACTATGTATACAGGGATCTCATCGGTTACGGGAGGATACACGTTACCATGAAGGACCCCATGCTCGAGGATATATCCTGTGACGGGCACGGCGTTCCCATATACGTTTATCACCGTAATCATCATTCCATAAGATCGGACGTCAAGTTCAACACCGAGGAAGAATTGAATAGATACGTGATACAGCTGGCCCAAAAATGCGGCAGGGACATATCAAAAGCCAATCCCATTCTGGATACCACCATGCCGGACGGTTCCCGGCTGAATACCTCCCTGGGAACGGAGATCACAACTAGGGGTTCCACCTTTACCATCAGGCGTTTCAAAGAGGTGCCCCTAACAATCATAGACTTGATCAACTACGGTACTGTAAACACGGAGGTGGCGGCATTCCTGTGGTTAGCCGTGCAGTACGGGGCCAGTATGATGTGTGCAGGCGGCACGGCCTCGGGTAAGACCACCACTCTTAACGCCGTTGCACTGTTTATCCCGCCAAGTTCAAAGGTATTTACCATCGAGGATACCAGGGAGATGAATATCCCACATGAGAACTGGGTGCCCGGCCTTACCAGGGAGATAAAAGACGAGGACGAAGGCGGAGGAGCCAGGAACATCGACATGTTCGAGCTTCTTAAAACCGCAATGAGGCAGAGGCCGGATTACATGGTGGTCGGCGAGGTCCGTGGTAAGGAGACCATGATCGTTTTCCAGGCCATGGCCACGGGCCAGACAGTGTATTCCACACTTCACGCGGACAGCGTGGAGAGCGTTGTGCACAGGCTTGAGAACCCGCCCATCAACGTGCCCCGTATATTGGTGCTGTCCCTGAACTTCGTGCTTCTTCAAGGGCAGGTAAGGGTAAGAGGGAAGAAGACCAGACGTATCAAGCAGATCGCCGAGATATGGGACATCGACCCGGAGACCAACCATATTCGCGTTACCCCTGTGTTCACATGGTCGTGGACCTCCGCAGGCGATCAGTTCAGATTCTCCGGTACAAGCAAGTTCCTTGACAAGGTGGCCGATCTGGAGGGCATAAAATACAAGGACCTCCAGGACGAGATCGACAACAGGACCATAGTACTAGACTGGCTGCTCAAGAGATTACAGAACGACGAGTCGATAACCTACAAGGAAGTGTTCAAGACCATACAGAGCTACTACCAGGACCCGGACGCCGTGATAAAGGAGGCCAAGGAATTTCTGTCCATGTAACCCTTTCATATATCATATTGAACAAGGGGATTGAAGATTTACCCACAAGGGAATATTCAGTAACAGGCAGTAGACAAGTACCAACTAAGGGTACATATTTGTTCATTCTTCCGATATTTTGAACATGCATATGTTCCTGAGGGCCATATGCTGCTCCCTGCATGTATATTCCCTTTCATTAAGCTGTGAAAAAAGTTCGGCAAAGAAACCGCGAAGGAACCCGCAGCTTTCCTTTTCCGCCTTTACCTCGAAGCTGTTCCCCACTGCAATGGTTTGATCAAGACCACCGTCCTTTACGCTGATATCATCGAACCAGTGGGATTCTTTTAGCACGTCGAAAAGAACGCTCAACGACCCGGCGTCCCCGTCCCACACCCCAAGTATATCCTTTAGCATGATATTCAGATATCTTTCCGCTATCTTTCTACCGAATAGAAACCGCACCTCCTTTGATTCGGAATCCACCACCTCCTCCATGCACTCCAAGATCAATTCGAGCTCCTCCCCGTTGGGGCATAACGTTGTCTCAGTTTCGCTGTACAAATCAATACACCTTAATGACCATACCCTGGATTATTCGGTTTCATGAATATCAGCTATACCTTTAAGCTCCTGTTCCATCTCGGATAGATTCTCATCGAGAAGATACGGGGCCAACACCTGACATATCCTTCTGACCACCGTGGTGCATTGGGGAGAGCCTTCCCCCCGGGCGTCTTCTATCTGTCTATGTATCATTATCCGGGCATAATCCTTGTTCCAGCCCTTTTGCTTGAAATAATGCTGCAGCTCGCGGCTGAAATCGTGCAGCTCGCGGTTTTCCAGTTCATCCTGGATTTGCGGGCCTGGATGTTTTTCTTCGGATGCCAAATCGTTTCCCGTGTTCTCTCTCACTTTCATCCCTTCTTGGAGTTTCTTCTTGTAACGTGTATTATTGACACACATATATAATTCTTTCTTCGGCATTATAGAAATAGATGTGGTATGTTGCCCCCATGTGTAACACATATACAAAATAATTGTAACTTTTTTCAATCCATGTAAACCCTGGGCCTAGAGATACTCGATGAAACGATTTGCTTCCAGTGTCCCGATAAACTCGGCCAGCCGTTCGTATTTCTTTTCACCCACCTCCTTACCGAATCGTTTCTCCATTCTCCTGCCTATCTCCTTAACTGTAAACTTGCCGTTGCACAATGTCCAAAGATAGGAGCCGTATTTATCCAGACGCACCGGGATCCTGTTCCTCAGACCGGATATCCTACACAACCAAATACCGAGGCCGGAGGTGAACCTGGGCATATATATGGTGACCGTGCCGTCCCGGTTAAAACGATATCCCGCCCTTCTCTTCGGCACCATCTCGAGTAGGTTAAGCCCCCCTACAAGATGAGGCTGGGCCATATTACTTTCTCCTCATGAACAGGTATTTCAGCTCGCCCAGGCCCTCAACATGCTTCCTGACCACCACGTAGGCCAGCAGCAGGCCGATGTACAAGAATACCACAAGGCCGGTCCAGAGCGGTACCGTTCCGAAGATCGTGAGATTGATATGTGCCATTACGAACACCGCAATGATTACCCCCATGAGCGCCTCCCCCGCCACCAATCCCGAGGCGAACAATATACCCGTATTGGTGGATTGCTCTATCCTTGTTTGGATCAGACCCTTTCTTTCCTCCTCCGTCATATCTGCCCGGGTAGTATGGACCTTTTCCTTGATATACCTGTCAGTGACATGCTTGATAACGCCTCCAAGCATTATGGGCAGGGTCAGGGTGAAGGGAAGATATATGCCGATGGCAACCGCCATGACAGGCTGCTTGAGCACGATAAGGACGATGGCCAATATCACTCCTATAACGAACATGATTATCGCGCTCAGGGGTATTCCCTGGAATATAGCTAGGGTGATACTTGACATCACCTTTGCCTGGGGCGCCTTGAGTGGATTGGGGTGGGCGGTGGTCCTGTAGACTATTCCGTAGGCGCTAATTATGGTGGCCACGATGGGTGGAACGAGGATCGCCGCCGAGATAACACCGATGAATCTCGATATCTGGATATTGTAGGGGGTCGCACCGATCAGCTGTGCCGTCTTGAGCTCCTGCATGGAATCCCCCGCTATTGCAGCGGAACAGCAAACCACCGCTCCTGCGATAATGGTGGCGGTCATGGCGATCTCGGTACTGACAAAGCCCGCAGCTGCAACGGCCAAAAGTAGCAGGGCCGTAAATAGAATGGTAATGACAGTAACGCCGGAGATGGGGTTGTTCGAGCTTCCCACGATACCTGCGAGGTAACCGGCCACAGCGGTGAAGAAGAAGGCAGCCACCAGCAGCACTATGGCGGCCAATCCCGCCACGATCCCCGAGGCCGTTGCCCACCAATATATGACTATCATGGACAGGAAGAGGCCTACGAAGTACCATTTCTTGATGGGAAAATCGTGCTCCGTTCTCAGGGTGGAGGCGGCAGAGGTCTTGGCCTGGCCCATGTCCATGGACTGGCGAACACCTTCGACTATCGGCTTCCTCAACGTAATGATGGTATAGATGCCGCCGGTAACTATGGCGCCGATCCCCACATACATGGTGTAGTCGGCCCATATCTCCATGACTCCGTCCACCCCGGGGGCGGGAAATCCAACAAACGCACCCACGATGGGGATCATTATTATCCAACCGATCACGCCGCCGGTAAAGACCAGGCCGGCTATCCTCAAACCAAGAATATAGCCCACACCAAGCAGGGCGGGTGAGAGGGCAATACCCCCGTACAAACGTGGGTTGTCTCCAACGGTTCCCTCGATGTTTTCCCGGAATATACGCAGGCCGTAATCCGAGGCTACGAACTTATAGATCAGGCCGGTGGCCAGGGCCATGGTGATGTAGATCATTCCTTTTCCGCCCTTGTCGATGGCCTTTAAAACCTCAGCGCTTGCCACCCCTTCGGGATAGGGAAGCTCCAGTCCCTCGATCATGACCTTCCTCAATGGGATGGTGAACAAGATGCCTATTATACCGCCCAGCAACGAGCCCGCGATCACCAAACCCATGTAGCCCCACAGGTTGGCCCATCCGGCGTATCCGCCAGTATCGATGGATAGGATCAACAGGGCGGGGAAGGTGAAGATTATTCCCGCGGCCAGGGCCTCACCGGTCACGGCCATGGATTTGGAAAGATTTACCTCCAGGATATTTCCTTTCAGGATCTTGAAAAAGGCCACCGCCATCACAACGGACGGGATGGTGGCGGACACTGTCATGCCCGCGTATAGGCCTAGGTAGGCATTGGCCGCCGCCATAATTACGGTAAGGATGAGCCCCACCAGTATGGCCTTGATGGTCAGCTCGGGCAGTTTTTTCTCTGCAGGAATATAAGGGACGAAATCAGGTTCTACCGCCATGGACCTGCCCCCGCGATCAATTAATCGCCTCCTTGGAGGATTCTTTCTTCTCCTTTACGGCCAATGAATAATGACCATACTCTATGGAAACGGACCAATCGTTACCATTGTCCATGTCGAAGAATATGCCTCCTATTGGCCTTCTGCCCGGGCAGTTGGTGGCCGTGACATCAACCGAATAGGTGCCGTTGCCGGTTGTGTTGCGATAATTATCGGCCTTTTTTCTAGCTTCCTTGACAGTATCAAAGGTTTTATTTGATATTGAATCCGGAGGTGGATCGGAAAAAACGAACTCCACGGATCCGGTGGTTTCACCGGAGGCAATGATCAGTGTTTCCGAGGTGCCGTCAGGTGCGGTGATCTTTATTTCGAACTCATCGTTGTCACCTTCCAGGATACCCGGTACATCGTCCTGATAAGAGAAGGTGA
>CAZUZU010000017.1:11248-19330 GCA_964624865.1 uncultured archaeon
AACATTTAGGGTGTCTATTACCACGTCCATGCTGTCAGTGGAGCCTTCGGTGGTGGGTTCAGTGGAGGCAAGGGAAAGGCTTCCCGACGAGATGGTACCAACGATATAGTATTCTCCCTGAGTTACACCAGAGGTTGGAATGAAGGGAGTCCCTCCGACAATGCTCCCCACAAGTGCGATGAGGACCACAAACGCCCCCAAACCGATTACTTTTCTATCGTTGGCGTTCATATTATCTCCATATTTCGTAATCCTATATATTCTTACCGCATGAGGGACAGTAGGTGCTGCCCTTGGGTATTTCCTCGCCGCAGTAAGGACAGGCGGATATCTCCTCTTCGGAGGCCGTCTCCACCAATTGGATGGCGAGTGTTTCGCTCAGTGCGGCCTTTACCTTGTTCCTTGCCTGATCATATATACCCTGTTCCATGGCATCAAGGGCCTCATTGAACATGGTCTGGGCCCGGTTTACGTCTTTGCCGGATTTCTTGGTCTCAACTATCCTGGACTGGGCCAATTGAATGAGGTTCATTATCTCGTGGAAGGTATGTTTCGTTTTCTCACCCTCCTCCCAGGCGATCCTTGCCAATCTCCCCGCCCGTATCAAATCCCCCGCTTTGGCCGCCTTGTCCATTTCATCCACGTACTGCTGTATTGACGGAACGGGTATGTTATTCTCCGTTAGTTCATTCAGTTTGGCCCTGGCCATGTCCATCTGCTCCTTGACCTTGCCGTAATTCTCCTTGAGGTTCTCACACTCCGATATCAAGTTCTCAGCAAGGTCGTGAGCCAAATCCAGATCGTCCTTATTGATGGCCTCGTATATCTTATTGTGAGTGTTCTCCAGGGACTCCAAAGGATAACCTATGTCCTTTAGTTCCTTCATCAGTTCGTTCACCTTGCGAAGTATGTCTCCGGATTTGAGATACGCGGCCATCACCTTCTCCGCCATCTCAAGGGCCTTTTTAGCCATCTTCTCCGCATCCGGTATTTCGTCTAACCTTAGAGAGGTGCGGGCATTTCCCAACGCGGTCTCGGCAGCTGTGGCATCGTATCCCTTCTTCTTCAGTTCGTTGACCTTGATAAATGCCTTTCTTATTATCTCCCCCACCTTTCTCCTCTTCTTTGCATTTTCAACCTCTTCAAGTGCCAAGGTTGCAAACTCGAGCGCAGTTTCGAAGTCCTTCTTCTCTATGGCGGGCTTTGCCTTCTTCAAAAGCTCCTCCGCATTTCTGGTGTCTATCCCCTTTGCTTCGGAGGTGTCTATTTCCTTTCGGACCTTTTTCAGGGTCTGGATCAAATTACGGTACCTGTAGAGTTCATTGGCCAGGGAGTAACATTTCTTTGCATAGGACATTGCCCTTTCATAATTCTTCTTCTTGTATTCCTTTTTGGCCTTGTCGAACATGGGCTTGAAATCTTTGACCTTGAGGCCGCCGCCCATAGCCTGGATGTCGTCCACCATCTTTTTTATCTCGTACAACTTGTTCTTTATCTTATCTTCTATGCCCATTACAGCGGTGAACTCCCGGTCAACCGAGTCCTTCAGTTTTTCGACCTTGCGATGGGCCTTTTTGATCGAGCCGCTCTGCAGCAGCTGCTTGCACCTCTTGAAATTGGATTTCATATCGGATATGTCGCGGTCCTTATCCCTCAGGTCGAGTATCTTGTCCCTGACCTCCTTCAAGGTGTTCTTGGCTTGCCATTCCAGGTCTTTCAATTGGACCTGTTCTATAAGGCGATCGATGCCCATCCTGGCCTCGGCGAGTTTGTTCTCATTCACAGACTTGTTGATGTTCATGAGCTCGTACTCGATCTTCTCCACTCCCATCCCCCTTCTCTTCCTGTTCCTCAAGAGGTCCTTGACATAGGTCAATAGAGTCTTCATGCCCAGAAGAAGATATTTCTCCGCCCCGGAGGTATCCCCCTTCCTATAAGTCGATTTTGCATCCTCCACGATGGGCGCCATGTCGTCACAGGAAATGCCCAGTTCTTCCACCTTGGCAGTAAGCCCCTCGATCTCATGGCTCATGGCTCCGATCTCCTCGTCGTGCAGGATGGAATCCGTTTCGTTCAGGACGGTGAGGGCATTGTCGTAGTCTTCGGACTCGAAATGCTTGATGGCGTCCTGGAGCTTGGTCTCGGCCTCCACCACGCCCCCCCCGATCTCCCGGATGTAGGATATTCTTCCCCTCAAGGATACGATCTTATCAGGGACCAGCGTCTTTAGCCTGTTGGTCTTTATCTCTTTTATCCTGTTCTCCAATTCAATAGTGGCCAGCATGGACTTTTCTATATTCCCCATATCGAAGAGCTTCTCGATGTCTTCCAGCTTGACAGCGATTCTCTCCATCTCAGGATCAAGGGACAATAAGGTTTCCACATTACGCTTTAATTTGGAAAATATCATCGGCGCTGAATTCAGAAAAAGATGCTTTCTTATCTCGAAAAACTTGTCCTCGAAATCCTTGAAACGCTTGGCCAGCTCGTCAGATTTCTTCTTCGACACCAGCTTCAGCAGTTCGTTCATTTCCGACATCAGCTCTTGAACCTCTGGCTGTTCCTTTCCTCCGAAATCCTCCAGCTCCGCCCTATATTTATCTATCTTTTTACGATAATTTAGAACCAGGGCATCCCCAATAACGTTGTCCAGGTCAGCGTGGATCTTCTTTGCCTCGTTGGCGGCCAGATCGTACTTTTCATTATCGAACATGTGCTGGATGTTGGTCACGGCCTGTTTGTAAGGGGTCAATATCTCGTCCATTAGCCCAAGGTTTCCCACCTCTTTAAGCCTTGATTCAACCGTGGATATCTCGCTGGCGGCCTGTTTTATTATTATCCTCTTCCTCTTTTCCTTGGCCCTTTCCAAGGCGTTCTCGGCGTACTCCATGGCCTTGTCAAAATCGTCCTTTTCCAGCCGGCCCTCGCTGCTTTCGATCGCCCTGTCCACTTCCTTAACGTCTATTTCATTGTCCCTTAGCTCGTTCCTTATGGCCTTGGCGTTCTCAAGGATGTTGTGTACCTTGGTGATCGCCCTGTCCTTTTCAGGAGTGGCGGTTTCCTCGGCCTTCCTTGCGTATTCCTTTGCCTTCTCGAAGTCCTTCTTCTTCATTGCATCCCGGGCCTGCTCCAGCAGTACCTCGGCCACCGATACGTCTATCCCTCCCCTTTTTGCATCGTTTATCCTGCCCCAGGCAACGTGTATGGTGTTCTTTGCCCCGTCGTACTCCTCGAACCGCTTTTTCGCCTCCTCCAGGGAGATCTGGGCATAGTTTAGGGCCTTCTTCTGCTCGTTCTCCTTAAAGGCCTCCTTTGCCTTGTCCAGCATCTCCTCAGCAGTGGGTATGATAATCTCATCCCTTACATCGTTGAGATAGTCCCGGTCCGTTTCCAGTGCCTTCTCCACCCTGTCCTTGTAGGCCTTATCGATGGAGGTGCGCATCTTGTCTATATCTATGAGCGACTGGGAAATCTTCCCGGCTTTGAGGTTGGATTTTATCGAATCCACCAGTTCTTCGGCCTTGCTCACATCGCCCCCTATGTTCTTACACTCCAACATATAATTGGTGGCGTCCTTGAAAAGGGCGAGGGCCCTTTTGTAATCCTCTGTATCGGCGATCTCCGTAGAGGTTTCGGCATCCAACTCCTCTATCCCCCTGGAAAGCTTGATCTTGTTGGCCTTGTCATAACATTTCTTGGCCTCGGTAAAATCGCCCTCCCCGTAGTATATATTGCCGAGTGATTCCCAGGCCTGGTAATCGCTCTCATTCAGGTCCAGCACCCTTTCATAGGCCCGGGCGGCTTCCTTGCCGCGGCCAAGGTCCTCCATCAACTGGGCCTTTCTCTTCAAGGCAATAAAATTGTCCTTGTCCGATTTGATTGCCCTGTCATATGACCGCAGGGCCTCGTTCAGCTTGCCCATCATGTCGAAAAGGGAGGCCTTCAGGCCCCAGGCATTGCCGTAGTCCGGGTTCGCCCTTATGGCCTTGGTCACCATCTCCATTGCCGTGTCCAGATCGCCGAGTTGGCGGGCCACGTTGGCGGTATAGAAATACACCTCCTTGTTGTCCAACATGCCGGAAGTCCTGTCCTCCTCCCGTTCAATTGCATCCAGAACACGGTGATAGGCGTCCATGCCGTTCTCGTCTATCTGAAAATCGCTGGACTTCAGGTCCAAGCGGTCGTGATACCTTATGGTCTTCAATAGGCCTAACAGGTCATCGGGAGCCGGGCCCTCTCCGGTGCCGATCTCTTCAGGGTCCGATTCCTCCTCGGCCGGACCGGAAGCGGTTTCACCTGACGCCTCATCTACCGATTCGGAAGCGGAAGAACCGTCCTTGTCCTCAAGGTCTAGATCCCCGAGATCCTCGCCCCCGGAAGGGGCCTTCGTCATGATATCGTCAAGCGACATGTCATCCTGGGATATCGTCTCCTTGCCCTCTTCCGGGCTTGTATCCGCAACCTCCCCCATAATAGCGGCGCAATTGTCGCACATTTCCTTATCTGGCTTCATGGGGCCGCCGCATATAGGACATTTAGCCATATCGCTCCCTCATCCTAAACACTGGTAAGTCTGAATACATAAACTAAATATAATACTTTTCCCACTAAACCCTTTCTTTAAAAAAGAAAGTGTTTAATCCGAACACGGACCACTGCGTGGTCCCGCTCATATATTTGCTTGGCAAACATATTCGAAAAACCCCACGGGGTTGGCACGCTCTGAGATGCGATGAGATAGTCCGGTGACAAACCCTGCCGTCTTACCCGCCAAGATATCTTTACGTATGGCTTGGGGCTACCACTCCCAGGGCTGCTTCAAACTTATCAGTGCGGTTACGTCCCCCAGCAATTTCTCCCCGTATTCCAGGCCCTCTATTCCTTCCAGGTCCAGGAATTCCACTTCGCCATCGTCGAAATACATTACCAGGTCCTTCCCTACGGACAGGCCGGCCCTGTTCTTCTCTATGGCCTGGCGGATATCAGATGGCAGGGGTGCGAACACGCACCACCTCTCGCCCTTGACAAAGGGCTTTTTTCCCCCTTCGTTCCACTTCCTTTTGAAATCCGGAACATTGTCATCCCAGACCCTGGGACCGCGGTGCAGCTTCCGGTACCTCGGGGAGGGGAGAGCATAGACCATCAGGAACCAGCCCCTGCCGATTTCGGGGTCATAGCCGTAATCTCCGAGATAGACCCCGTAACCCTCCCCGGAGGAGACCTTTTCAAGGGAGTCCAGGGTCTTCCTCATCTGGGCGGAGAGGGAGTCCTCCAGCACGTCGGGAAGCGGTATTGCCATGATCGCGAGTTCGAGGCCCAAGGATTGGAGTTCCGCCTTTATCTCGGTCAGGGTCATAGTTTCGACCGGCCGGGGAAAGAAGAACCTCTCGTCCGGATTTCGGAGGTAGTCCTTGGCCGCGGCAATGAAGCGGGCCAGAGCGGGCAAGGACACGGCGGAGGCGACGTTGCGCTCTGTATCGGTGGGGTCGATGAATGCCAGGGGCTCCCTGAACTTTTTGGCCTTGTCCCCCAGTGACAAGGAAACGCCCTTCTTCCATTTCGAGACTGCTTCCAGCATCGACCGGAAGCTTCCGTACCTCAAGACCAGCAGCTCGCAGAGGTATCCGGAAAAACCCTGCACTGAAGCCTCGGCCCCGTAAACCCCTATACCCTTCATGAAGCGCTTCAGAAGACGGACATCGTCCCTCTGCCCCTCCTCCAAGTGTTCCTTGATGAACTCGGTGTGGAAAGGGGTCCGGTCCACCGCCGTTTTCCTCTGCGTCATGTCCTTGATGCCGTAGCTGGGCACCAGGTCCACCTCGAAGCCCCTGTACCTGCCGGTGACATAGGGATGCTGGGCGTATTTCTCCTTTCCGTTCTTCAGAACGGAGTGGCCGATCTCGAGGCCAAGTCTCTTCATCTCCTCCAACTCCACCCTGGGAGGGAACATCAGGAATATATCTATATCAGGCTCATTGTCATAGGTGTCCTTGGCCACGCTCCCCACGACCAGGGGCTCGATATCGTACCCCAGGTCTTCATCAACATCCTCTATCGCGGCGACTATACTAGAAAGCACGTCTTGAAGCACTTTATTCACTTTCTTCTTCATCTCCGGCCCCGGGCTGATTCGGTCCAGCACCTTGGACTCCACCTCGTTCATCTTGTTATCTCCCATTGTGATCACATCCTCATAAATTTCCGTTTGATGGCCGACCTGAGCCATGGCCAGCCCGTCCTCATGGCGAAGCCTGTGATCCAGAGGGCGACGACTATGTTCAGAAGGGCGCCACCGGTAACGTAAAGCGTATGCCTGAGCTCTATGCTCTCAGAGGCCATGGGCGGGCCCACGGCGGCGATTATATCGGTGGTGTAGAATGCAATAACTACGATTACGGCGAATATGACGGTGAACACGGGAAGAAAGGAGAGGAAGCGCATGATATTCCTGGAAAGGGTCTTTTGGGCAAAATCATCCATTACGTTCATCTGATCGGCCATCATCCTAATATCCGATATAAGGAATGTAATGATGAGGAAAAAGACGTAGACAAAGGCAAATATCTCCACCTCCGGGCCAATTTGGTGTGTCCCGGCCGCGTATATCAAAGGTATGAAGACCAGAACGGCGGGTATCACTTGAACCTTATCCCTGCCCCTCCAGATGCCAAAGAAGCCCACGATGGTCGGCATCATCGCTAAGACATAGAGCCCTATGTTGCCCAGGACTGTGAAGTTAATGATGAAGCCGGTACGAACCCTGGTCCAGTAATCCCCCGCCCCGTACACGGTGAAGAAGGGGGTAACGAAAACCATGAAACAGAAGATTGCAAGGCCAAAATAACCGATCTTCATCTTCCATTCCGAGTTCAGCATCAAGTAGGTGTATATCAAAAGCCCGATGAACAGGCCGAGAACGACCCAGATAACGGGATAAACGAGCTCGAAACCCGGGACGACATCGCCCAGGTGAAGAAAAAGGACCTCGCCCGCATAGTAGGCCATGGCAGTGGTTATTACCAGCAAGACCGTGGCTGTCACCTTCAGGACCGGGATTATCGGCGCCTTGTACCTGTTCCTATCTTCCAATATAATCACACCTCATTTATAGATCTGTTTGATTATTACCTCCCTCAGGGGCCTTGAAGAGTTCCAGGCTATCACCCGCGCGCCGATCCTTCTCAGGGTCTTGATAAGGACACGTCTTTCCTCCCTCACCAGGTTAGCTTTGGACTTGGCGGTCACGTAATACTTGTCCAGTAGCGGGGGCGGTATGGGTGAGATAACGGTGACCGAAT
Source organism: uncultured archaeon (assembly GCA_964624865.1). GTDB lineage: Archaea > Thermoplasmatota > Penumbrarchaeia > CAZUZU01 > CAZUZU01 > CAZUZU01. Next base: position 18,547 of record CAZUZU010000017.1, read on the forward strand.
GACCCGTGGAGATCAGGTACCTCACCGTATCCTCTATGGTCTCGTCCTCGATCAGGGAGTGGAACATTATCAACGGGGAGCGGGGGGTCATGCTCCTGGAAATCTTGTCCAAGGCGGGCTTTATCTTAACGCTTCCCCGGGGCATCACGTTGGCCATGGCGTCCAGAAAGCGCCGGGCCCTGTCCTTACCCCTTCCCGGCTTGGTCACTGTCACCTCCTCGCCGTGGGTCACCAGGGTAACGTTGTTGCCCGTCTTTATTATCTCGGATATCACCCCCATGGCCCCCTTTATCTCGGCCTCCAGCTCGTTTTCGGCCGTTGGTCCCCAGGCAGTCACGGAACGGGCGTCAAGTGTCACGTACACGTCGTAGATGTCCTCCTTCTCGTACTCGTTCACCATGAGTTTCCTGAGCTTGGCAAAGACCTTCCAGTTTATGTTCTTCATGGGGTCGGAGGGCTGGTAGTTCCTTATCTGGTGGAACTCCAGGCCCGCACCCGGCTCCCTCAGAGTGGCCGCGCCTATGGGCATCTTTCTATACAAGGTGGTAAGCTCCACCTTTGCCAGGTCCTCCTTGGAGGGATAGACCACCACCTCCGAGGGCACGTCGATGCTGTAGTTGTCGTAGAAGAGGAAGAAGTAATCGTAAACACGGACCGTGGCCGGGCCGATGAGATAGTTGCCGCGAAGCGGGCATTCGATGGTGTAGCGGAGCACCGCCTCCTCTCCCTTCCTCAGGCAAAGGAACATGTGGTTGTGGCCCTTGGACAGGTCCATGTGGCGGGG
>CAZUZU010000017.1:19340-24993 GCA_964624865.1 uncultured archaeon
CTCGATGAACGTAAAACCCACGCCCTCCTTGGCCACGTCGAGGTCGATGTCCACCTTCCCTCCCTCGAACACTGATGTCGACTTAACCTTTCTTTGTACCCGGACCCGGTTGGTGCCCAGCAACACGTAAATCGTGGAAACGAACAGGAGGAGGGTGACTCCAACGGACAGCAAATAGCTGTTCTTGAACACGAAGGAAGTGAACATCAATACGAGCCCGCCGGACATGATTACCGCACATCGCCTAGATATCATCTATCTTACGTATACAACGGCTTTTTTTAAACTTTGCCTTATATATGAAGAAAGACACTTTTTTCAAAGACCAGTGCCCCAGGCCATATAGATTCCGGTGATAATCACCCCTGTGTACATCACGAACCCGAACATAATCAGGTTGCAGTGCAGCACCTTGAGCCTTGGGTGCTCCTGTAAGAGGGGGGAAAGCACCGTGCCAGATGTGAAGAGGGCTATCATGACACCGGAAAGCACCCCGTGCGGGGAGTAGAAGAGGTCGCCGCGGGTCCGTAAGGTGGCATAGGCCCAGTAGATGAAGACGAGCCAGAGAGCGAGGAAAGAAATCTTCGACGAATGGATATGAAATCTTCTGCCCATGAAGCCAGGCAGCGCATTCCATGCGGAGCCACTGCGCATCAATCGAAAGCCCGATACCGTGGCCAGACCGGCAATGATGTAAACCACGGAGAGGAGAAGGGCATGGATTCCCCAATCCGAGAAGGTGGCAAGGTCGGCATCGTCGTCCCAGCCCTGGCTCTCCCAGTAGCCCTTGTAATCGTAATCCACTGCCTCTATTCCGGTAAGCCACTTCACCCACTTGTAGCCAGCCTTGCCAGGTGCAACGAGCTTAAGCGGATGGCCCTGGTCCCTTGGCAGGGTCTCGCCGTTCATCTCCCAGCACAGCAGCACGTCCTCCCCCAGTGCGTCCCCCACTGTCAAGGAGGAGGAATAGCCGTCGGCGCCGTAGAAGACAAGTTCGGTGGCGTTCTCCTCCAGCCCTGCCATATCAAGGACATACGAGAGGCGGACACCGGCCCATACAGCGGTGCCGGATGGACCCTCCGGGCACTTCAAGATGGCGGTGACCTCCGACCTTGGCATGGCGGTTAGGTTCTCGTAGCTCAGGTTCAACGGCCTTTCCACCATGCCGTGAACACTGAGCCGCCAGGCCCCGATATCGATATCGGGAGTACCGGATATCGAAAGCTCGAAGAACTCGTCGTTGGGAGTTACGGTTTCTCCGGATCGAGTTACGGCGGCAACGGATACAAGCGGCAGGGACAACAACGCGATCAAAACACCCAACAACATCCAGGCCCTCTTCTTATCATCCATTGCCTTAATATCGACAGGCCAACATATAGGCTTGTTGGTAAAAGGGGTACGAGGGATTGCCGTGGGTTGTCCGAGCCAAGACTAATGATGCTTTTTTACCTATTCCTTCTCGAAGTATATCTTGTTGCCTTCCTTTTCCTCTTCCTTGATCCGATCATCGTCAAGAAGTTCCTTTACGGACCGCTCGACTTCCTTCAGGGGATAATCCGCCCCCGTGGATATGGAGCGCACCGTCTCGCCCGGGTTCAACGAGATATAGGAGTGTATGCGATCTTTCACCAATCCAGTGTCCTTCTTACCGAACTTTAGCTTTACCAGCCCCTTTCGATGTGCCGCGAACAGGCCCACTGCAGCGAGCGCGATCACAATGGCAGCAACGGCAATTATCAACCATGTGGGGTCCGGGTCTTCCTTTTCTTTTTCTTTTTTCTTGTCCGATACGACGGGCGATGTGCCCCGAACGTATTCCTCGTAATTCGTGCAACCATCCTGGTCCGGGTCTTCGTTACTGTCGTCTCTAAGCGGATCCAGGCCATACCCCACTTCCCAGCCGTCGGGCATCCTGTCACCGTCGGTGTCATCGTTCATGGGCGAAGTGCCATACTGGTATTCCTCCAGGTTAGTAAGATTGTCTTTGTCTTCATCTGCTTGTGCATCAGTGGAGGCAAGGGGGTCCAATTCGTTTGCAATCTCCCAGCCGTCAGGCATTTTATCCTCATCCGTGTCGGCGTTATTCGGCGCCGTACCATTATAGTATTCCTGTAGATTGGTGAGACCATCTTCGTCCGTGTCCTCTGAAGCGTCTTTGCTATCCTTAGGGTCGAGACCGTAGGTCAGCTCCCAGTCGTCGGGCATGCCATCGTTATCATCATCATCGTCGAGAAGATCGGGTATAAGGTCCCCGTCAAAATCCGAGGGAAAGGACATGTTGTCAAGAGGGTCTGTGGAACATGAGGCTTCGATAGTATCGTTCCAGCCGTCGTTGTCGTCATCATCGTCCAACATGTCCGGTATGCCGTCACCGTCGAAATCCGAGGGAAAGGAAGTGTTGTCCAATGGATCGGTGCCGCACTGCAACTCGATAGTATCGTTCCAGCCGTCATTGTCGTCATCATCGTCCAACATGTCCGGTATGCCGTCACCGTCAGTGTCCGGGAGGGGAAAATCACTTTCGTCTGTTGGGTCCGTTCCATTTAGATATTCCTGGATATTACTGTATCCATCACCATCGGGGTCTCCATTCCGGTCGGATATATCGAGGGGATCAAGGCCGTATTCCACTTCCCAGCCATCCGGCATGCCGTCGCCATCGGTATCGCTGTCCTTTGGCGAGGTTCCGTTCAGGTATTCCTCGTAATTGTTCAAACCGTCACCATCACTGTCTGTTAGTGCATCGGTCATCATCGAAGGGTTCAATCCGTTTTCGATCTCCCAGCCATCCGGCATGCCATCGGAGTCCGTGTCTGGGGAAACTGGCGAGGTTCCGTTTTCATATTCTTCGAGATTGGTGAGACCGTCACCATCACTGTCCTGCAATGCATCACTACCGTTCTTCGGATCGAGGCTGTACATTTCCTCCCAGGAATCGGGCATTCCGTCCCCGTCATCGTCTTCGTCCACATCATCCGGTATCCCGTCATTATCGGTATCTAATACCACGGTGAATGACCATATATGTGGTAGACCAACGTTTCCCCACATGTCATAATAACCAGACACCTGTACCTGGATCGTATCTCCCATCTCAAAGGGATCATGACTCCAAGTCATCGTATCATTCGTATTATTGATGTTCTCCCACTTGGCCAGTGTCCAGTTACCCGGGTCGTTACCAAGGCCAACATTTATTTGCGGAGTGGTGTTGGTGTTTATCGTTTCACTGAACATTACAACGATATCCTGGAGAGGGGATACTTTCTTAACATTGTTTGCAGGGATTACTTCCGTAACAGTGGGGGGAATAAGGTCTAAAAAAGGTGAGGGCAGGGGCAAGAGATATGGATAATCGTCATAGTCCGTGCCATGTACGTTATAAGGAGAATCCCCAATTCCATCACTCCCTGGTATGTCTTGGGAGGAACCGGAGAATTGGTCATTACCGTAATAATCATCCCAGTGATTTCCACCGGTTGGATAAGCAGTGTTCCAAGAGTTCCCGGTGGACGTAGTCATGAAATCCACTTGCTCCGTGTTGTCAAGGAAGTTATTGTTGTATATAAGATTATTATCGGAATAGAAAAAGATTGCTCCGACATCGTTCTTCATTATCGTACAATTATGCAAGGTGGTCTGTGAAGCCGCCATCAACCCAATACCCCAATCACATTTGGATACGAGGCAATCGGTGACAATAACTGTCTCGGAATATGCAATACTGACACCGATATCCGTTTGCTCAAATCGACCGTTAAATATCTCTATATCGGTGGAGTTCAGGATCAAAACCGCGCCGGCATCCTCGCAGTCCATATCGAGCCCGCTCTGGTTCTTGATAACAACCAGGGATTTTCCGTTGACAACATTATCTTCGAACACATGGCATATAAATTGAGAGATGTCACTCCCGAATACCATCATTCCATCATCAGAAAATTCGTTTTCCACCACCCGGGAATACAAGGAATTAGATAATCCCAGACCTTTGCCTTCATTACCAGTAACAATGTTGGAATTAACGACTGCATAATCGCTGTCACCGACCTCTATACCGTCTTCATTATTGTCGTAGACTGTGTTGTATGATATGCCCGCATTATCACTATTATCCACATCAATGCCATCGGCATCATTATTGTAGACTGTGTTGTACGACATATCCACATTATTGCTGTTCACAACACCAATGCCTTTTTCACTATTATCGTAGATATCGTTATTCGCGATTATTGTGTCGTGACTGCCATCTATTTGTATACCGTTTGAATTGCAGTTATTAATTGTGTTATCCGATATTTCTTCAACTTGACTACCATCATGGAGACAAATCCCGCTATTATCACAAAGGGATATCAAATTGTTTGAAATATTTAAAATATCACTATGGCCAGAATCAACACCAATTGAACAATCCGATATTGTATTGTGAAATATGCTTATTGATTGGCTATTTTCTTTCACACGGATGCCTGCATAAATGCAATTAGATATTGTATTGTGATGAAAAATATTATCTTCACTTTTAGATATGTGAATGCCACTCCAATCAGAATTTATGATTGAATTGGCTTTAATTTCATTGTAAGAACACCCATCATAAATTGTTATTGCTCCCCGATCACCGGAAGTGGACCCCTCAATGATATTATTTAAGATTGAATTGTTTTTACAATTATAATAGAGTTTTATCATTCCGCCCCCTTCAATCGTACAATCCTCAATAGAACCATTTTCAACATAAGACAGTTTCACACCGTCTTCTCCATCACAATTGATTGTACAGCCCCTAATAATAAAATACGCGGTGGTGGCTTCTATGGAGATACCATACCCAGAGGAGTCTATTTCCCAGTCCTCAATGATGAACGGGTCTGCCTCGGTCCCGGCCGCACCTGGATTGCTAACGCCATTCGCAGATGTGAAATCCGCATTGCCATTAATATATATTGACCCATGTGATGCGCGTACTTTTTCTCCTCTCACACCAATGTGTAAACCCAAAGGCATAATAAATAATGAACCCAATAAAATATAGGCAATCAAAAGACTAGCCCCAACATATAATGTCCTCTTACCCATAGTCATGCACCTCAATATTATTACTCTCTGTGGTTTTTGTCGAACTGATTACATAATATATATAGTTTTTCACCAGATAGTACAACCAGATCCTACAATTAGCTACGATAACTATACAACAATATGTTAGATTATTTCCAAATAAAATGAATATAGACACATTCCCGAATCCCCCCAAAGGTGTAATTTCTCACCGGGGGAAAGAGGGGATAACGGACTTAATCAGGAGCATCTTAGAGTGTACCCCTTCCCTGGTATAAGTTGTAATTTTTCTGAATGGGGCGTGGGGGTGGTTTCTCGAATGGATTTGCTGACAAATACATGAGCAAGGCCACGCAGTGGCCTGGGTTTGCAGTTACTTTTCTTTGTCAGTGATATTTTTGGATATGTGCAAAACAGACCACCCTTTCAGGCTGGTCTTATTCGTGAATCAAAGATTCACAAAAGAACAGCAACGCCGAGGGGGAGACGAATGGATTTGCTAGCAAATTCATGAGCTTGACCACGAGTGAAGTGAGTGGTCTGAGTTTCAAATCTCCACCGATGGGGTAATTTCTCGGCGGGT
>CAZUZU010000018.1:0-3952 GCA_964624865.1 uncultured archaeon
CTAAAGTGCATAAGGATATATACAATAGTTTCACCTTGGACATGGTGGCCTATCTCATGGATCAGGAGGGCTGGGCCGAGGCCTATGCAAATAACGTGGTCACCGAGCAAATATCCCGGGTAGGCATTGAAATGGGAAAGGCTTCGGGTGATTCCTCCGGAGATAAGGACGAGGCCATGCAGTTCTTTGCGCTCAATGCCCAATACGACGATTATATATCTTTGATAAACCGGATTATCGATCTCTTATCTAGATATAAGGATAAAAGGAAGGCCTTGGAGATGGGTAGAAAGATGAAGATGATGCTGATGAAATATAGAGATTAATTATCTCCTTTTGGAGTTATGGAGTATTATTAAAGCGATTCCCATTCCTACCAATACCATCCCTGCCTCGTATCCGGGTATCATGGATTCCTCCCCTTTGTTTTCTTCTTTGCCTCCCCCCTCCTCGCTCCCGTCTTCTTCGACGTCATTGCTAAATTCGATATGGACGGGCTCACTGCTTTCCAAAAGTCCGCCAGCCCCGTCGTACACGTTTATCTTGTAGTCGCATTTTGTGGTTTTATCATTGAACGGGCCCATGGTCGCCGTGTATTTATCTCCCGACTCGGTCATGTCCGCCTTTACTGGCATGTTGCACACGTTCCCCTCGCACGTCTGGTACCAAAGCTCCACCCTGCCGATATCTTCTCCCGTTACGACCGCCTCCACCTGAATGGGATCGGATAGCACCGGGTTTTCAGGGTCGTGGGCCGCTTCTATGGCGACCTCTCCCGCAGCATCAAGGGTAAGTATTGGAAGCAATAAAAACAACAATGCAACGCCTCCGAGCAGGAGAGAGTGTCCTTTCATAGCCTCACCGCGTACTAATATAAGGTATGTTATATATATTATTTTTCAAACCTTTTACACCGTCTTGAGCTGTGCCCTGTACATTTTTACTAGCTCAGGGGTTGTGGTGGCGTCCCCGGGTCCCTTGTCGTCCCTTACCCTGCCCGTGAAACGGGGGAATCGGATGGCCAAGCCAGCACCTTTCTTTAGCACTCCGTAGGCGCACGTGTGCACCGGGCTGTGGCTCATCTCCGCTCCTATCACCTCGAGCACGACATCTGGCTCGAACCAGAATTCCGCCTCCATTTTTGAATTGACCCTTGTTCCGGTTTTATCTAGCTTATTGTGGTCCAGCATTGCCGGAAGCCTGTCCATGAACTCGTCAGTGAAACCGGACGCTACCTTGCACACGGTCTCGAAGGTATCGTCCTCCGGGTTATATGCTGCCATGAGCAGGGAGCCGTATTTGCCCGCCCTCCTTCCCTTGCCGGCAAATCCCCCCACTACCACCAGATCCACAGTGTCCGTCATCTCGCTCTTGTAATCCTTCTTCAGTTTGATCCACAGAAAACCCCTGGACCCGGCCCGGTACACGGAATCGGGCCCTACGGCCTTGGCGATTATGCCCTCGCAGCCCTGGCCCAGGGCCTTGTCAAAGAATTTCTTTCCCTTTCCCGCATCATCAGTGATGATCTGCGTGGACATGGAAAGCCTTTCCTGATAATCGAACATCTTTTCCAGGCCCTCCCTTCTCTTCGGATAGGGCATGACGGTAAGGTCTTCACCGTCGCGGTAAAGCGCGTCGAAGAGGAACAGGCTCACAGGGTAATCCTCTATGGCCTCGGTGATCCCGTATTTCCTACCCCTGCGGTGGGATACCATCTGGAAGGGCAGCATCTCCCCGGTGTTGATGTCGATGGGCACGCATTCTCCCTCAACTATGGCTTGTTTGCATACGAACCGGTCCCGCAGCATGTCTGCGATGTCCGGGAACTGCGGGGTCATGTCGTCCATTCGCCTGGAGTAGAGTTTGACATCGACCTCGTCCCCCTCCCTCCTCAGATGGGCCTGGACCCGGATACCGTCATACTTGTGGTCAAGGGCGCACCTCCCCCCCATCTTTTCCATGATCTCCTTCATGGAGCTGAGCCTTTCCGCCAGCATTACCCTTACCGGTATCCCCACCTTGATCTTGAATCCGCCCAGCCCGTCCATTCCGTTTTTTGCCAGGGCCACCGCTATCTGGCCCAGGTCCGGGTGCTTGCTGTATATGCTCTCAATAGTATCCCTCTCCTCCTTTGTTGCAAATGCTGTTGCCAGGGCGTCCAAAATGGTCATGTCGGCAATTCCCAGCCTGAGTTTCCCTACGAGGGTCCTTGTAATGTACTTGGCCTCCACGGGGGTCGCGTCGTGAAGCATGTCAGCAACCAGTTTTATCTTCAGATCCTGCGAGCCCTTTCCCGATGCCCGGGATATTCTCACAAAATTACCGTAGACCCTTTCCACGTCAAGATTGGTAGAGAACAGGGTGGTCTGCATCTTCTTTTCCATGAATTCCTCGGCAACGGTACCAAGGTCCCCTGTCTCCATCAGTTTCTCGCCCACCCCCTCTTCCCTGTATCCCGCCGTCATGGCTATGGCCCGTACCACAAGCTTTTCGGCCAGGCCGAGCTTTCCTTCATCGAAGGGAGGGTAGATGTCGCCTCTGGTCAGATAGACGACCTTGTCTAGTAGATCGGGAGGCGTTCTGCCAAATAGCTCTACCAAAATATCGGTCATCTCCAGTCTTTTTGCAGTTCCCTCCAATCGGTTGTAGATATGTGCAAGCACGGAGTAGTCCATGGCTTCACCTTTACTATTGTTGCTTTCTTCTTTGCTGCTGCGGATAACCCTGCTGCTGCTGCTGCGGATAACCCTGCTGCTGCTGCGGATAACCCTGCTGCTGCTGCGGATAACCCTGTTGCTGCTGCGGATAACCCTGCTGCTGCTGCGGATAACCCTGCTGCTGAAGTTCCATCTCTCTCTGCCGGAGCTCCATGTCCTCTTCCTGCCTCTTTCTCTTCTGCTCGTCGAGCAGGGCCTGTGTCTTTGGGTCGATCACGCCCGGTTGGCCGCCAGGCGACTGCCCTTCATAATCGCTCCTCATCATGGCGGCGCGCATCTTCCTCTCCACCTCGGCCTCTTCCGATCTAAGGTTCTTGAGCTTGCTGAGCTTATCCTTGTCGGTCTCCTCTTGCTGCTTGTGTTTCTTGTATATCTGGACGGAGAAAAACAGGACAACGACGATTATTACGATGGTGATGATCGCACCGAAGAGCAGGAGATTGGCGGATTTTCCGGTTGTGTGTTTCGCCTCGACCAATGTCGTGTGGCCCCTGGCCTCGGCAGGCAGGTCGTCCATCGCCTCCCCGGTGTCGCCGCTGATGTCCACTATCAGATGATACTTTACCGCCTCAGTGATCTCCACCTCGGTGTCCCAATCAGAGCTGGTGAGAGAGAACCGCTCCTCGTCGACGTCATTAACATTGAACTGGGCGAGTCCCTGGTCCACGGTCTGTTTGTAAGCGGTGAATTCCTTCTCCGTCAAAAGAAAGAAGTCCACGTAGCCCCATTGGATGTACTTGGTATCCTTTACCTCGACCTCAACGTTCAAAGTGGCGCTGCTGTCCGCTATCCCGATATCAACCGATATGGTCTCCTCTTTGTACTCATCCGTGCCCCATACCAGCTTCATTTCCGTTGTCTCTGCCTCGGCAGGGATCGCGGAAAGAAAAAGGGTAACTGTCATGAACGTTAGGATCGCTAAGCCCATTGCTTTCCGGTATCTTGCAGGTCTTTTCCTCATGTTGGTCACCTCACAGCATGTGCCCGAGCGGGGATTCGAACCCCGGTCCGAAGCTCCGCAAGCTTCTAGGATATCCAAGCTACCCTACTCGGGCATTGTATTATTGCGTTTTTTACGAGTAGGGTAGCTTACTATATCTTCATTCTTTCATACTACCCTACTCGAGTGAGCCGTTGTCTTTATGGCTCACGAGTTTAACCAAGCTTTGCTTGGTTCTAACGGGCATTGTATTATTGCGTTTTTTACGAGTAGGGTAGCTTACTATATCTTCATT
>CAZUZU010000018.1:4052-23416 GCA_964624865.1 uncultured archaeon
TCACGAGTTTAACCAAGCTTTGCTTGGTTCTAACGGGCATTGTATTATTGCGTATTTTACGAGTAGGGTAGCTTACTATATCTTCATTCTTTCATACTACCCTACTCGAGTGAGCCGTTGTCTTTATGGCTCACGAGTTTAACCAAGCTTTGCTTGGTTCTAACGGGCATTGTATTATTGCGTATCGGGCCACTTATCATTTGACATAATATAATACTATAATATAACTGTTTTTTCCGGGTTATGGGCGGAGGGGGGCAAAAAAAATTTATATATAATGTCCGCTTACATCTCATACTGAAATAAGCTGATTGCATAAAATAATGAGAGTGATAATGGTGAGTGGAGAACCTTCCGGTCTAGAGATCATCGACAGGTTCGAGAACGTGTTAGTTGGCAATCTGGGTGACGTGGGCCGCTTTCTCCTGGAGCAGCAGTTGCAAGCCATAGGAAAGAGCAGAGGCGAGTTCACCGAAGACGACGTGGAAATTCTCATTGAGGCAATCAAAAAGGAATTCTCTAAAGTAATTGGATACGGAGTAGAAAAATTGGAGATGGATTTAAGGAGAGCGATGAGAGGTGATATGAATGTTTAAGGACACCATCGATGGATTGGATCAGATATTCGAGACCGATGTATACCAAGGGGCAGTAATCATGGTCACGGGACCCCCTGGTAGTTTAAAATCTGGCTTTTCATATAATATATTGTCAAAGTACCTGGAGAACAGGGACGAGTTTGGTATGTACATGACGCTTGAGGAGACCACAGAGAGCCATCTGAGGAACATGCAGTCTCTGGGCATTTACATACCGGACAACCTGTTGATCAGTGACTACAGCGATATCCGAAAGAGGTTCGAAGCCAGCGAAGAGCACCCCGACTTCCTAAAGATGATCGAGGGCGTGATAAGGTTCTTCAAGAACAAGGAAGGGGACAAGTTCACTTGCTTTGCCCTGGACTCCCTGGGCGCCCTGTACTCCTTGATCACCATGGACATGGATTTAAGGGCTAAGATGTTCCACTTCCTGAAGATGCTGCGGGACATGAAGCTCACCTCGTTCATTATCATGGAAACGCCCAAGTACAGCAACATACAGCAGAGCGTGGGCAGCGAGGGCTTCCTGGCCGACGGAATCATCGAGATGGGAATGATAGAGACCCAGCACGAGGTAATGCTCTACACCCAGATATTGAAGATGAGGGCCACCTCGCACAGCAGGAGAAAGTTCCTGTTGGAGATCACGGACAGGGGAGTTAAGATACTCGGACCAGCGTTCGAATGATCAGGGCCCCTTTCTAAAATTTTTTCCTTTTTCGTTTACAGCCCGTTATTGCCTATCTTGATGACCGTGTCTTCGCCGATGTTGACCTTGGCCGATTTCTCGCTCAGCTGGACACCGTCGCCTATAATGCTCTCCGACATGACGATGTTCTCGAGGTTCGTGTTCTTTCCCACTATGGACTCCCTTATCACCGAATCGGTTATCCTGGCGCCCTGGGCCACGGACACGTAAGGGCCGATGACCGATCTCTTTATCTCGCAGCCGGGTGCTATATAGGAGGGGGGTATCACCACCGAGTCCACCAATCCATCGTGGCCGTTATCTATTTCCAGTTGGTCCAGGAGTACCTGGTTCACTCGGAGAAGCATCTCAGGCCTCCCGCAATCGTACCACACCGGCACGTCAAAAGAACGGAGGTCAGCGTTCTTATCTATCATCAACTGGAGCGCGTCCGTTAACTGTATCTCCCCGTCCTTATGTTTATCCACCACCTGGTCGAGGCATTGGTTGAGCAAAGGGGTGTTGTTTATAATATAGACGCCTGCGATCGCCGTGTTCGCCCTCGGCTTTTCCGGTTTTTCCTCCAGATGCACGATCTTTTCCCCCTGGAGCTCAACTATGCCGTAGCCCCTGGGATCGTCCACTGTTTTTATTCCCAGGGACGCATCGCAGTCACCATATTTTTCATGGCTTTTTATCATATCGGAGTAAGGTATGCCAAAGAACTCGTCCCCCAGGGTTACCAGGTATCTCTTGTTCTCGCCGTGAGCGTCCACAGCCATTTTTATGGCGTGGCCCAGGCCCAACCTCTTTTTCTGCTCCACATAGTGGAGATCGAAACGGTCGGAGTAATTTTCCTCCAGGTATTCGATGAGGAGCTCCTTCATGTAGCCGACCACCACGACCACTTCCTTTACCGTGCCTTGGAGGTCGTCCAGCATGTGGCCTATTATGGGCTTGCCCGCCACGAAGACCAGCGGTTTCGGTTTCGTATGGGTGAGGGGCCGGAGCCGCTCCCCTTTCCCTGCCGCGGGGATCAAAGCAGCGTATTCCATGTTGGTACCACGATAATTATGGATACTTAAATCTATCGCCCATTTATGAAAGTGACATATATTCAAGGATTGCCCTGTCTTGCCTTGATTATTTTTTATTATTTCAACACTTCAAAGAGGGGGATCGAACCCCCCTCATTGTGAGATGGCTATCGTCCCAACCAACATATTTATATAAACAAAATCTATCTGATATACCACCTAAAATATAGTGTATATGGATAAAGGGAGAGATAATATGAAAGAAGTGATGATAGTTTCTGCGGTAAGAACAGGTATGGGAAGATTCAACGGCACCCTCAAGAAGTTCAGGGCGCCCGAGCTGGGCAAGATAGTGATAGAGGACGCGGTAAAGCGGGCAGGCATAGGGAAGGAGGACGTGAGCGAGGTTATCATGGGCAACGTGCTCCAGGCCGGTCAGGGCCAGAACCCGGCAAGGCAGTCAGCGATCTATGCCGGCATCCCCCCCGAAGCCGGGGCCATGACAGTGAACAAGGTGTGCGGCTCGGGCATGAAGGCCATGATGATCGGTGCCTGCGAGATAATGGCGGGCAAGGAGGACGTGATAGTGGCGGGTGGCATGGAGAACATGAATCAGGCCCCTTATGCCCTGTACAAGGCAAGGAACGGCTATAGATTAAACGACGGAGTGCTCAAGGATCTCATGGTGAACGACGGGCTCTGGGACATCTATAACGATTTTCACATGGGCATGACGGGCGAGATAATCGCTGACAATTACGACCTTTCCAGGGAGGAGATCGACCAGTTCGCCTACCGCAGCCACAAGCTGGCGGCGGAGGCATACGAGAAGGGCTGGCTCAAGGACCAGATAATCCCGGCGGAGGTACCTCAGAGAAAGAAGGACCCCATCATATTTGACAAGGACGAGGGCGTTAGGTCGGATACTTCACCCGAGGCGCTGGCAAAGCTTCCCGCCGTCTTCAAGAAGGACGGCGTTGTCACTGCTGGCAACGCGTCCCAGATTTCCGACGGGGCCGCTGCAACAATCCTGATGTCAAGGGAGAAGGCCGAGGAGATGGGCGTAAAGCCAATGGCAAAGATCGTGGAGTTCTGCACCTCCGGTGTCAAACCGGAGCTAGTGATGCACGCTCCAGTCCCGGGAGTGAAGAAGATAATGAAGATGACCGGTTACACCATGGACGACTTCGATCTGGTGGAGCACAACGAGGCGTTCGCATCGGCCTCTGTCGCGGTCCAGAAGGAATTCGACATACCGGAGGACAAGTTCAATATCGCCGGCGGGGCGGTGGCAATGGGCCATCCGATTGGATGCAGCGGGACCAGGATAATGGTAACGCTTTTATACAATCTAAAGAGGCTGGGAAAGAAGAGGGGCTTGGGAACCATCTGCCTCGGAGGGGGTAACGCAACCACGATGATAGTGGAAATGGAGTAAGGAGGAATTGAAATGCAAATAAAAAAGATAGGAGTAATCGGCGCAGGTATAATGGGCCACGGTATTGCAATAGTGGCGGCACAGAGCGGTCACGACGTGGTCTTGAGAGACATAGAGCAAAAGTTCGTTGACAAGGGTATGGCAAAGATAAACAAGTTCCTGGACAAGAGCGTGGCCAAGGAAAAGATAACCGCAGAGCAGAAGGAAGAAACCGTAGATCGTATCAAGGGCACCACAAAGCTGGACGATATGAAGGACTGCGACCTTGTCATAGAGGCGATAGTTGAAAACGAGGATATCAAGAAGAAGGTGTTCAAGGAGCTGGACGGGATATGTAAACCGGAGACCATCTTCGCATCGAACACTTCCACCATTCCCATAACCGGCATGGCCGCTGTGACGGAAAAACCCTCCCAATTCATAGGAATGCACTTCATGAACCCGGTGCCCATAATGAAACTCGTGGAGGTCATCCGCGGTCTCCAGACATCTGACGAGACCTGCGACGCGATAATGGCCTTGAGCGAGGAGATGGGCAAGACCCCGATCCAGGTCAACGATTATCCGGGTTTCGTTTCGAACAGGGTGCTGTTTCCCATGATAAACGAGGCGATATACTGCCTGATGGAGGGCGTGGGCACCGCGGAGGCCATAGACGGTGTGATGAAGCTTGGAATGAACCACCCCATGGGCCCCCTGGCCCTGGCCGACCTCATAGGTCTTGACACCAGCCTTCACATACTGAACGTGCTTTTCGAGGGGTTCGGCGATCCCAAGTACCGCCCCTGTCCCCTGCTCAAGAAGATGGTGGCCGCCGGATACCTTGGCAGAAAGACGGGCAAGGGTTTCTACGATTATAACAAGTAGGTGGTCACATGATCGATATTGAAAAGAAGGACAACATTGCTTTGATCACCATTAACAATCCCCCGATGAACGTTCTGTGCACCGGACTGCTGCAGGAGTTGAGCGAGGCGCTCGAAGATATGGAAAAGGCCACCGATATAGGTGCGGTGGTACTCACCGGTGCGGGCCGGGCGTTCGTTGCCGGCGCCGACATAAAGGAGATGAAGGACCTGGACAAGGAAGGCGGAAAGGAATTCGCTTCCCTGGGCCAAGGCACCCTAAACAAACTGGAGAAACTACCTGTGCCGGTGATCGCCGCGGTGAACGGCTTCGCCCTAGGCGGAGGAACGGAGATATCCCTGGCCTGCGACATTCGAATAGCCTCGGAGGCCGCAAAGTTCGGGCAGCCGGAGGTAAATCTCGGGGTAATCCCCGGATTTGGCGGAACCCAGAGGCTCTCGCGCCTGGTAGGTTCCGGAAAGGCAAAAGAGCTCATCTATACAGGCGACATCATTGACGCCGAAACGGCATTGTCCATCGGGCTGGCACAGCAGCTGGTAGAAGGATATAAAAAAGACGACGGCGGCAACACAATCAAAAACGAGAAGGGCAAGCCGGTTCAGGACAACGAGCCAGTGGTCGAAGCGGCCATGAAGATGGCTGCCAAGATCGTATCGAAGGGCCCCGTCGCGATCAAGCATTCCAAGCTTGCCATAAACAGGGGCCTCGACATGACTTTGTCGGAGGGCCTTGATCTTGAGGCAGAGAAGTTTTCCGAGCTGTTCGAAACCGAGGATCGGAAGGAAGGAATGGAAGCCTTCGTGGAGAAGCGGAAGCCCGAGTTCAAGGGCAGGTAGAGTGGGGGTGATCATTATGGGCGAATATGAAAAGGCCTTCAAGGAAAGCATCGAAGACCCGGATTCTTTCTGGGGAAAAGCGGCGGAAGATATTCACTGGTACCAACCCTATGACAAAGTGCTTGACGATTCCAACCCCCCCTTCTACCGATGGTTCACAGGGGGGAAGGTGAACACCTGCTATAATGCGATAGATTACCACATTGAGAACGGCAGGGGCGACCAGGACGCGGTGATATACGACAGCCCGGTGACCGATACTATAAAGAAGTACACCTACATTGAATTAAGGGACCGGGTGGCGAGAATCGCAGGGTTTTTAAAAGGACTGGGCGTGGGAAAGGGCGACACAGTGGTCATTTACATGCCCATGATCCCCGAATCCCTCATGGCCATGATGGCCTGCGCCCGGATCGGCGCCATCCATTCGGTGGTCTTCGGCGGGTTCGCACCCAGGGAGCTTGCCATTAGAATAGACGATGCAAAGCCCAAGGTTATCCTGTCCGCGTCATGCGGAATAGAGGGCAAGAAGATCATCCCGTATAAACCGCTCCTGAACAAGGCTATCGAGCATGCTAAGAGTAAACCTGAGAAGACGGTGATATTCCAGAGGCCCCAGTCTCCTGCGGAGATGCTGGAAGGCAGGGACCTTGATTGGGTCGAGCTGGAGGAACACGCCGAGCCGGCGGACTGCATACCCCTGGACTCCAACGATCCCCTCTACATCCTGTATACCTCGGGGACCACGGGCAAGCCCAAGGGGGTTGTCAGGGATCATGCCGGCCACGCAGTGGCATTGAAGTGGACCATGAAGCACATATACGGTGTGGAACCGGGGGACGTTTACTGGGCCGCATCGGATGTCGGCTGGGTGGTGGGCCATTCCTACATTGTCTACGCCCCGCTGCTCCTGGGCGCCACTACCATCATGTACGAGGGCAAGCCCATAGGCACCCCGGACCCGGGTGCGTTCTGGCGCGTGATATCCCAGCATAAATGCAAGGTGCTGTTCACAGCGCCCACCGCGTTCCGGGCGATAAAGAAGGAGGACCCTAACGGTGAATACCTGAAGAAATACGACCTCTCTCATTTCGAAGCCCTTTTCCTGGCGGGGGAGAGGACGGACCCCGATACCTATCACTGGGCAACGGACCTTCTGGGAGTCCCGGTGATCGATCACTGGTGGCAGACGGAGACCGCCTGGGCGATAGTGGGCAACTTCAGGGGCCTGGAGTTCTTCCCTGTCAAACCCGGCTCGGCCACCAAACCGGTGCCCGGGTGGAACGTTAAGATACTGGATCCCGTGTCCGGTGAGGAGCTCCCGAATGAAGTGGACGGCGTGATCGCGGTTAAGCTACCGCTTCCCCCCGGCTCTTTCATCACCCTGTGGCATAACGACCAGGGCTACAAGGAAACATACATGGACCCCTTTCCAGGTTACTATTTCACAGGGGACGGGGGGCACAGGGACGAGGACGGCTACATATCAGTAATGGGCCGGGTTGACGACATCATCAACGTTGCCGGGCACCGCCTATCAACCGGAGAGATGGAGGAGATAGTGGCCCAACACCCCGATGTGGCGGAATGCGCCGTGGTGGGTGTCACTGACAATCTGAAGGGCGAGGTTCCCATTGGCTTCCTGGTGCTGAAGGCGGGCGTGGATCGGGATGAGGAAGAGATCATATCCGAGGTCGTCCAAAGCGTGAGGGGCGAGATAGGTCCCATTGCCTGCTTTAAAAAAGCGGCAGTGGTGAAGAGGCTGCCCAAGACGAGGTCGGGCAAGATACTTCGCAGGACCATGAGAAATATCGCGGACGGCACCGATTACAAGACCCCCTCCACCATTAGCGATCCCGAGACCCTGCCGGAGATCGAGGAAGCCACCAAGACGATAGGCTACGGGAAGGAGTGATAATATGACCATATATCAACTGGACGACAGGATACCGAAGGTGGACCCGACCGCGTTCATACATCCCGCCGCGTCTATAATAGGCAAGGTGACCATTGGTGCGGAATGTTTCGTGGCACCCGGTGCGGTGGTAAGGGGGGACTACGGGACCATAGTAATCGGCGACAAGACAGCCATCGAGGACAATGTGGTGGTCCATGCCAGGCCCGATGAGAAGTGCACCATAGGCAACAACGTTACCCTGGGCCACGGATGCGTGGTCCACAACGCGAACCTCCACGACCATTGTATCGTGGGGATGAACGCAGTGGTCACGGACTACAGTGTGCTTGGCGAATGGGCGGTGGTGGCCGAGGGTGCGGTGGTCAAGAAGGGCCAGGAGATACCTCCCAGCGCCCTCGCCTTTGGCGTGCCCGCCCGGATAAAGGAGGATTTCATTGGCGAAAAATACATGGAACAGTGGGGCAACTACAAGAAGATATACGCCTCGTTGTGTGACAAGTACAAACACAAGTTGATAGAAATGGAATGATGATGGGGTAGTTATATGAGAGCGAAGTTGTGGGAACCGTCCGAGCATAGGGTAAGAGATACGAACATGACCGGGTACATGGAACATCTAAGGGAGAAAAGGGGCCTTGATTTCTCCGATTACGATGAGTTGTACCAATGGTCCGTTGACAAGAGGGCGGATTTCTGGGAGACCATATGGGAGTTCGGCAATGTGATCCACTCCAAGTCCTATGACCACGTGCTGGTCAACCCGGACGATATGCTCGAGTCCAAGTGGTTCAAAGGGACCAGGATGAATTTCGCGGAGAATCTGCTCCGCTACCGGGACGACCGCGCGGCCCTGGTGTTCCAGAGCGAGGACCCCGATCGGGAGGCGGAGACCTTGACCTACGCCCGGTTATATGACGAAGTGGCGAGGGTGGCCAGGTCGCTGCGTGATATGGGCGTAGAGGCCAACGATCGGGTGGTTGGCTACATGCCCAACACGATACAGACCATCGTGGCCATGCTTGCGGCGTCGTCCATCGGCGCAATATGGTCTTCATGTTCACCTGATTTTGGTTTCCAGGGCGTGCTGGACCGCTTCGGGCAGATAAAGCCCAAGGTTTTATTCACAGTGGACGGTTATTTGTACAACGGCAAGACCCACGACCTCAAGTCAAAGGTTGTTAAGGTGCTGGACGCCCTTCCCTCCATAGAAATGGTGGTGGTGCAGCCCTTTGCCGAGCCCGGCCCGGATATTAGCTCTATGCCAAAGTCAGTGCTCTTTGACGACTTTAAGTCCGGGGAGCCTGGGTTGGACATAGAGTTCGAGCAGCTGCCCTTTGACCATCCCGTGTATATCTTGTATTCCTCCGGGACCACGGGGGTTCCCAAGTGCATGGTCCACGGCGCCGGCGGGACATTACTGCAGCACATCAAGGAGCTGGTGCTCCACTCTGACCTGAAACGCGAGGATAAGATATTCTACTTCACGACCTGCGGTTGGATGATGTGGAACTGGCTGGTGAGCTCCCTTGCCGTAGGTGCAACCATTCTTCTCTTTGACGGCTCTCCTTTCCATCCGGATTCCGGGAGATTGTGGCAGTTGGCCCAGGACCAGGGCATGACCATATTCGGCACCAGCGCAAAGTACCTGGCGGCGGTTGAGAAGGACAGCCTTAAGCCGAAAGGGAAGTATGATCTGGAGCACTTGAAGGCGATTCTTTCCACAGGCTCGCCGCTTTCCGTGGAGAGCTTCCGTTTCGTTTACCGCGACATCAAAAAAGACCTTTGTTTATCCTCCATATCAGGGGGCTCGGACATCGTGTCGTGCTTCGCCCTGGGTAATCCCAACCTCCCCGTTTACGAGAGCGAGCTGCAGTGCAGGGGCCTTGGTATGAAGGTCGAGATATTCGACCCGGACGGAAATCCCATAAGAGGTGAGAAGGGAGAGCTTGTATGCACCGCTTCTTTCCCGTCCATGCCGATATACTTCTGGAACGATCCGGACAAGAAGAAATACAGGGCAGCATACTTCGAGACCTGGGACAATGTATGGCACCACGGCGACTATGCAGAGCTAACCGAGCACAACGGTATTATCATGTACGGGCGCAGCGACGCAACGTTGAATCCGGGCGGGGTGAGGATAGGCACTGCCGAGATATACCGGCCGGTGGAGGCCATGGACGAGGTGCTGGACGCCCTGGTGGTGGGCCAGGAATGGGGGGAGGACGTGAGGGTGATACTGTTCGTCAAGATGGCGCCGGGCCACCAGCTGGACGAGCCCCTGATCAATGAAATTCGGGCGACGATAAGGGCCAACTGCACGCCGAGGCACGTTCCCAAGAAGGTAATCGCCGTGGACGACATACCATACACCATCAGCGGGAAAAAGGTGGAGCTGGCGGTTAAAAAGATAATCCACGGGGACCCGGTCCGTAACAGGGACGCCCTGAAGAACCCCGAGGCCCTGGACCTGTACCGGGACCTGCCGGAGCTCAAAGACTGAGGCGATACTGTGAAGTGCCCTTACTGCCGAGGCAGGGTGGAGAGAAACCCGGACTTTGACCGGTGCGAGAGCTGCGGCTGGGAGGATCCGGGGATGTACTGCCCGGGCTGCGGCCGCAACAACGTGGGCAAGAGGCACAAGACCCCCAACGGCGACTGGCACTGGATAACCTCCGATTACTGAAACTTTTAACGAATCGACCTCAGTGTAAAATTAACGGATATAAATTCCCTATGACGGTAAGAAAAAACTCCATATGACGACGAGAGGTGGGGACAGGGGGGTTTCTCGAGTTATTAACCGCTGGTTCTTTTGCCGAAGCTTTTTTTGCCAGCCAAGAAAGGCTTCACTGGAAAGAAAAGGCTCGTAAAAACATTTTTATGATTGTATCCCATACCATCGATCGCAAGGGGAGTTTCCCGTGAGTAAAAAGGTAGAGGGTACTCTTCTTAGAAGTGGTATGACAAAATTGATTAGAAAAAAGAGGAGGAAGAGATATGATAACATTTAGTGACAAGCAGTTGAAAGTACCGAAAATGGCGAAACCAGTGTATCTGGTCACAGGTGGAATGTCCCAGTTCGGCAGGGCGTTTCCCCACAAGAGAACGGAGGAGCTGTGCATAGACGCCCTGACCGAGGCCGCGGAATTCATCGATATGACGCCCTACAAGCTCAAGGACTACATCCACACCGCGTACTACGGTCACTTCGCGGATCATTTTGGCGACCAGCTCCTTGGCGAGGCCGTGATACACGACAGACTGGGGCTTGACCCCCTGGGCAACATCGGCATCAAGACCGGCGGTGCCACCGGCGGCTCCACCTTATGGGAGGCCTATAAAACGGTGGCCTCCGGCTACTCCGACTGTACCTTGGCAATGGGCTGGGAAAGGATGGACGAGGTGCCTACGGACGAGGGCAACCATTTGATAGCATGCGCTGCGGACAAGGACTGGGAAACACCGTTGGGACATATATACACAGGCTATTACGCGGTCATGGCCCAGAAGTACTGGCAGGTATTCGGCAAGGAGGAGGACTCCTTTAGAAATACCATGGCGGAGATCGCGGTTAAGAACAGGGGCTACGGCCTGAACAATCCACATGCCCACGGTGGAAAAGACATCACTGTGGATGATGTGCTAAATTCCCCCGTTGTTGCCCATCCGCTCAGGGCCCTGGACTGCTGCCTGATGAGCGTGGGCGCGGCCTGCGGCGTTCTCGCGGACGAGAAGACCGCGTACGAGATGACCGATAATCCGCTGAGGATCGATATAGGCGCCGGGAGCCATACCCTGAGGGTTGCGGACAGGAGGGACATGGAGATACCTCTGCTGCCCAACGAGACCAAGGACCAGTACGAGGATCTGGGCGAAAGGTTCCCTGGTGGGGACAGGTACCCCGGATTTACCGGATTCCTGGCGGCGAGGATGGCTGCCTGGTACGCATACCGCATGACCGGTGTGCGGGACCCCACGGAGGACCTGGACATGGTGGAGTTGCACGACGCCTTTACCATCAGCGACATCCAGACCTACGAGGATATAGGGATAAGGCCCTACGGAGAGGGCAGGGACTACGTGGAATCCGGCGATATCTATCATACCAATCCCCAGACGGGGGAACCCGGGAAATTGCCTGCTAATATATCCGGAGGCCTGATCGGTAACATGCACGCCGTGGGTGCCACGGGAATAATGCAGGTGGTCGAGGTCGCACAGCACCTGTGGAACCGCTGGGGCGAGATGCACGGCGACGAGGGGAAGTGGGACCGCTTCGGCAAGGAGAAACCTGACGACTGGAAGAACCTCCAGGTCAAGGGGGCCAATAGAGGCCTAGCTATCAGTCATGCCGGTGTCGGTTCCCATGTGACCTGCACGATCCTACAGAATCCCGATCACGTATTGAAGAGAGGTGATTAATATGAAGGACAACATGGCATGCGAGGAAGAGGACAAGAAGAGAGGAACCGTGGACGTAAAGGGAGGCAGATACAAGCCCTCGGGCGTGTTTCACTTCATCTCGCCGAACAAGCCAATAAAGAACGATGAAGGCAAACTAATGGGTGTTACCAACCCCAGAGACATGACATATATCCACTCCTACGGGGGAGAAGCGAAATTCTTCGAATCGCTGGGCAAAGGCAAGCTGATCGCATCAAGGTGCGACAACCCGAAATGCGAAAGTCACGGCTCGATATACATGCCCTTCCGGATCCACTGCCCGGACTGCCTGGTGAAGTGTACCCATGTGGATATCACGGAAAAGGCAAAGGAAACGGCAACTGTCCACTCATTTATGATAACCGAGAGGACAGGGGCTTTCAACACCCTGCCCAAGCCCATCAAGTTCGTGAACGTGGAGTTCGACGATGTTTGCACCATCCTCATGGGCTACCTGTCGGTGGGTGAGCCGGAGATCGACATGAGGTTGGTACCCATATTCAATACGAAGGATCCGACCTATACCATAATGGATCTTTCCTGGGTGCCGGAAGGAACGCCGGAGTCCGAGCTGCCTGAGAACTTTACCTTTGAATGATGGCTTCCGTCATCATTTTTTATTTTTTTTTATTTTCATTTTTTCTAACTCGTTAAAAACACCTTTTATGAATTCTTCACCCTTCTCGGTGCGGCATTTATACCGAATACCGGTGGTTGTGATTGAGTGAGTGGAGTCGTCCTTGATGTCGATGATGTCCACCTCCACCGCACATATCTTGTCGTTACAGTCCAAGGGCTCCTTTATTATCTTGGCGTCCCCTCTGATCGACACGTTCACATCGCCCTCATCGCACAGCGATATCATCACCCTCGGGTTCTTTTTAATGTTCTTTGTGGCTTGGTGATATGTTGCAACTCCCATGACCAGAGTTGTCCGGTCCCTTGCCCATATCAGGTGTACGGGCGTGGTGTTCGGGTAGCCGTTGGCCGAGACCGTGGCCACAACAACGGTGGGTATCCTCGACCTCAGCGTTTGATAGGCGTCTTCCGGGAGAGAGCTTCCGATCATCTTTGACATAACGATATGTAAGACCAAGCCATCTTATAATTCCTTTGGGCCCAATATGTAAAATTCACTGAATGGAACCGGTCTGTCCGGTATGTGTTACAGCTCCTCGCCCATCTTTCTTATCTCGGGCATCATTACGACCCGCAGCGATATGGCCAGGATCAGTACGCCGGATACTATGTACAATGAGGTGTAGCTCCATGCGATCACCGCTCCGGCCACGGCAAATGATATCGGCGCCACGCCTACCGAGGCGAACATCGCCACCCCCATCATTCGTCCCATCATCTCCCTTGGCGTACGGTGCTGGAGCCAGGTTAGTATCAGGATGACAACGTAGCCTGTGGCCGCTCCCATGAGAAGGGTCATCAATGCGGCCAAGGGGGTGGTCCCGACCTGTGAAAATATCAGCATCTCTATCCCCAGGCTGCCCATTAAAAGGATGATCACCTTGCCCATGACAGAGGGTCGCGGGCGGGGAAGCGTTCCCGCCATGGCTATTCCCAGCAGGGAGCCGCCGCCGAAAGCACCCATTACCGCGCCGTAGGCGGCCGCACCCTGGGGCAGCTGGTTCTTTGCCAGCACGGGTATGCCTATGACTATTGGTCCGGTGACCAGCATGGTCATTCCCATGGTCACCAGGACTATGGTCCTCAAGGTCACGTCCTTCCATATGTAGCTCAGGCCTTCCCTGACAGACGAGGCGACCGTGCCTTTTTCGGTCTTCCCCCTCCTCCTTTTTCTCATCATCCAAAAGAAGAGTATAGATGCAAGGAAGGAGGCTGCATCCACAACCAGAACGGAGGCCACGCCTATCATGTCTGAATAACGTTGGGAGAACAAAGCTATCATCACGCCTGCTATGACCGGGCCGAGGAAAAGGGTGAACTGGGTAAGGCCCTGGACCAGGGAATTGGTGATCTGGAGGTCCCTTTTCTTTACCATGGTGGGGGGAAGCGCGAAAAGAGCGGGAAAGAAAAAGGCGTCCGCCACCCCGAAAACAAAGGTAAGCGCGTATATCAGCCAGATGGTGATGGAACCGTAAATCACGAGGATGGTTAGGGGCACGACCACTACGGTGCGGATGATATTAGAGAGGATAAGAATGCCTCGGGGCGAGGCGCGGTCGGTCATCGCCCCGCCAAAGAGCATGAACATGGCCCTGGGCACCGCTGCGACGGCCATGACGGTCCCCAGGACGAAGGGGTCGTTGGTGAGTATGAGCACAAGCCAAGGCAAAGCTATAATGTAGAACTGAGAGCCCAGCTCCGATATGCTCTGCCCCACTAAAAGGAAGCGCAGGTCCCTTATCCTCAGGACCCTTCGGAAGGATCCCTTCCCCGCGTCCTTTTCCCCGGGTCCGCTCTCATCCACCAAAAATGTTCACTCTCTCTTTTTTTCAATGGGTATGTGTCGAGGATATAAAATATTTCGATGCCCTCCACATATTCCGTTCCGATATGAACCATTTATATACTACCCATCCATACCTATGCTGTCCAGGTGAGCGCTCATGGCCGAAAGCACCCTCCAAAAGATCAGGCAATTTCCAAAGGTATACTGGACCGTCCAATTCTTCGAGTTGATGGAGAGGGGCGCGTATTACTCCATGATGCCCATTCTGGCCGTCCATTTCCATTGGAACGTCGGGCTTCCCTACTGGCTGGCCGTGATACTCACAGTTTTCATGTACCCGTTCCAGTACGGCATGCCGATTTTCAGCAGTGCACTAGCGGAAAAGGTGGGCTACAGGAAGCAGATGATAATCGGCTTTACGGTACTCACCTTTGCCTATCTGTTCCTGTCCTTTGCCAATAACATTCCTTCCGCTATCATCGGAGTGATGCTCGTCGGGTTCGGTATAGGGACCTACAAGCCCCTGGTATCATCCACGGTGGCCAAGAGCACCTCCCAGAAGCAGAGGAACCTGGCTTACAGCATATATTATTGGGTGGTGAACTTTGCGGCTACATTCTTTGCCCTGATATGGGCCGCCCTTCTCATGTCCGGTTACATGGCAGAGTCCATGTATGCCTGGGTGTTCCGGATAAGCTCTGTCTTCTTCCTGGTGAATATCGTTGTTGCCGTGCTGATATTCAAGGAAGTGCCCAGGAGCGGCGACGTTAAGACCATAAAGGACGTGAACAACAATATCAAGACAGCATTCGCGGACAGGAAGTTCGTGATCATGATGTTCCTCATTGCCGGGTTCTGGGCAATGTACTCCGTTACCCTGGCCCCCTTCCAGACAGTGATGTACGGTTTTCATTTCCTTCCAGAGAACTTTCCCATAATCCTTCTAGGCGTTTTTAACCCCGGCACCATAATATTGTTCGGCATACCTCTGGCAAACCTGGTGGAGAAGATCGAGTCCATCAAGGCCCTGATGGGGGGCGTTTTGATCTACCTAATCGGTTTCATACTGTTGGCCTTCTTCATGCAGGTATGGATCATCGCCATCCTGGCGATCATAATTTATTCCGTGGGGGAGTTCATGGTGGCGCCGGGATACCTTTCATTCGTGTCGAAGCTGGCCCCCAAGGAGAAGGTATCCGCCTATATCGGATGCAATTTTCTGGCCTCGTTCATGGGCATCTTCGGGGGGGCCTTTGCTTTCGGTCTGCTGGTGGACGCGGTGGGCGCAAGGATGATGCGTCCCCATTTCTTTTTAGGCATAGTCATCGCCTTCGGCTTCTTCATATTGCTGGGTTTTATGATATACTACAAGAAGTGGGGGCAGGATATTGTAAGAAGGTCAAAGGAGATCGAGGCAATGGACCGGGGCGAGGAATATGTGGAGGAGCTCGAGGAGATGAGGGAGGATTACAAGGCCCCATTCCTATTCCGCATTTTCGATCACAAGGCGTCCATGGTGATGCCCCTGATACTAATACCATTGGTCCTTGCAGGTACCTTTGCCATGGGAACCTACACCTTCTACGGCGTGGGGGCGGAGGAAGAACTGCCCGCCTTCTCCCTTGATAAATTAAAGGTCGCTGCCGGACCGGGCAACCAGAGCGGCAATTACCTGGCCGAAGGAGAAAGCGACGTGCAGACAGTTAGCGTGCCCTTGGAGAAGGGACAGTTGCTAAAATCCATAGAGGTAAGCCTGACCTGGGAGGACGAGCCCGATTTCCAAAGGGTGGGCATATCCCCGAGGACCTGGGAGAACCAGCCGGACACCTTCCGGTTGGATGTGTCTCAGGGAGAGGTGTCATATTCCGAAGAGGGCTCCAACCAGCACGGCTCGTCAAAGACCATTACGGTGAGCATAGAGTTCTCTCACCAATCGGCGGGATCGAACAACGGCACCGGAGAGTGGACCGTTACGGTGACCATGGTGGAGGCGGGGGACAACGTGAACAGCTTCTCGCCCCTCATATATACCGACCAGGGTAACGAATACGATCTCACGATCTCCACCGAAATATATACGGAATAATTGGGTCTACATTGTTTTGCCTACATAATTATTGTGAAAAGAAGGGGAGGCAAGTTTCCCAACAGACTTTTTTTGCACATTTTTATCCATGTGCCACCTACCAGCTTGGTGCCGGGTTACTTTAACTCTCCGAAGAGAGCCTTGGTTTCCCTTTGGTTCCGATGTAACGACCGAAGCCGTCATCCCTTTTCCAAGGCCGAGACCTTGGTCCGGAATGAACACCGGTCACTTCGGAGAATGGCCGAAGCCATCTTCCAAGGTGATTGTGCGGAACTCTGTCCAACGACCGAGGTCGCTACCGCCTTTCCCTGCCGAAGCAGAGACGGGAGGTACCGGGCAGAGCACTGAGGGATGACCGAAGCCATCTTACTGTTTTAACCGCGTGGGCACCTACTGGTTGCGAATGCGCCACCTTGCATCCCGCCGAAGCGGAACGCTTGGCCGGAAGCGTCCGTCCGAAGACGTTGCTTCCATGGCATTCGATTCACATGGAATCCAATGCACGTCCTTTGGGCCTTTTCCCTCCCCCAAATAGGTGATTGCGTTTCCACTATTTATAGGTTGTCAAAAAAACCTTATATATGGCAAACATGAACCAACATTTCAAGTGAAAATATCGAATTAATGTTATTGAGAAAGAAGCGTGATCTATATAATTTATAAATATTCCTCTATATTTTTTGATCCTTTTCCTTATTGGCAATTAGAGGTGATGTTTGGGTCTGTGCTCTTCCAAAGTATCGCGGATATCTATTTATATTTGTCTGTTCTAAATGTCCCCGAGACGATGCAAATGATCCGTGGTGAAAAATGGCTCAGGTTGGCCTTCCTGGTCGGGGCGGTGATGGACGCGATTACGCTGGTGCCCATGTTGATACCCGAGATGGCAACCGCGATATGGGGTGTCACAGCATTCACGGGGAGCTATTTCCTGGCAATGGGCTACGGCGCCTCCCTGATGCTGGGCTGGACCCTGCTTCTGGCATGGGCTTATCGGAAGCCGATGGAGAGGCGCTTCGTTGCCGTGCTTACCGTTATAGTCGTCGCCGGTCTGTTCATTGCCGAGGCCTACGCCCTTGTCAACGGACACATAACGGCGGATAAGTTCCTGCCCACAACCGTGATCAAGGGGCTTATAATCGCCTTGTTCGGGTTTGGATACGTGGCCACCCTCAACCGGGGATCCGATTGAAGTTCGCCGCCACGTCATACTCCTGCGGAACTCTATTAAGATAAACGATTAATATCGGGATGATCATGGAAAGCCAGTGATATGATGTCAGAGGAAGGCATTAAAAAGAAGCGGGAAAAGATCGTAAAGGATCACTATTCCAAGGTAGCGGAGGAAGGGGGTTGCTGTTCCTGTGGCGGTAAGGACCGTGGCTCCGAAAATATATCCAAGATAATAGGCTAAAGTGATGACGAGATCGCTTCCTTTGCAGATGCGAACCTGGGATTGGGGTGCGGCAATCCCGTTGCCACGGGCAGGATACGGCCCGGCGAAACGGTTGTAGACCTTGGCTCGGGCTCGGGCTTCGACTGCTTCCTGGCCGCCAAGATAGTGGGCCCTGAGGGAAGGGTGATCGGAGTGGACATGACGCCCGGGATGCTGGAAAAGGCGAGGTGGAAAACGGAAAAATACCGAAATAATTATTATTTATACCCACTTAAGGTCTGATGAGGTGTCCCGAGATTGGCTGAGGCTGAGGAGGAAACAAGGAAAGGCCTGGTGCACTGCTACACCGGGGACGGCAAGGGCAAGACCACCGCGGCCCTTGGCCTGGTGGTAAGGGCGGTTGGCAAGGGCCATAAGGCCGTGGTCATCCAGTTCATGAAGGGCCAGATCCGGTACGGCGAGCTCGAGGGGGTAAAGAAACTGGGGGCCGAGATAGAGCAGTACGGCAGGCCCGATTTCGTCAACAAGGAAAATCCGGAGCCCATCGACATAGAGCTGGCCGAGAAGGGCCTTGCCAGGGCCAAGGAGGTCATCTCCTCCGGCGGGTATGAACTCGTCGTTTTGGACGAGATGAACATCACCCTCGACTACAAGCTGGTGTCCTTGGGCAAGGTCCTGGCCATGATAAAGGCCCGGCCTCCCAATCTGGAGCTGGTGCTCACCGGTCGATACGCACCGCAAGAGATATTGGATATTGCGGATTACGTTACCGAGATGAAAGAGATAAAGCATCCCTATCAACAGGGAGTGCAGGCCCGCGAGGGAGTAGAATACTAGAGGTGGGATATATGTGTGATCAGGAAAAAATAGAAGAGGAAAAGAAGAAATGGGAAGAAAAAACGCTGAACCCGGCCCTGGAGAAGTGGTCCGAGAGGACGGAGGAGTTCATCACCACGTCCTCCATGCCGGTGGGGAGGTTGTACACCCCTACCGATCTACCCGACTGGGACTATCTTGAAAAGCTCGGGTTCCCCTCCCGGTATCCTTTCACCAGAGGGGTGCAGCCCACCATGTACCGAGGCCGCCTGTGGACCATGAGACAGTTCGCCGGTTTCGGCTCGGCGGAGGAGACAAACGAGAGGTACAAGTATCTCCTTGACCACGGGGAGACCGGTCTGAGCGTGGCCTTCGACTACCCCACCTTGTACGGCAGGGACACGAACCATCCCCTGGCCGAGGGCGAGTTCGGCAAGTGCGGGGTAGCGGTGTCCTCGCTCAAG
Source organism: uncultured archaeon (assembly GCA_964624865.1). Taxonomy (GTDB): domain Archaea; phylum Thermoplasmatota; class Penumbrarchaeia; order CAZUZU01; family CAZUZU01; genus CAZUZU01. The sequence continues at coordinate 23,069 of CAZUZU010000018.1, forward strand.
GACATGCAGATCCTGTTCAAGGACATTCCTGTTGACGAGGTCACCACCTCCATGACCATCAACGGCCCGGCCAGCATAGTATGGGCCTTCTACATCGCGATGGCTGAGAGCAGGGGGATATCACCCGAAGTCATCGGCGGCACCATCCAGAACGACATCCTCAAGGAATATATCGCCCAGAAGAGCTACATCTATCCCCCCGAACCGTCCATGCGGCTCATCGTGGACACCTTCGAGTACGGGTCCAAGCACGTGCCCAGGTGGAACACCATATCCATCTCCGGCTATCACATCAGGGAGGCGGGTTCCACAGCGATCCAGGAGCTGGCCTTCACCCTGAACGACGGC
>CAZUZU010000019.1:0-5311 GCA_964624865.1 uncultured archaeon
GGCAGCCAAGAAGCCCATGCCGGCCAAGAAGCCCGTGCCGGCCAAGAAGCCCATGCCGGCCAAGAAGCCCGCGGCAGCCAAGAAGCCCATGCCGGCCAAGAAGCCCATGGCAGCCAAGAAGCCCGTGCCGGCCAAGAAACCCGCCCCGGCCAAGAAAGGCCCGGTAAAAAAGACAGTAAAGAAGAAGTAAATCCTCTGCTCGGGGACGTAAATATGAAGGGTCATCGGATCGTATTGTGCTTGATTACAGCTACCTTGATATTTAATACCGCCTTATTGGATTTTGGGGCAAAGGGGGCCGATGGGCCCCTCTCCCCGGCCATTGTAGCGAACATCACATCTTCCGGTGCGGACATCGTTCTTTTTACGGAGTCCTGGCCGCTGGACCTGGACTACACGTCAAAGAGCGGGGAAACCGGGACCAAGGATATGGACCTCAAATCTAAAACCGGGATATATCTGGTCGACCTGTGGGGCCTGCAGCCCTCCACGCTTTACGAATACCGGTTATCTTCAGGTTCTAAAACCGTGCAGTCCGGAGAGTTTGAAACAGTGAATGTATCTTTTTCCTCCCCGTCGCATACAATTTACGGTCAAGTCAAGTTGAGCGACGGGACCTTGGGGGACGGTGCGGCGGTAGTAGCTTGGATAGTAACCCCGTCTCAGACGTCCATGCCATTGGCCTCCCGCATAGAGCAGGGGTATTGGCTTATCGACCTATCGAATGCAGTGGGTCGGGACGGCGGGAGATTGGTCTGGGATACCGGGGACACCATAGAGTTGAAATGTTACGGAGGCACCTGGGGCGATGCGGAAAAATCGCTGGAGATAGAATCAACCGAGGACCAGGACTGCGGCATCATGCATCTTCGGGGGCCTAAGGAAGAGGACGGGGAGATGCCCGTAATGAAAATTGCCTCTATCGTTCTTGTTGTTATTTTTATAGCGATACCCATAGCTATACTCCTAATTAAAAAAAAGGAAGAGTTAAGGAAGTGAAAGAGATTCCTTCCCTAACACCTGGACCAGCCGCAGGAGGGGCATTTTAGGCATCCTTCTTGGAAATAGACCATTGCCCCGCATTCCGGACACTCGGGTACCTCTCCGCTATCTGATAAAAGGTCGTTCTTTTCGTACTGTATGTTCCTGGTCTTGTCCAGATATTTCTCAAGGCTCTTTGATATCGCGTCCGGGCATGAGTACACCGGTCCCTCCGGGGTGACTATCTGTCTCGGGCACCTGATGCCTCTCAGCTGATTGATCACTTCCTCGGGATCAATAAACGATCTCAAGGCCAGGGAGACCAGTCTTCCGATGGCCTCGCTCTGTGATGCCGCACATCCCCCGCTCTTTCCCATGCGGGAGAATACCTCGGCTATACCTTTTTTGTCCTCGTTTATAGTAACATACAGATTACCGCATCCCGTTCTTGTTTTCACGGTCGCTCCAGTGGTCATTGCCGGTCTTTCCCTGGGCCTTATGCCCAGAACACCTGGTTTTTCAGCCTTTGCCTCGACAGCAACGGGCTCACCGCCCTCTTCTTTTACCCCCACCTCGATTACCTGGGCGCTCTTGCATTTGTCCCTGTATATGGTAACGCCTTTGCACTCCAGATCATATGCCAGTTCGTATACGTACTTTACGTTTTCCTCCGACGCGCTATGAGGCAGGTTTACTGTCTTGGAAACAGCGTTATCAGTGTACTTCTGGAAGGCGGCCTGCATCCTCACGTGCCACTCGGGGTTGATATCATGTGCGGTTACGAACATCCTTTTAATAGAATCCGGGATCTCTATGATGTCCTGGATGGTACCGTGGGAAACTATCGCCTCCATTAGTTTTTCGCTGTAAAAGTCCTTGTCCAAGGCTATCCTCTTAAAGGTCGGGTTAACGTCGATCAGCCTTTCCCCGTCAAGCACGTTTCGAACAAAGGCCACGGCGAAAAGGGGCTCGATACCGCTGCTTGCCCCTGCTATTATACTTATGGTGCCGGTAGGGGCAATGGTGGTGATGGTGGCATTTCGCATCTTTTTTCCCTGGTGGTCGAAAACGCTGCCCCTCCAGTTGGGAAACACGCCCTTTTCCTCGGCCAGCTCTTCGGATTTCTTGTAGCCTTCCTCCTGGATGAACTTCATAATCTTCTCGGCCAGTTCGAGGGCTTTCTCCGAGTTGTAAGGTATTCCCATTTGTATCAGCATATCTGCCCAGCCCATTACGCCCAGCCCTATCTTCCGGTTCGCCTTTGTGTTCTTTTCTATCTGTTTCAGCGGATAGTTGTTCATATCTATGACATTGTCAAGGAAATGTACCGAAGTTCGGACCACCTTTCTCATCTTTTCCCAATCTAACTTTCCGCTCTCATTCACCATCTCGACCAGGTTTATGGATCCCAGGTTGCAGCTCTCAAAGGGGAGTAGCGGCTGTTCGCCGCAGGGGTTGGTGGACTCGATCTCACCCGCATCTGGGGTGGGATTTGCCTCGTTCACCTTATCCAGGAAGATAACCCCCGGATCGCCGGTCTTCCATGCCATACCGACCACCTTTTCCCAAACCTCCTTTGCATCCGCCCTGGCAACCTCCTGCCTCGTTCTCGGGTTGACCAGGGGATAGCTTTCGCCCTCCTTCAACGCCTCCATGAATTCCTTGGTCACCGCAACTGAGATATTGAAGTTGGCCAGGTTCCTCTCTTCTTCCTTGCAGGTTATAAAATCCATGATGTCGGGGTGGTCCACCCTCAGAATGCCCATGTTCGCCCCCCTTCTCGTCCCTCCCTGTTTTATTGCCTCAGTGGCAGCGTTATAGACCTTCATGAAGGATATGGGGCCGCTTGAAACGCCCATGGTCGAGAGCACAACATCGTTCTTCGGTCGTATCCTGCTGAATGCGAAACCCGTCCCCCCTCCGCTTTTATGGATGAGAGCCGCGTATTTCAGGGTGTCGAATATGCTTTCCATGGTGTCCTCCACAGGGAGAACGAAGCAGGCGGACAGCTGCTGGAGTTCCCTGCCCGCGTTCATCAGCGTGGGGCTGTTCGGCATGAACTCCTTCTTGTCCATCATCTGGTAGAATTCGTTTGCCAGGGCCTTGATATCGCTTTCGCTGGCCCCGTGGAATCTTTCCGCCTCCGCTATGTTTGCCGCTACCCTGCGCAGGAGCTCCTCCACGCTCTCAATGGGCTTTCCGTTCTTATCCTTTCTCAAATATCTCTTTTCCAACACGGTCCTTGCATTATCGCTTAATTCCATCTTATGCACCTCCCTGTATCTGAATCATAGTGTCGGGCAGCTGCTCCATCCGCAGCTCGGACAAACGCTGCACCTTCCGGTCTTTCCCGTTCCGGTACCGCAGACCGGGCATCTTTCCCCTTTGGCGGCCAGATTTGCCTTATAGTACAGGGATACATCTCCATCATATATCCTCTTGCCTTCCATCAGCTGTTCTAGATCGTCCTTTGACAGAAATACGCTCATTTTATCTTCACTTCTCTTTGTTTTCATCTTCTATTCCTCCGCTTTGTTCCTTTTCACTCATTATTCTTTCAATGGCACGGACAAAACCCTGGATGTCATCGAATTCCTTATACACCGAAGCAAATCTGATGTAGGCCACCTCGTCCACCTCCAGGAGCGCATCCATTACGAAGTTGCCAATGGTAGGTGACTCCACCTCGTTGGCGTCCATTTCCCTTAACCTGGCGGTCACTTCCTTGACGATCCTGTTGATGTCGTCAGGGCTCAAGGGCCTCTTCCTGCAGGCGAGTAATATACCGTTCTGAAGCTTCTCGTCGCTGAACGGCTCCCTCCGTCCGTCCTTTTTCTTTACCACCAGAGGGGAGGTGGCCACTCTCTCGTAGGTAGTGAACCTCTCGTTACAGTAAGCGCATTCCCTTCGCCTTCTTATCGAATCGATCTCGGCTACGTAGCGGGAGTCAACCACCCTTGTTTCCAGATTGCTGCAGAACGGGCATTTCATATCGCCATCACACCTGTTAATTGCTTCATATCCTTGTGTTAGAGACGGCCTTTAATAAGGGGCTTATATATGGCCGAAACCACAATATGTTGTGCCTTCTGTGAGGTGAGACACAACACCTAGATTACACTTGAAATATATAAACCTTTCTATATTTTGCCATATATGTTGTGCCTCAATCTATATATAACACAATATGTTGTGCACATCGGTCCCTATAACATTAGGAAATCCCTATCTTTTAATTACCTATGTTTCCAGTGTAAAAAAAGAAGAATATCGATTAATGGAAAGCATTAATATTGACTTGCCTATTGTCCAAAACATATGAAAGTTTCCACCGATGTGGGAGGCACGTTCACCGACTACGTGTGTATGGAATCGGGAAAGATCAGTGCCTATAAAAGACCCACCACCAAAGACCCCAGCGAGGGTATAATAGTGGAGCTTGAGTCAGAGAAAATAAGTCATTTCTCTCACGGGACAACGGTGGCGGTTAACGCTCTTCTGGAGGGAAAGGGCGTTTCCACCGTGTTCTTTACCACCAAGGGTTTCAAGGACGTGCTTAAGATCGGTCGTCAGTCCAGAACAAATGTCTACAGCCTTTTGCCCCGTAAGCAGGTACCGCCCTTCAGTTACGTGGTGGAGGTCGACGAGAGGGTGCTGACGGACGGCTCCGTGGAAAAGGGACTAGAGGAGGGTTCCCTGGTCCGTGAGGCTGAGAGATTTTCTTCCAAAGTGGATGTTGCCTTGGTGGGTTTCTTGAGCTCCTATTCCAATCCCCGGAACGAGGTCCGGGCCGTAGAGATACTTGAGCCTTATTTCTCATTGGTCATAGCAAGCCACCAGATCCGGTCGGAGATAAGGGAATACGAAAGATTCTCCACCCTGGCCGTGGAGGGATACATCAAGCCGCTGGTATCCGAGTACTTGGAGAGATTGAGCGCGGTCAATGAGGATTATTATGTGATAAAATCAAACGGAGGAAAGTCCCCCCCGTCCCTTCTATCTGCCACCGATCTGCTGGTTTCGGGCCCCGCTGGGGGAGTGGCCGCCTCCGAGGCACTTTGCAAGCAGATGGGAGTAGAGAATGCCATTATATACGATATGGGCGGGACCTCCGCTGATGTATCGGCGTTAGTAAACTCCACCCCTTTGTTTACTGATACAGTGAACATGGGCGGCTTAACTATAAAGAGCACCACTATTGATATAGAGAGCATCGGGGCCGGGGGAGGAAGCATTGCCTGGGTGGATCAGGGCGGAGCGGTCAGGGTGGGTCCGAAAAGCGCAGGGAGCAGCCCGGGACCCGCGTGTTATAATCAAGGTGGGCGGGATT
>CAZUZU010000019.1:5321-5791 GCA_964624865.1 uncultured archaeon
GATTTCTGTGTAACCGACGCTGACCTCATCGTCGGTGTTTTGGGAGAGGAGATATCCTCCATTCCCCTGAGCAAGGAGCGGTCAATTGAAGCACTTGAGAAACTTTCCAAGGCCGCTGGAATGTCCCCGAATGTACTATGCCGGGGCGTTCTTCAAATAGTAAATAATAACATGTCGTCCGCCCTAAAACGTATTAGCATAGGCCGCGGTCATGATCCCAGGGATTTTGCCCTGATCGCATTCGGCGGAGCGGGCCCGATGCATGCCTGTTCTCTTGCCGAACAAATTGGAATCCGAGAGGTTATCGTACCGCCGATGGCAGGGACTTTTTCTGCGCTTGGCATTATGTTCTCACCCCTAAGGTTAGATTATGTACAAACCATCCTCGCCCCCTTGGAGAAGAGCTTCGGGTCCATAGAGAAGGCGTTGGGCTCGTTCCGGGAAAAGATGAAAGATTCGCTTGGAGACAA
>CAZUZU010000019.1:5801-23097 GCA_964624865.1 uncultured archaeon
TGTCGTTGGATATGCGTTATCGAGGCCAAGGCCATAATATAAACGTCCCATATTGCAGGGACCTGACCGGGGCGTTCAATCAAAAACACGAGGCCCTGTTCGGCTTTTTCACCCCGTCCAGACCGGTTGAGGTGGTGAACGTCAAAATGCTGGCCCAAATGCCCCCGAACTCCCTGGCATTAAGTGAGTGGAAGGGGAGGGATCCGGCCGTGAAATCCAGAAGAGAACTTTACGGTGAGGGAAAGATAGAGGTATACGAAAGGAATTTCCAAGGCCGATCCGTAAAGGGACCGTGCGTGGTGGAGGAAGAGACCACCACGGTAATGGTGAACAATGGTTGGACCGCGAATTTGGACAAACGGAACGTGATGAAACTGGAGCGTGATTGACCTTGGATCCGGTGGAGTTCGAAATAATGTTCCAAAACTTGGGGTCCATAGCCAAGGAGATGGGCATTATACTGAGGAAAAGCTCCTATTCCCCGAACATCAGGGAAAGGATGGACGCTTCCTGTGCCGTTTTCGGCCCCAGTGGCACCATGCTTGCCCAGGCCGAGCACATACCGGTACATCTGGGCTCAATGCACCTCCCATTGCTTAATATGGGCCTGGATCTGGAGGACGGTGACCAGGTTCTGCTTAACGATCCTATGATGGGTGGAACTCATCTCCCGGACATTACCTTGTACAAACCAATCTATTTTGACGAAGAGCTGGTGGGATATGTAGGCAACAGGGCACATCACGCTGACATAGGCGGCATCGCTCCGGGCTCCATGCCCGGATTATCCAATGATATCTTCCAGGAAGGCCTCATATTACCTCCGCTGAAATTTATTAGAGAGGGAGAGCCGGACCGGGATATTTTGTCCATTCTGCTTGCCAATACCAGAACGCCGGAGGAGAGGGAAGGGGACATCATGGCCCAGGTCGGGGCAAATAATTACGGCCAAAGTTCAGTGATGGATTTTATCGATCGACACGGAAAGGATAAGTTCGTGGAGCTGAGGGAAGAGATACGGACTTATACCCGAAGATTGGTTAGGAAGAGGCTCTTAAATATCCCAACTCGAACATATCAAGGCGAGGAGATAATGGAGACGGTGGAAGAGAGCATTATTAGAGTACGGGTGAAAGTCGGTACGAAAATAATGGTGGATTTTTCAGGCACTTCCCCTTCCACCAGAGATAACCTGAACGCTCCCCTTGCAGTCACCCATTCGGCCGTGTATTTCTTCTTCCGGACATTACTGGGCGGGGACGTCCCGTCGAATTCTACATTCTATGAATTCTTTGACATAAGGGTCCCGGAGGGCACCATCCTAAACCCGCCCAGAGGGAGAGCTGTGGTGGGAGGCAATGTGGAGACGTCACAAAGGGTGGTGGACTGCCTGCTCAAGGCCTTTTCCCGGTATGTTTCCCTTCCTGCCCAGTCTCACGGAACAATGAACAACGTCTCCTTTGGCAATAACCGTTTTACTTACTATGAGACCATAGGCGGGGGTGCAGGGGCAGCTCTTGGTTACGAGGGTGAAAGCGGGGTCCACGTGTACATGACCAACACAAAGAACACTCCGGTAGAGGTTATAGAGGCCACATATCCGATTCAATGCCTGGGCTACGGCCTTCGTCACGGAAGTGGCGGTGGCGGGAAATGGAGAGGTGGTGAGGGTATAATAAAACATTACCGTGTCTTGGAACCCTGCGTGTTCAGCATCATAAGCGGCCGGAGGAGGCATCCGCCAGAGGGTCTGATGGGTGGTGGCCAGGCTTCCAGGGGGTCAAATATTGTTATTAGGTCTAATAAAAGAGAGAGCATCGGGGGAAGGGCCACGATCGATTTGGGTCCGGGAGACGAGGTATTGATAATGACGCCTGGTGGCGGGGGTTACGGCCAGTCCGAAAATGATGTTCATGACAAAAAAATGAAAAACCATAAAAGCTAGAAAAGACTAGAAAAGCTAGAAAAACGCGATTGATACATGCTAAGCCTTAAATTGTCGAGATATTTCTATTCATCGGGTATTTCCATGCCCTTTTCCTTCAGGTTGTTAATAACATTATCCAAGAGCTCTTCGGTCCGCTGATAATCGCCCCTGTTTCTGGCCAGAATGCTCTGGTCGAAGTAAACATGGGCCCTTGCTGTGTCTACGGCCTGTTTTCGCCCCAGATCAAGCATGGCTTTGCAGAAATCAGCTTTTTTAACGAGTTCTTCATGTCTCTGCCGGAATCGCTCGATGTCCTCCAGCAGGTCCTCCGCATCGGTCAGGGCCTGCTTCAGCTCCCCCCTCTCCATCTTTACCTTTATCCTTTCCACCTTTGTTTCCAGTTCCCTGGTTGTAATCCCCTCGTCCTTGAGTTCCTTGAACTTTATCTCGATGAGGGAGATCATGTCACTCAAGTCCCCGCCCACCTCCAAGGTCTCCTCCAGTTCCAGCTCGATTTCCTCGGCAAATCCCAGGGCGGTCCCGTACTCGCCTTTGGCCAGATGCTCCACCACCTTTCTCATCTTCCCCTCCACGTGAACAGTGGGTATACCCCTCTTCTTGGCCTGTTTTATAAGCAGCTGGGCGCCGCTGATGATATCCACGACCTCCAGGTAGTTCTTTTCTATGGTCTCCAGATCCCCGTTCAGGCTCGATATGAGTTTCTCGGCCTCTTCTATCTTGTAGTTTTTCAACATACCATTGGCTCTTTGGAACTCGTCCATGTCGATATTGAACTTGACGCCCTTGGAGGAGAGCATGTTGAACCTCTTGACCACCTCGCCCATGGTGTCCTCCAGCTCTTTCTTCTTTTTCAGGATGTCCAATACTTCCCTTATCTTATCCACGATCTTTCTTACCTTCTTGAAATCCTTTTTCCTAAGGGCCGGTTCCGCTTTCTTGAATACTTCTTCCACTCGCTCCACTTCAATGCCTTCTTCCTTGGCCAGATCGATCTCTCCCCTGATATCCTTGAGCTCGGAGATAAGCTCCCTGAGCTCCTTCATGTTGTTTGCCTCTTTTCTTGCCTTGCTCAGGAGCTTTATGGCACCCTTATGGTCCTTTTTATGGTACCTGGATCTGGCCTCTGCCACGATCCCCTCCATCTCAGCGACCTTTCCGCCCTTGGACTTGATGTCCACTATCATTCCCTGGACCTCGAGTATAGCATCGATTACGCTTTTGCTCTTGCTCTTTAGCTCCTTTTCAATGTTTTTCATCATCGACTTGGCCTCGTCGGCTATCTCGATGGCCTTACCGTAGTTCCCCACCTCCATCAAAGGTCTGGCGGATTCGAACACCTTCTTGACATTAGAAAGGTCCATTCCCTCCCTCTCGAAGTCTTTTATCATTTCTTTTGTGTTCTTGAGGGTGTTCATTGCCCTGAGTCTCGTGCTTTCCTTGTTGATCAGCTGATGGGCGTTTTCCACCATTTCCAAGGCTAGATCGTAATCCTCGGCCTCGATGGCCTCTTCCGCCTTATGAATTTCCTTTTCCGCCTCCGGGATCTTGATGTCCTCCATGTTGTCCAATTCGAGTTTTCCTTGTCTGACCGCTTCCAGCGCCTCTTCCCGTTTGATCTTTGAAATGGTTTTATCCAAGCGTTGGTAGAGCTCGTTAACAGAATTCTCCGCCTCCAGGTATTCCTTGCTGGCGAACAGTCTCTTGATATGATCGTGTTCCTTCTCGTAAGTGTCCACCGACTGCCCCCTTTCCCTGAGTATGTTTATCATATCCATTATCTCGTTCAATTTCTTGGCGGTATATTCCATCCTTCTTCTCATATCTTTTTGACCCATCAGGCTCTCGATGTTCTTCAGCGTCTCCATGGCGTCCTCCCATTCACCCTCCTCCTTTAGCATTAAGGAAGTCTTGAGCATATTCTCCATGTCCTTAACATCTATACCCAGGTCCTTCATGTTTTGGACCTCGGCCTCTATCCTCCCGAAGTATTTGTTGAACCTGTTGGTAAGGCCTCTCATCTCGAGTTCGTCAAGGCTCTCCATGAGCTCGACTATGCCGGATATAGCTTCCATGTAGTCCTCGCCCCAGTCCTTCTTCTTTATGGCCTCGGCCCTGTGAGTCAGCTCTCCGTATTCGTCTTCCAGCGAATGGTCTTTGGCCGTCTTTTCCAGGTCGATGAGCCTGCCCTCAACCTTTCTCATTAGCTCCGAGAACTGTTCATCGTGTATCTTCTTGATCATATCGTTTGCATTGGAAAGCGCTCTCTTTATATTGTCGAAAGCCTCTTCCATCTTCCCTTCCGAGACCCTTTCTTGATAGAGATTGTATATGCTTTCCAGGGGCGAGGTATTTGCCCTGACCTGCTTTAGGACCATGAGAATGTCCCTGAACTGTCCCTCCAGTTTGTCCCTCTCTTTCATAATGAAATCCGCTTTCATCTCCTGGACCTTGAGATGTGCCTTGGTGATCTTGTCGTACGCCTCCTTGAACTGTTTCTCCTCAAAATGTTTCTCGCAGAGGTCCAGGGTTGTTTCCACGTTGGCAATGGTCTTGTCGTCGCCGAACCCGTATCCCCTCATCTCCCCCACCGCGCTTCTTACGGCCATCATCATCTCGACTGTGTTCTTCATATAATACTCGTCCCTGGTGTTTTCCAGGTCTTCCATCAGTTGTTTGACCACCTTTTGGGATTCCTCGAATTCCTCCTGGTCGAACAGGGCATCCGCCTTTTCCAATTTCTTCCAAAGTTCGCTGATATCTATGCCAATCCTCTCCGCCTCCACAAGCTTGGTGCGTATTTCCATGAGCTCGGCGGCGCAGGTTTTGCCCAACAATGCTTTCGGCTCCACTATCTGTTTGATGGACTGGTCCGCAAACTCCTTGGCATGGCCGTATTCCCCCTTTTTCAAGGCGTCCCTAGCTTCCTTGAGCAGGGCCTCGGCGGTACTTGTGTCCGCCTTCTTCTCCTTTGCCTCCGATATCTTGGCCCAGGAGTTCTGTATGGCGTTGGCCGCGCTCTTGTGCTCTTTCTTTGTTATTTCCAGTGTATAGACCGTTCTGTCCGCCATTTCAAGGGCTTCCTCGAAGTTGCCCCCTTCCATAAGGTCCTTGGCTTGGTTCAGGATGAGATCGGCCTTATCCACTGTCACGTAGACCTTGGCATAAGAGACCTTTTTTTCAGCTGTTTCTACTGCCTCCTCCACCCTTTTCCTAATCGCCCTCTCCGCCTCCGTTATGGCCACCTTCATATGCTCCAGGGCCTCTTCGTACCTGCCCTTTTCAGTCTCTTCCTGTCCGGTTTTATAGAAAACCTCGGCCTCCGAAACGTCGGCACCCAGCTTCTTGCCTCTTTCGAGTATGCTCTGTGATTTTTTAATAAGGTTTTTGTCCTCGGCAAGCATCCCTTCCTTGGGGATCTCCATCTCCTCCTTTTCCGCGACCTCGCCCACCACGCCTTTGATGTAATTAGCTTTCTCGTAGGATTCCTTTGCCTCGGAAAATCTTCCCAGGTTGTACAACTTGTTGCCAAGCTCCTGCCAAACCTCCGGGTTGTCCGGTTCAAGCTCCGCTGCCTTCTCCAAGGCCTTCAGTGCTTCCTCTTCGTTGCCCAGGTCGCTGAGCGCGGAGGCCTTGCTCATCCAGACGACAGGCAAATCAGGATCGTATCTGGTGGCCCTGTCGAAGCAGCGCATGGCCTCCTCGAAACGTCCCAGCTTGTCCAACACCGCTCCCAGTTGATGCCAAACGATGCCGTTCCTTGGCTCTATCTCCACCGCCCTATCCAGGAAATGCTCGGCCTTCTCAACGTTACCCGTAAGCATCAGGGCATTAGCCAGCCTTACGTATATCTCGGAATCGTTGATAGGCCCCTTGAAATGTTTTTCAGCATCCTCAACCTTCTTCTCGGTAAGTTTCAGGATGGTCCAATCCTCCTCTCCCAAGTGGAGACGAATATCTCCCTTGGTAAGCCTGGGAACCTTGAGTTTTAGCAGGGAGCACTTGAGAAGAAGCTTGACCTCGTCCATGTCCAGGATGGAGAAATCTATCTGTTTCATACGCTGAGGCGTTATGAGTTCAACTAGTTCCAACAGCCCTCTTTCGATTATCTCGCTATCCACATCGTTATTATCCACCCCGATGGCCTCCTCTTCTCGGTATTATGCATTAAGGTAATTTGAAAACTATATATATTACTTTTCCCACATTCAATAGGTATAATGTCTAAATTATTCACACATCTTAGATGTAACACGGGTTTATTTTCTTGTCGTCCTCGCTTTCAACAGACGGTCCTTACCAGGAGGTTCGGTGGTGAATTCACCGCCGTCCCCGTAATTTTTCTGATATATTCTCTTGCCTATCTCGACGAAAGGTTTTTGCACGTTCATATTAAGGGGGCCGCTTGTCAGTATCAGGGGCCCTTGATATTTGTCGGTATATTCTCTCATCTTCTTCCTTGCTTTTTCCACTCCTTCCACCTGTAACAGATCCACCTTGTTAAGGACGAATACCACCTCTATATCTTTGAATTTCTTTGTAAGGTCCTCGCCCCAATACCCTACGTGTTCGATACTCTCCGGTCTCGATGCGTCGGCCACTACTATCGCGCCCTGCACTCCGTAGCTGTAGCTGTCCCTCAGTTTGCCCTTTCTTAGTGCTCCGGTAATGTCCCACACCATGATGGACATGTTTATTGTTCTTGCCTTGTCCTTTGCCCTTATGTTATAAAGTGTCATAACGACACCGAACCTGTCCAGAAAATCGTCCTTGAGAACGTTGATAGTTGCCTGCTTGGCCAGGCTTCTCTTTCCCACACCGCTGTCCCCGACAAGGACCACCTTGCACTTGAAGTCATGCTCTTTGCTTGCCATGTTGTGGGAAAAGTCATTATTCGACATAAATATTGCTTTATGCACGGGCAGCCTTTTTCAACACGGCAAGGTAGAAGATGTCTCCACCTTTTACTTCAGGATATGTCAGTCTGGTGTGGGAGAGTCCGAAATGGGATGCCTCCACGGGTTTGAACTTACCATCATTCAAAAATTTATCCACCACGCCTTTTGTCTCCTGGCTGGTAAAGGTGCACACCGAGTATACCAGGTGTCCGCCCGCTGCCACATGGCGGCCGGCCTTTTTGAGTATGTCAAGCTGCACAACCGGAAAGTCATCCGCATCCACCACATATTTAGCTTCGGGATTTCTTCTGGCAGCACCAAGGCCGGAACAGGGTGCGTCCGCGAGAACCATGTCGTATTCCTCCTTTGGCCGGTCCAAGATTTCCACCTCCGCCTCGTGTTTTTCCGCCCTTTCCGTCAACGCTCTGAGCTTTTTTTCATTCTTGTCATGGGCCGCCAAAATCCCCTTGTTCTTCCTTATTGACGCTATAGCCAGGGTTTTGCCTCCGCTGCCAGCGCAGTAATCCATTATGTTGTCCCCAAGGTCCGCTGCGACTTGGGCCACGAACTGACTGGCCTGATCCTGCACATGGGCCAGGCCGTTCTTTATTACCTTGGAATAACGGGCATTGTCATCTGTTACCACACATGTATTTAATTCTCCCTTCCGGGCGGTAAATCCCTCTTCCAACAGATTTTTGATTATCTGGGATCTCGAGGCCTTGTTGAGGTTGACACAAAGGTATTTTTCGGGTTCCCGGTTCAGGTAGGATGCCAGCTCTCTATCGATCTCCTTTATCGTTTTTGCTGCAAAATCGGAGAATGAGTATCTTACAGCGAGTTTTTCATCCTCGGGTATCCCGGCCTCCACCTCTTCCCGGTCCACTACCAACTCCTTCCCGGCCAGGGCGATATAGCTGTCCGCCGTTCTTGCCATGCCCGTGTGTTCCAACACCCGGTCGTACCATCTCCTCCAGCGCACTATCTCCCTCCCAAGATATGCGATCTCCGCCCTTTCATCGTGCCCCAGCCCGGAGTAGGGCAGCGTATTCCGTAGCTGCCGGGACATCTTTCCCTTGCGAAGCCACCTCGACACGACCTTGTGCAGGACCTCTTTGGTGTTTGTTGACAACGACATGATCGAAACGAATAAGAATAACGCGATATTTTATATTTTCGAAGAATGATAAACTTACCTATCGACCACTAGGGCAAACCCTTGACAAATCACTGTCCTAGATCCATCCCAATGATTTTTCGTCCCGTGATGTGTTAACAACAAAGAAAAATTGGTCCCCTATCGACGACTAGGGCAAACCATTGGTAAACCACTGTCGTTGGCACGGACCATTTCTTCGTAAACAATTTACCGACAATAAAAGAAGAAATGGTCCCGGCTCCCAGATTCGAACTGGGGATTTGAGGATGTCTGCACGGGGGGCCGCCCATGCTGGGCGGGTACCTTCTACAGTCCCCCGCTATAGCCAGACTAAGCTAAGCCGGGATTGGTAAACAGGTGATATTTGTTCTATTATATAAGTTTAAAGTATTCCTTCCGATTGAGGGGTATAATGGGTTTTTTATGCTTGGCAGCCGAGGGAAAAAATGGCACCCTGTTAAATCTACCCCAAATTTGGTAACAAAAAATCGATAGTTTTTTTAAAAAATATGAAAACTTATTTATATCCCGAAAAATATTATATACCTGCCGTAGCGTAGCGAGGTGTTTGTTGGCAAAGAGGTGAAACATGGTAGTTACTGGCGTTCCCGAAGACCTAGTCGGTACGTTAGCAGATACGGATGGTTACCTGGGTTTCGGCCTGATCACACAGAACGGGATTCCCAAGATCATTGACATGAGAAAGAAACTTAAGGTCCAAAAGGAGGATATGTTCTCCACCATGTGTGCCACCATCATAGGCGCAAGCTCAGTGCTTGCCGACATAATCTCCCCTCAATCCGAAGATATGTGCTGTATCTGTGTCCATTTCGGTAATTACCAGATTATCTTGGCAAACTGCAAGGCAAAGGAACTCCTGCTTTTCGTTGCCGTGGACGGAGTTTGTCAACTCGAGAATACCAAAGACATAGTTCAGGAAATGGCAGGTAAGATAGACGATGCAAAATTGATTCTTTGATCAGATTGACAGGCTTACTCGGATTTGCTCATCCAATATTCTTCCGGCACGCTGTCGTATAAATCTCTAAGCTCGTTCTTGTTGTCCCCGTCCTCTTCCGGTGCACCGTGATTGGCCAGCTTGAAAACCTTCTCCTTCTTGAACCGCCAGTAGTTGATACGCCATTCCCTTCCGTCCCACAGCGTGGTCTCCTCACGTTCGGTGGCCATTAAGCCGTAATCCTCCAAGGTATAGAATACATCCCTGTCCTGGGGTTCCAGCATATTATCGATGATCTCGTCGTGGAATCCGAAGAAATTCAGCATGTGCTCCGCCATGTCGATAGCCTGTTCCTTCGGAATATTGTTCTGCCCGATCGCCGCCTTTATCGCCTGTGCAAGGATCTCCACGGTAAGTATCTCCTTTTCAGGCGCCTCCGTCATTATGTTCAAACTCGTCCCTTCGGAAATGGGACCGAGATGGGGTTTCTTCATTTCAGCCATAACTTTCACCTTTATACATCCTATCATAATGGCCTTCACAAGCCACGTGATGTATATATTGTTTGGTTTCTTTTATAAATGTTTCGGGCCCCTGTAACACTAAATCCCCTTTTCGCCATGATATCCGAACGCTTAAGGGAACAAGTGCCCCGGCCCCTTCTTTCTAACCTTGGCCACCTTCTCCGGCGGGGCCGCCATTAGGAGTATCCATTCCGGGATGCGCCTTCTCTGCAGGGCTTTGGCCACCGGACTGTAGTTGGCAAGGGTGCCTATCTTTCCCTCTTTGTCCAAGATCTTGAAAGCCGTCTTCTTGATCCTTGGCTCGGATGTGAGTAATGCCTTGGAGGGAACATCGATGATGACCTCTCCCTCCTCCAGCCCCAACCTTCCGGCTATCTCATCCTCCGTCTCCCGCCTTTTCCTGGTATCCACCATTTGCAAAACCGTGTCCTTGTTCTTTTCGGTCAGGTCCTTTGGATACATAAGATATGCCGCCTTGTACAGCCTCCGATAGAGAATACGGTTAATTATTTCCCTGCCGAAACCCTTGGAACTCTGCATGGCGTCCACTAGCTTGGCGTCCGTCATCCGCTCTATTCCGTCGATAGGTCCGCACCTTTCCAGTCCTCGGGACAGCATTTGCTCCGCGATCCTGGTGGTCTTGTGGAAGTAGACACTGGTGTACATGAGCATTCTTGCCACTAAAAGCCCTTCGATGGCGGCGATGCCCCGGATATCGATCACAACGTCGTTGTGGTGTAGAACAAGGGTCTTCATTATCCTGTCTATATCTATTACCCCGTGGGCCACCCCCGTATAATATGAATCCCTCAGTAGGAAGTCTATCTGGTCCGCGTCCACGGTGCCATGGATGATCTGCTTGAGGTAGCTCTTTTCGTCCTTGAAGAAGCTTTGGCCCTCCTGGACAGGCAAAGTCCCATCCACACCGATCCGCTCGGGCTCGGTTTCCCTGATGAGCTCGGCCACCTCTTCCGGCTCCAGGTCGTAATCCTCCAGTATGTCCACCACCCTCTTACCGTGGATTGATCCCCTTATCTCCCCGTTTATCGGATCGTAATCGCCCCTGATGATGTCCATGGTGATGTCCATGTGATCCTTGCCCGTCGTCTCAGTAACCACGCCCTCGATAACATGGCTGAAGGGCCCGTGTCCTATATCGTGCAGCAGGGCTGCCGCGGTCAGCATCCTCTGTTCCTCTTCGTCAAGGCCAAGCGCGTTCGAGATCTCAGTTGCGATGTAAGAGGTTCCAAGAGAATGCTCGAGCCTGGTGTGGTTGGCTCCCGGGAAAACCAGGTGTGCAAGCCCAAGCTGTTTTATCTCCCTGAGCCTGGAGACCTCCAGGGAATTGAGCAAGGGTAGAGCTATGTCCGATACCTTTATGCTGCCGTGCACCGGGTCGTGAACGATCTTAAATTCGGCGGTCATATTGTATCATCTATTGTTCTCCTTGGTCAAAACCCTGTTCGAAGGCCTTGACATTGAGCTCCGTGAATTTCTTGGGTACGTTCCTTTTCACACTTCCCAGAACGTGTTCCTTTGAAAGCGGCGTTTTGCCCGAACCTACCGCAAGGCCAAGAACCACGATGTTCATTGCCTTCTTGTTGCCCAGTTCCTTTGCTATTTTTCCCCCTTCGATGGTATAGACCTTGGATGCCCAGGCCCGGAGCTTTTCCATTACCTCTTCCATCGGCGGGTATTTCTGATCACCTAGATTGACGGTAAACGGATATATGGGTTCGGTGTTGGTCACGATTATACCGTCCTTCTTGAGGTACGGTAATGCCCGGTAGGCCTCTATGGGCTCGGTTGAGAAGATCATGTCCGCCCCCCCCTTTGGTATCAGCGGGGAGCCAACGTCTTCTCCTATCTTGATCATCGAGGTCACCACTCCGCCCCTTTGGGCCATGCCGTGGACCTCGGACTGCATGCAGTCAAAGCCCTGGTCAATTGCCGCCTCGCCTATTACCTGGGCGGCCACCAGCACTCCTTGGCCACCCACGCCTACTATTACCAGACTGAAATCATCCGCCATTATTCATCACCCCGCTGTATGGCATCGAAGGGGCAGATCTGTGCGCATACCCCGCAACCGTCGCACAGCGCCTCGTTTATGGATACAATCTTTTCACCATCCTCGTTCTCAGTGACCTGGACCGCGGCGCAGGCGAACATGTTGACACATGCCATGCATTGGGTGCATTTTTCTTGGTCTACCTGATAAGAGATAATGGGCTCGCCCGCCCTTCTCTTTTCCCGGTCTATGATGAGGGCGCATCTTTGTCTGGCCACCACCACGCTGAGCCCTTTGTAATCCTTTGCCTCTTTGAAGGCCTTTACCGTGTTTTCCACGTTATATGGGTCTACGACCCGGACGAATTCAACGCCCAGGCCCTTTACCGCCTTTACCACGTCCACCGCCGGCGCCTCTCCTCCCATCCCGCCAATTGGTAAACCGGGGTGGGGTTGATGCCCTGTCATGGCGGTGGTGGAGTTGTCCATGATGACAAGGGTGAAGTTGGCCTGATTGTGCACCGCGTTTGTTACTCCGGCAAGGCCGGCGTGGAAAAATGTGGAGTCGCCGATGAAGGAAACCACCGGCTGTTCCGACACAACTGCCAGCCCTCCCGCCGAGCCCACTGAAGAGCCCATGCACAACAGGAAATCCGCCATTTTGAAGGGAGGTTGTATGCCCAGGGTGTAGCATCCTATGTCCATTGGGTGTATGGCGTTGGGCCCGAACACCTTTCTCACTGCGTAAAAGGTTGCCCGGTGGGGGCATCCGGGACAGAACGTCGGGGGCCGGGTGGGAAGTTCGTGTTCCACCTTCCCCCCTACCAGCGCCTTGTAGTCCATATCAAGCGCCTTGGCGATCCCCCCCGCGACTATATCCGGGTCGAACTCGAACATCACGGGGTAGACGTCGTTGTGCTTCCCCATTATCTTACAAGTTATCCCCTGATCGAAGGCAAGCCTTTTGATGTTGTCCTCGAGATACGGCTCCAGTTCCTCTACGATGATCGCAATGTCAGCTTCTTTCAGCAGCTTGGTCAATCTCTTTTCGGGCAGAGGGTTGGTCATTCCAAGCCTGAATACCTTGGCTCCTATATCCAGTGCTTTGACGGATTCCTTGACGTAGCCGCAGGAAACACCGGAGGTTATGATCAGCATCTTCTTTCCTTTGTATATTCCGTCCCCGTAGGTCTCCACCTTGTTAAAGGCGCACTCCTCGGCGAGTATCGACGCCTTTTTCATCTGCTTTAACAGTCTGGGGTGGTTCATCCGGGCCACCTGGGGAACCACGGTGAACCTGAAGGGGTCCTTTTCGAACTTTTCTATACGGCCCTTGATCTCTTTCTTCTTCTTGTATTCCACAACCCCTCTGACGTGATTGACCCTGGTGGTGGTTCTTACCAGCACAGGAAGCTCCAGTTCCTCGCTGATATCGAATCCCTGCCTCACCATCTCCTTGAACTCGTTGGAGTTGGCGGGTTCCAGCATGGGTATGTTTGCCAGTTTGCCCCCGTAATATCGGTTGTCCTGCTCGTTCTGTGAGCTGTGCATCGAGGGGTCGTCGGCGGATATTATCACCATCCCGCCCCTAACACCCGTATAGGCAAGGGTGACAAAGGCGTCGGAGGCAACGTTGAGCCCCACGTGCTTCATGAATGCCATGGAACGGACCCCCGCAACAGCAGCTGCGCCCGCCACCTCCGTAGCCACCTTTTCATTGACTGAAAACTCGAAATACATGCCCGCGTCCTTGGCCACCTTGAACAGTGTATTTCCTATCTCGGACGACGGAGTTCCGGGATAGGTGGATGCAACCGCGCATCCCCCCTCTATGGCGCCCCGCACCGCCGCCTCGTTTCCTAGTAAAAACACCTTCTTGCCCTCTTCATCTTCGAGTAACTGATTCATTTTTTCACCTCTCTTTTCCTGGTGGAAACAAGTGATAGACCTTCCCGGGCCAACTCTACATAATGAATGGGAGAGTATATCATTCTATCACATTGTCCAGACCACTTGTTTGGAAAGTCGAAATAGAAATAGACTCTATATTAATAAAGTTTATTGGATTTGTTTTGTTATAAGGTGATACAAGGGCGCATTGTCTTGGGAAAAATATTATATTGTTCTTGCATTAAGGTTTATGTTGTTCATGAGGTGAGGCAGGATGTACGAACCAGACATGGAGACCATGAAGACCAAAGAGATAAAAGCGATACAGGAAGAGAAATTCGTAAAGATGGTGAGATATGCCTATGACAATACCGATGTTTACAAAAAGAAGTTCAAGGAAGCGGGTATAACCCCGGACGATATCAACGGTCTGGACGATTCCCACAAGGTCCCCTTCACGGTGAAGGACGATCTGAGGGATTACTATCCTTACGGTATAACCGCGGTAGACCTGCACGATATCAAGGAGCTCCACGCCTCCTCGGGTACCACAGGCATACCCACGGTGGTCACCTATACCGAGAACGATCTTAAGACTTGGTCCAGGCTAATGGCGCGATGCTATGCCGCTGCCGGCGTCACCAAGGACGACATCGTTCAGAACGCCTACGGGTACGGGCTGTTCACCGGAGGCCTGGGATTCCATTACGGCGCAGTGGAGCTGGGGGCAATGACCATACCCACCGCCACAGGGAACACCAAGAGGCAGCTCCGGATGATGAAGGACATGCACACCACCGTTCTCTCTTGCACCCCATCCTACGCCTTGTACCTTAACGAGGCATGCAGGGCGGAGGGCTATGATCCCAAGACGGATTTCAACCTGAAGATCGGAATGTTCGGTGCCGAGCCTTGGAGCGAGGAGGCCCGCCAGAAAATACAGGATTCGCTTGGCCTGAGGGCCCATGACGTGTACGGTATGAGCGAGTTGTACGGGCCTGGCGTAGCCATTGAGTGCGAGCGTCAGAACGGACTTCACATCTGGGCTGACGAGTTCCTTGTGGAGGTCATCGACCCGGAGACCGGAAAGCATGTAGGGGAGGGGGAGAAGGGGGAGATGGTGTTCACCATGCTGTCCAGGGAGGCCATGCCTTTGCTCAGGTACCGCACCAAGGACCTTGCAGTGGTTAACTGGGAGGAATGCGAGTGCGGCCGATATCATCCCAGGATAATGAGGGTCGGCGGCAGGGCAGACGACATGCTCATCGTTGGCGGCGTGAACGTGTTCCCGAGCCAGGTAGAGCACGTGCTGATGAATATTCCGGAGCTCAGCGGAGAGCAGTTCAACATAGTGCTGGACGGGGCCATCCTGGACCGCTTGTACGTCAGGGTGGAGGTGGATCCGAAGACCTACGAATCGCCTGATTACGATGAAAAAGCCCTGGCAAAGAAGGTGTCCGAGGAGCTGCAGTCCGTTCTTACCCTAAGGGCGAGGATAGAGCTGCTGGCACCCGGGGAAATACCGCGAACCGTGGGTAAGGCCAAGCGTATAATTGACCAGAGGGGCGAGAGGTAAAGGCCGGTCTTCCGATTTTTTATTTCGTATTCCCAAACTGCCAGCATCGATATGCTAATTCTCAATGGGTGAGCTGACGCTCTAACTTGGGGGACGACTAAGGCTGCGGTGGATCCATAAATATATTGGTCGGCATGGTCCCGATATTCATCCCAGCCCACGCCCCGGCCCCCCGCAAAAAGAATTACCCGGTTGCCCGCCGGCAACGTATCCCTTTGCATCCGTATGACTTCCTATGTGAACAATCTCGTGAAAATGGGTATGAGCACCATAAGGGCGGGAATGGCTATTACCGTGGTCCAGACGATGGCCAGCGCTGTCCCTTTGCGGTCTATTCCGTAGGGGACGAGGAACATGTTGGTGCTCGTGATGGGCATTATGGAGTTGAGGAAGATGACGGCGAACCATTCCACGGGGATGAGACCCGCATACATGAGCGATCCGAATATCAGGCCTATGGCGATCGGAGTCACGAGCAATGTGGTGAAGAAAGCGTTCCGGGCCGCGATCCAGTGGAACTCCCGCTCCGAGGAACCGCCGCGATTCAGGGTGAACATCCTTTTCATCTCCCCCAGCTTCAGATCGCGGGGATGCACACCGGACCCGACATAGTACAGACCGGCGGGTATGGTCAGCCCGGTGACGAAATGCAGCACCACCCCCGCGTCGCCGAGATCGGCCACTGTTACACCAGTGTTCCCGTGCAGTATCACGGCGGCCGCGACAAAGGAGATGAGATACCAAGGGTAAATCTTCAGGAACCAGGGCAGCGCGGTGATTTTCTCCAGATCCTTGCCCTTGTTCTCCTGACCATGCATGTGGGAGAGTATGTAGGGAACGACGGCGAATAGACCGATACCAACAAGACTGATATATATGGCGGCGGGTATGGCCCACTCCTCTATTGCCAGTATCATGCCGCCCACAAATGCGGCGCTGCGTCCCTGATTGGTTAGAACGGTCTTAATGAGGGTCCGCCTCTCCATCCCCTGGAGCCCCAGTTCTTTTGCCTCGAGATGACCGAAGATGTACGAGAGGAGGTACATGAAAATCAACACAGCGATGGTTATCCCTGTGAAATTAAGCTCCTTGGTACCGAAATCTATGTTGAGAAATAACCGGAACAGCAGGAGCGGTATGAACACGAAGAGCAGCACCAATCCGATCTTCTTCATACCCGCGGTTACCCGCTCCTCCCCCAGCCATAAGGAGAGAAGGTTGGTAACAACAAATCCCACAAGAATCCAAGGAAGGGTCCACAACCCACTTATGTAAGGTATGATCGCTTGCATCGCATCTATCATTCATTTCACCGGTCTATCATATATCGATATGTCCGTCGATTTCACGGCCGTCGCCCGGCCACATCTCAGACCGTTAATGGATGTTTCCAGAACACCCCGGCGTACCAGGCCGTGACACCGCTGGACCCGAACTTGCGATGCAAAGGAAGACCTTTTGATATATTATATTTCCCCCGTGCGGTAAGTGTTCGATCGTCTGAAGTTCCCCCTGGCCCGGTGCGATCACTCCCGCAAAGATCAACAATGCGACCTCCACCATAGACGCGGGGGGTGAGATGGAATCTCAGGTCATGAGAAAACATCTTGCCATCGTTGGTGCGCTAACGGTGGCGGTTTGTGTGCTTACCGTTCTGTTCATAGCCTTGGGACTGTAGTCTGGGATTCTGCGGAATTATTCGCCCGTTCTCGGTAGTATGTGGTTCTTCCAGATGTCTTTAACCTGTTTTTTAGTGGCCTTGAGGTCTCCGGAATTGTCGATGGTGAGATGGGCGGCCTTTCTTTTTTTATTAAGAGAGATCTGATGGCTTTCCCTTCGACTCATTTCGTCTATGTCCCAGCCCCGCTCCTCCATCCGCACCTGGCGAATTGGCCTTTTGGTCCGGATATATATTATCTTGTCGCAGAAGGAGGCAAGGTCCGCTTCCAGAAGGAGGGGCGCGTCGATGACCAGGACCTCGTCCCCCTTCATCGACGATATGGTCTGTTCCAGGTCCTTGGCCACCTCCGAGTGCAGCATCTCTTCCAATTTCTTTAATGCATCCGGGTCCGAAAAGACTATCTTGGCCAGGGCCTTCCGGTCCGGTTTACCTTGGTCCAAAACCTCTTCGCCAAAAAGCCTGGCGACCTTGTTGGCGATCCTTTCTGTCTGTAGATGCTCGTGACAGGCGGCGTCCGCATCGTATAGCTTTGCCCCCAGGTCGGAGAACATATTGGATACCGTGGTCTTGCCCGAACCTATGCCCCCAATAATACCTATTACAGTTTTTACCACCGTTTTGACCCCCGGCAAGGCTCCTTGAACCAGACCGATAT
>CAZUZU010000020.1:0-13938 GCA_964624865.1 uncultured archaeon
GGTTCGTGTAGCCCTGCGCCGCCGGACCTGCCGGGCCGGCCTGAGGCGTTTGTGGGGACTGCGGTGCCTGCATGGGTGGTTGTTGGGCCGGACCTTGGTCATAACCTCCGCCTGCATAGGGGTTCACCTCGCCGCTCTGGTATGGGCTGTAGGAGTCTTCAGCAGCTGTAGTCTCCGCGGTTTCGACCTCGTCGGAATCAAGCTTTACCCTTTCTTCATCCTCCTTGTCCCTGAAGGCCTCTTCCACCATCTTTTGTTTTAGCCTTTTCCGTTTGTTCATCTGGAACAGATAGAAGGTGACGAAGAGCTCTATTATCATAATGATCAACAGGGCCACACTCTCCAAGGATATCTCGAACTGCCCTTCATTGTCCTGGGGTTCAGACTCCTTGTACACCACTACATCTCCGGTACTAGCCATATTGTTTTCCCTGTCCCATTCCTTGATGTTGTGGTTCGGGTCCACGATTATTGTGATATTGAACGTGCGCTCCGACTTCACCTCGTATGTGAAGGATATGGTCTTCTTGCCAAAAGGCTCGATGTTGGTGACGTTCTTGTGGTATATCTGTAGCGAGCCTATCTTGGCCACGACCTCTATTTGTGATATCTCTTCCCCGGGGGCCACAAGGGAATTACCAACGTTAATAAGGTCGAACATTACGTATAGTTCGGAGCCCACGAGAACCCGGTACTGCGCCCAGCTCTTATTGTCCAACTGGATCTGGGGAGATACGCTGAAGTCGTACTGGACCACCTTGACCAGTACGGCGAGCTCGTCCACCTTTGTGGTATCGAAGGTGGAGGCGGCCTTGATCTCGAACTCGTAATCGCCGATGGGCAGCTTTTCCGGGGCCTTTATGGACAGGGTGAGCTTCTTTTCCTCGAAAGGCTCGGGTGTCACCCGGCCTATGTACTGGAGCTGCCAGTCCTGCCAACCGTCGAACTGTCCGGTTACCTCGACATTGAACACGTCCTTTTCCACCGGGTCGTTGCAGAGGTTCTTCAGGTAAAACTCGAACTTCACCGTCCTTTGGGATGCCTCTTTGGCCATGGGGTTTACGGTGTACTCGTCTTCCTCTATACGGAGCTCCAGACCGTATTCCTGGAATATCCATAGATAAATATCCAGACCGCCTCTTCCCTTCACCGGGTCTTTGTTCGAGAGGGCGGTGATGTGGATGGTGTAGTTCTTGGAAACGATCCTTTCCGGTATGTTGATGGTGACCAAAACCTCCTTCTCCTCCGCCGGCATCAGGGTAAAGTTGTTCTCGCTGAAATATGTCCAGTCCTTGTCAAGACCTGGTGTCACGGAGGTGATGTTAAGGTAGTATTCGTCCTCGGTGTTACCGATATTTATGACGTTTACGGGGAAAGAGACCGTGCCGGGGGAATAGGAGTCCTTGACCATTTCTCCCACTGGCTCCATTCTCACCCCGACCGCAGGCCTGACGAATATCTCGACCTCCACGTCGTCCATGTAGTAGTTGCTCTCCTCTCCAGAGTAGGCGTCTATTCGGAACTTGTAGTAGCCGGATTCCTGGCTCCTGGGTACTTTGATCCTGAACTGGCAGGTGGTGGAACCGGAGTACAGGATCCCGCTGCTAAGAGGCTCTAGGTTCAGGTCCGGGTTCCACTCGTTATCGTTATAAGGCCCGTAGCCCAGCTTGAGGGTGGCCTTATTGTCCAGACCGTTCCCCGTGTTGTTGACGTAGAGGGTATATGTGAAGCTGTTTTCCGGGTCCAGCTCCACGTAAGTCTTATTAACCTCTACGGTCAACGAATATATCTGGTTGACCTTGGTCTCAACGTGTCCCCTGTCAGTTATCCCCTCGTCGGCCAGGGAGGCGGCGTACAAGTTTAGGCTGCTTGAATAGTTTGCCAGCGCACTCTTCGGGATCACGTGATACACCAGCACCGTATAGGTCTTCCCCGCCCCTATCGTTGGGGAGGTGGACGAGGAGAGCATCACCGCCCCCCATTGGTTCTGAACGTTCGCCTCCGCGGTAAACTTGAACTGATCCGCTCCGTTGCCCTTGTTGGTCACGGTAAAGGAATATAGAACGTTCTGGCCCGGGTTCCCCTTTTGGCTGGGGGGATTGCTCACTTCCACTCCCGGCAGGTGATTCACTTCGACCTGGACCATGGTCTGGTCCATGGATTCGCCGGGATAGTAGGTGGATGTGGCTCTCACAGTGAATGAGTACGTGTCTGCCTGTGCTATGGGGTTGGACGGTGGTTTGACGAAGAGGGTGCCCGTGGTGTAGGGCGTGGGCGAGCCGGGGTCCAGTTCCTTGGTGTATGCGATATTGCCTTGGACATCGTCAAAACCGGTCCAGGTTATCGTCCATCCCGTCATCACGTCCAGGACCTCCAGCTTATACTTGTCGTCGTTGTTGCCCGTGTTCTGGACCTTGATTCCAAGGGTGGCCATTCCACCCGGGTCCACCTTAGGTGCGCTGTTGTCCATCCAATAGAGCCGTACGGACTCCGCTCTGGTCCCCTCTGCGGAATTCGGGATATGGGGGGCCAAAAGGAGCATTGATAGAAAGGCACATAATATCAAACCGCGAAAATGCACGTTTTTTCTTCGACCTGAGTTGCTGTCCGACATGTCATATCACCTAGCGTGTGGTCGCATGGCCAAGTATATCAATATCTATAATATATTTATCGGTTTATAAAAATATTGGCCTCATATGAACGCTTTATCCTTTTTTTGATCATCCTATGTAATTCAGGTCCTTTTTCTTCATTTCGTCCCTTAACATGGCCTTTTCCATGGATTTAAGGTGATCCGTTATGGATTCGAGGTGGTCCACCTTTTCGTCCAGGTCGGACATGTCTATCTTCATGCCCAGAAGTTTTCCCAGAACGTCCAGTATGATCTTTGCGCTTTTCGGGTCCAGTAGGTAGCCGGAGGTCTCGCCCATGAGGCATGCTCCGCTGATCCCCCTGAGCTTTCCCAGACCGAGTAGAAGGCCGCTGGCCCCCACTATGCCGTTGGCAGGTTCATCCTCGGAGAACTCGACCCCCAGGTCCTTAAGCCTTTTGACCATGTCCTTGTCGGTGGCCGCGCCAAGCACCCTGGGTTTTTCCACTACCTTACCAATGCCGTAGCCTCCCAGGGTGAAAATGTATTTCATGTCGAACTTGTCCAGCGCTTCAAGGCACGCCTCGGCCAGTAGATACTGGCCTTCCGAGGATACCGCCTGGTTGTCTCCCAAAAGGAACACTATGTCACCCTCCTTCCTTTTTAGGTACCATAGCTCGTTCCTTACCAGCTTCACCACCCCTTCCTTGTCTATTAAAACCTGGGGGGGAAAATAGCGGGAGTATATCTCGGCGAATTTCTCCGCCTTCTCGTGGTCCGCAAGGTAATCGGCCGCGATCTTTCCCACGTTTCCCACTCCGGGAAGCCCTTCGATCAATGTTACGTTGCTAAGTTCCGGTTCCTTACAGTATTTGATATCCATTTCTAACATAGATCATTCCTCGTATATCCATTTCTCCGCGCCCCTGTTCCAGTCCACCACTTCCCGGTCATCGAACCACAGTCCGATCTCCCTCCGGGCACTCTCCAAAGAATCCGAACCGTGGACTATGTTTCGCCCCATCGTCATACCGAAGTCCGCCCTGATGGTGCCGGGGGCCGATTTCTGCGGGTCGGTTGCCCCCATCATCCCCCTTACCAGGCCCACCGCCCCTTCCCCCTCCCACACCATTGCCACCACGGGCCCGGATGTGATAAAACCAATGAGCTTTTCGTAAAAGGGCTTGCCCTCGTGCTCCGCATAGTGTTTATGTGCAAGGTCCCGGGTCACCTGCATGAACTTCATGGCCGATAACTTCAGGCCTCTGCGCTCCAATCGGTTAACGATTTCCCCGATAAAGCCCCGCTGAACAGCGTCTGGCTTGATCATGACGAAGGTTCTTTCCATGGACATGTTCATCCCGCCGTCACGACCGGTACTTGCCGGACCACCTTACGTGTCTCGGTACCCTTTTTAGATTTATCATGTTCTTCTCGCATTTGGAGGAGCAAAAGTAGAGTATGGCGCCGTTGTTGTGAACGAACATGGTGCCAGTGCCGGGTTCGATACTCTTTCCGCAGAAACTGCATGAACGTTTCTCCACCATGGATTTCACCTCTGGGTGAGCTTCCTAGCTTCCCTTGCCGTCTCCCTGAGCAGGATGATGTCTCCGCGCTGTATGGGCCCCATCACGTTGCGGGTCAGGATCCTGCCCTTGTCCCTTCCGTCCTGGACACGGACCTTGACCTGGGTTGCCTCACCGGCCATTCCGGTCCTCCCCACCACGTCGACCACCTCTGCCGGGGTACCGGCGAGTTGCTGCCCTTCTTCCTTTTTGTCGCCCTTTTTGGACTTCTTACCCTTTTCTGCCATTTTTCTTCACCGCAGGGGTTACTTTTTCGCCTTGAGCTTCTTTACCTCTCCTGCCACCTCGTCCAGCAGCACCCGGCCGCTTCCCGGTTTGACAATGGCTATGGCCGTTGTCGGCACGGAGAGCCCTGCGGCCGCACCAAGCTCCTTCCTGCTCGGCACGTAAGCGTAGGGGGTCTTCTTCTCATCACAGATCAGTGGTATGTGGGCAAGTATCTCCGGGGGCTCCACGTCCTCCGCTATGACCACGAACTTCGCCTGGCCCCTTTCCACGATCTTGGTCACCTCGTTGGCTCCCTTCTTAAGCTTGCCAGTGTCTCTTGCCTGCTCTACCACTTTGTACGCCTTTTCCGAAAGTTCTTCCGGTACTTCGAACCTTACGTGTATTGCTTTTGCCATGTATTCATCACCTCATTCGCCTCTTTCAAGGTTCATCATTCATAGGCTCTTCCATTTCTGAAGAGGAAGATACACAAGTGCCCAAGTTATATAAATAGTTTTGTTTGGGATCGGGGAATGCGGGGATCGATTCTGCATCAGATAGATGACAATGATAATGTGCACAAGGGGTGTGGGGTTATTTATCTTAATTCACTTGCCGAAATAATCTCCATGCCTTTGTATTTCTCCAATATTAATAAGTGTTTATCTCCTGTAATGATGTATTTCGCTCTTCCCAGGATGCCTGTTTCAAGAATGATATTATCAGTTGGGTCTTCATTTATCTCTTTTACTTTGCCGGGGGAAATACTATTTCCGAAAAAAGCAGAATGTCCCTAGTATAGGTCTGAACCTTATCCAGAGGTATATCGGATTTTTCTGGAAAGGGCCTCCTCCATTTCGTCGATAATATTCGGGGAGGTAATCGAGGTTTGTTTGCCTTTTTTGCATTTTAGGACTATGTCTCTTTCATTCCCTTGCCAGAAGAATCCCGAGATAAAGGACATTCGTGTCTAAAACGAGGAGCACCAATTCAATTATCCCCCTTCCGTGTTTCCAAGATCGCTTTCTTTACGTCCTTTTTCGTTATTTTTTTGTCTTTTGCATACTTCTCGCCCACTCCAACAACTCTTCGAACTCTCTATTCGACGGGACATCTAACTTTTTGAGTACTAACGTATCCCCTTCCCCGAACATGGCAAATAGTTCCCCCGGCTCCAGTCCTAAAAGCTCCCTGAGGTTTTTTGGGATGACGATCTGCCCCTTGGACGACAGTTTGGTTATTACCACTTCACTCACTTTTGTTCACCAAAATTAAGTAAGACCATCTTACTTTATTAATGTTGCGGTAAAACTGTTTTCGTTCCTCTTTAAGAAAATCATACTGTATATACGGCGAGAATTTAAAAGAGGTTATTTTCTACGGTTCGTGGGCGAGAGATGAAGGCACCTCGGAATCCGACATCGATCTTTTAGTCCTTTTGGAAGGGGATATTTCACCTGGGAAAGAGATTGACAGAATGATCGACGTTATTACCGATATCAATCTCAAATACAATGTTTTAATATCTGTGTATCCGATATCAAAAGAAGAATATGAATCGATCAACAGCCCCCTCTTCTTAAACGTGAAGCGTGAGGGTATTTCGGTATGAACTTAATCAATTACCTAAAAGAAAAATCGTACCTTGCCAACGATTGAATTTATTCTTCCAAATCCTCTGCATCGCCAAAAGCAATAATTTACGCTTTCCCATGCGAAGGTTTATTTTGTGCCGCGGCGTTATCCTTGGCGGTGATAAAATGGTAGAATCGGTAGTGGACAGATTCCTGCGTTACGTGAAGATCGATACCCAGTCAAAGGACGAGGTGGAGGAGATGCCCTCCACCAAGAAGCAGTTCGAGCTCGCCAATTTACTTGTGGAAGAGCTGAAGGCCCTGGGCCTGGAGGATGCCGAGGTGGACGAGCACTGCTACGTCATGGCCACCCTCCCGGCCAGCCCGGGCATGGAGAACGCTCCGACCATGGGCCTGATAGCCCACCTGGACACCTCCCCCTCGGCCCCGGGAAAGGCTGTTCCCAAGATATGGGAGAACTACCAGGGCGGCGACATCAAATTATCCGACGACGTGCTGATATCTCCGGAAGAGAACCCGGAGCTTAACGACTACATAGGCGATGATATAATCACCTCCAACGGCAAGACCCTGCTCGGCGCCGACGACAAGGCCGGAGTGGCAGAGATAATGACCGCTCTGGAGACTATGTTGAATGACGGGAGCATTAAGCACGGGAGGATAAGGATCGCCTTTACCCCCGACGAGGAGGTGGGCAGGGGCGCCGACCTGTTCGACGTCGAGAAGTTCGATGCCGACTACGCATACACCATAGACGGCGGCAAGATCGGCGAGGTGGAGAACGAGACCTTCAACGCCGCAACCGCCAACTTCAAGCTCAAGGGCTACAACGTTCACCCGGGCTATGCCAAGGACAAGATGAAGAACTCCATAAGGGCCCTTGGCTATCTCATCACCCTTCTCCCCGCCGACGTTTCCCCGGAGACAACGGAGGGCTGGGAAGGCTACCTCCACCCTTACACATCGGAGGGCACGGTGGAGGAGAGCAAGCTCAAGGTCCTGATCAGGGATTTTCAGGATGAAGGGATGGAAGAGAAGCGCAAAACCCTGGAGGATACAAGGTCCAAGGTCCAGGAGCGTTTCCCCGATATCGAGGTCAAGCTGGAGGTCAAGGATTCCTACAAGAACATGAAGGTGGTGCTGGACAAGTATCCCCGTGTGCTGGAGAAGGCAATGGAGGCGTGTAGAAGGGCGGACGTGGAGCCGAACCTGAAGAACATCAGGGGCGGAACCGACGGAGCAAGACTGTGCTTCATGGGCCTTCCCACACCGAACCTGTTCGCCGGGGGCCTCAACTTCCACGGCAAGAAGGAGTTCGTGCCCGTGGGTTCAATGAACAAGGCCGTGGACGTGATCCTGGAGATGGCAAAGCTGGCTGCGGAATAGTGACGGACCAGGCTTATCATTCACGATTAAGACGTCTCCGATCAATAAACCGCACCCTCGGGCTGGTTAGACTCTTCGAAGCTTTGCTTCGGAGAGTGATTCAATCCGTAAGGATTGGTAAAACTCATGAATCAAAGATTCATTCGTAGTAATTGGCTCCTTCCCTAAATCTTGTTTATTTACAGGGAGTCTTCGTTGGGGAAATGAATCCCACCGGCTAGAATTATCGTGGAACATGAGTGTGGGTGAATGTGGTTCTTTGGCTCCACACACTTTCTTTCTAAGAAAGGGTGTGAACTATAATCTTTTATGTCAGTGTTACATTCCTGTTAACGGTGCAATGCAAATGGCATTCGAATACGATATCAGGTCCTACGACGGGAGCATGGAGGAGCTGGCGGACCTCGTGTACCGGAGCTGGAAGGCGGACGTGAATCGCAGCCCCATGTTTCTGGAGTACAACCCGGAGTGGCTGCACTGGCTCTTGAAGGGGCCGGGCATGGACCCCGATCTTCAGGTCGGTGCCTACAAGGATGACGAGCCAGTGGGCTTCTTATGTCTTTTGCCGCGATCTATGTACCACCAGAAAAATAAGAAGCTAGAGGCCCTGGTGGGAACCTTGCTCACAGTTCACCCGGACCACAGGCGAAAGAGGATCGCCTGGAACATGGCCCGGCACGCCAAGGACGTGATATTTAAGGAAGAGAACTACCGTGTGATGTTCAGCTACTTGTACACCCGTAGGGCGTCCGCCCCGTTGATGAAGAAGCTGATCAAGAGGTACACCACCTTCGGGGTGACCTTCGAGGTCATATTCAAGGCCAAGCACCTCATCAAGGTGCTGGATCGAGATGCATTGGACAGGGCAAAAGGTCTGGGCTTCCTGCAGAAATGGGCATTAAAGAGGAAGGCCGGTATACCCGAGCTTGGACCCAAGGGGAAGGTAAGACCGTTTAAATCCTCTGATACAAAGGAACTAATGGCCAAGTTCAACGATTACAGGAAAAAGGTGCCCATGTCCCGTGCCTGGAACCGGGAGGAGTTCCAGTGGCAGTTCGATCATCCCCCGGTAAGCTATTCCCTGGTGCTGGAGAATGACGAGATAGAGGGGGCCGTAAATTACAATGTCATAAACGGCTGCCTCCTGGACCAGACCTTCCCCGTGGCCGAAATCGATAACATCTTACTCCCCGACGATAAAGACGAGGCCGCCGGGTTCCTGGCGGAGTGCATGAGGCATATAGCGAAGAAACACGGATCAGTGCTGCTCTCCATCTACAACTTCCACTACTTCGACCCGGAGCCAATGAAGACATGCAGGTTCATGACCTATCCCAGGGTCCTGTTGTTCCTCGGGGCCACCTATAAGGGAGAACTTGATTTCAAGCCCATCGACAAGTGCTACGTGGACTTCAAGTGATTGTAGAACCAAAAATATATTTATGAGTATTACTATCTATACTAATCATGGGTATGCTCCAGAAAAGGTTATGTGATGATAACAAAGGGCAGCTCCTCCTTCTGGTAGGTATTCTCCTTACCGTCGCCCTTCTGGTCACTTCCATGATCCTGCTCAACCTGGTAAATGTTCCCCCCTCGAAAGTCAGCCCGGCATCGGACATATCCATCCAGCAGGAGTTCACATCCATACGTTCAGGCCTGGGAAAGAGCATACAGTCCAAGGCCCGGGACTTGTACGAGAACGGGGAGGGCGTCGGGCGACTAGATGCCGTGAAACAGGCCTATGACATCATAATAAACGATTACGTGATCACAGAGAGCAAGAACGACCTGGACCTGAAGGTCACCAAGAGGAGCGCCATAGTTACCTACGATTACGTGACCTTTCTTCTGGACCTCAATATCAAGCTGAGCAACGGCGTGGTGACCCTAGAGGAGAACATGGATTACAACCTGATCATACCCGAGGACTACATACTTATGGCCGACAACAGCGGCCTGGAGCCGTCCTTCACAGACGGCTTCGAGACCCTGGACGCAAGCCAATGGAGCTTCAGCACCTATCAGGACGCCCCCTTCATCATAGACGACAGGACCACGGTTCACAGCGTTGGCAGCGGGTCGGGATGGCAGGCCACGTTCTTCCGGAACGGTTACCAGCTCACCCACGGCATGGCGGCCAAGTTCGACTTCATGGTGAACACCGATAATACCTATTCCGTTTTTTCAATAAGGACAAATAAGAGTGATAGATGGGGCATGATCGCTGAAAATGGTAAGATATACACTCAATATGGTATCGGTGGAGCCTATACATCTCCTGCGGACGGCGACCTCATCGACCCCATCAAGATCGATACCTGGTATTCCGGCATGCTGGTGGTTGACGAGCTGGACGGGTTCTTCATGCTGGTCTATGAGAAGGAGGAGCCTAACAATTACGGCACCTACCGCTTTCCTGCGGGTGCTGGTGGTTTGCCTGAAGGAAAATCGTGGCATTTCCGTCACTGGATATACAGGGACGAATGCTACATCGATAAATACTTGGAAGGGCCCCTGGGTGTCGGGACCAAGCTCCAATACGTTCCCTTCTACGGCACCTCTTTGTTCGGGGAGGCCGAGGACGTGGACGTTCCCCCGGTGCCTGCCAGCGGTTCGGTGGCCCAGGGCGATTTCGATAACGACGGGGACGATGATTTCATCGTTGCCACCAGCAAATATTATCCCAGGCATTGGGGTACCAAGGCCTACTATCATTTCGAAGGCGATAATACAAGGGCCGGAGCAAATAGAGGTGCCGGTGCGGAGCCACAAACACTGTCCACCTATGGGAAAGACAGTGACAATGACGGCACATGCCCGGATGATCAGTCCGCCATTAGGCACGCCGCCCCGGTCATCGAGCAGGGCGGAGAATACCGCACCTCGCCTCAATACCGAAACCCAAACCCTATCTCCTCAGCTGACGAACAGAGGGGGGAGAGCACCAGGGGACCGACCGGCGGCTGGCCCAGCAACTGGGAGAACATAGCCAACGACCCTGTGGATTCTCCGGCTGACACGGACGTGAGGTACATAGACGCCTATGACTCGGAGGATTACCTCTTCGTCCGACTGCGCATGTCGGACCTGTATACGGTATGGGATACGGATAATTGGCATATATACTTCCAGGGCGAGGACACCAGCAAATCATATGTGGCGGAGGTATATCTTGACCTGAGCACCTCTCCCTACTGGGGGCTCCGAATAGGTCATTTCGACGGAAGCTGGACCACCATTGCTGGCTGGCACTGGTATGCAGACATATTCCCCAACAGCTTCGACGGTCCGGCCAACAATTACGGGTGCAACTTCGACAATCACAACGGACTTCTCAATGCACCGGAGTCCATTGGTTTCTATTTCAAGTGGAGCTGGCTGGACAATTACGAGCCCTCGTCGAATTTCGACCCCGGGGTTCGGATGGGCTTTCACGCCCGGACCTACTGGGACATCTTTGCGGAGGACGTGGCCCCCGACGAGGACAGCTTCGAGGCCAAGTATACCATTGGTGCCAAGCTCACCGTTTCATCGAACCACGGCAGTCCCAGCCCGGCGGTTGGCGAGCACTGGTATTACAAGACCCGGGTGATATCCGCCAACGTCAATTCGCCGGCGGACGGTTATGTCTGCACGGGCTGGCAGGGCTCCGGCTCCGTTCCCGCAAGCGGTGCGACAAACAGTGTCACCTTCACTATCGTGGAGGACTCCACCCTGGTCTGGCTCTGGGGAGGGGAGCCGCGGCTTGACGTTTCACCGAAGAACGGCATAAGCTATGCCAGATCCGAGGTCAACCAGTCCTACCCGTTCACTGCCACCTATGAAGTTACCGCACCCTTGACTTACACTGCGCTCAGCCAGTGCAGGATCCGCATCAAGCGGGGCAATGACGGGAGCAACTGCTTCTACGGCTACTACAACGAGGGCAGCGACCATTTCTATCTCAGGAACGACGCCGACACCGCTTGGATCGACGCCGGCGCAGCGGGCGCCCTTTCCGACGTGGAGAACTCCTACTGCGTTCTCAAGGCATCCACCTCTCGGAACCCGGTGGGCAATCAAATCACGATCATCTGGAGCGTGGAGTTCAAGTTCGCTTGGAACGATGACTTCTGTGATATATGTTTGTACAGCCTAATGGACAACGGGGAGAACAGCGGCTGGCTGGACCTCGGGGATTGGACCATAGAGAACGACATGGAGCTACTCGACCCGGAGGGTCTGACCTTCACCGGTCTGAAGCAGGGCATCATAAGACCGGGCGGTTGGGCCGAGGTGAACGAGGAGATCGTGGTGGGGGGCAACGGCACGGGAATAGTGGTCTACGAGGGCAGCGCCGAACCTGTCTCCCCTGCATATTACGACATCGAGGTCGATACCAGTGACAGTCGAGGGCCTTGGACCGACACCGGAGGTCCGGACGGTGAGTTCTCGATCAGCGCGTATGCGGACACGGTTGCGGACCTTACAGGCGATACCTACGCGGTGGACATCTGCAACGTGCCCCCGGGTTCCACCGACCCGTCGCCCTATAAATGGGGCATCATTAAGACGGATATATCCATAGTGGGGGGAGACGACGTAAGGGACAGCTCTGGCAGAAATAACAACGGCACCATGTACAACGGGCCCACTTACGGCGAGGGCATAATATCCGATTCCCTGGTGTTCGACGGCTCCAACGACCTTGTGAAGGTACCTCACGGCGTGTTGAACAACAGCGAGGAGTTCACTATCGAGTTGTGGATAAAGACAACCGACTCCAATTCGGCCGGGCTGGTCACAGGAGCCAACGACGTGAACGACAACGAGCTGCTCCTCTTTATTACTGGAAACGGCAATCTTCGCGCTTATATTAAAAATCAACAGTCCCCCGACGGGACCACGGTGGTGAACGACGGGCAGTGGCATCACGTGGTCATGCTTAGGTACGGGGACAGGGTTGCGGTGGTGGTGGACGGCCACGACATCGACATAGATTGGACCGGGGCACCCGCCGGCCCTCTGTCCATTTTCCCGAACGGGCTTTGGCTGGGTGGGGATCAGGACATAGTGGGCGGAGGTTGGGACTCGGTCCAGGCTTACCAGGGTTATATGGACGAGTTCCGGGTGTTGGAAGGGACCCTGAACATCGCTGAGATAAGGGCCGATTACCAGGTAAGGAAGGGGGGAAGTGTTTTCTATTACGAGAACATAGGCTCCGGCAACACCTTTATACAGAGAGGCAGCGTGGGGAGCTTCAGGGATTACGGCGCGGGGGATATAATAGTAGGGGATTTCAACGACGATGATAAACTCGATTTCGGGCTCAGCAATCTTGGACCCTATCCTTTGGGCGAGATAAAGATGTTCTACGGAGACGGCAGCGGCAATTTCCCATTTACATACCGCATAAAGGATTTGGCCACCCCCGTGACCCTGATGTCCGGGGATTACGACGAGGACGGGCACAGGGACCTCGTGTGCACCGGTGCCACTCCCGGCAATCTCTACCTTATCAGGGGTTACGGCAACGGGACCTTCGAGACGGATTTCGTAAGGACTATCTTGGAAACTCCCTTCACCCACGTGTACAAAGCTGTCAGCGCGGATTTCGATAACGACCTGCACTTGGACATAGTGGTCATTTCCCCCAACGATATAGGTGTGGAGATAAAGGAGGGCTGGGGTTATATATACAAAGGCAGGGGGGACGGGACCTTCAATCGGGAACCCGAATTCGCCGGCCTCCACAACATAAGGAACGGTGAGTGCGTGCCGGTTTTTGTCAACCGCGACGCATATTATGAGTTGGTTTTGGTAAATTCACATTCACACCACCTGGAGGAGTGGTACAACAACGGTTTGGGCAACTTTGCCACGCCCGGGATCATCCACCATATCTATTACTCGAACATAGCTTCGCTGGACGGTCCCGGATAAGAGGTGAGAGCTTGGCGGACGAATGTGTTTACATTACCTTGGGCGGCAAGAGTCCCTATGCAATGGTCAACAGTTATTACGCCAGCCTGATACTGCATG
Organism: uncultured archaeon; assembly: GCA_964624865.1. Classification (GTDB taxonomy): domain Archaea; phylum Thermoplasmatota; class Penumbrarchaeia; order CAZUZU01; family CAZUZU01; genus CAZUZU01. The sequence continues at coordinate 13,392 of CAZUZU010000020.1, forward strand.
ACATTAGACCGTCAAGTGCATACATAATATTCGATTCCTTGTTCAGGCCGAATTTGGATATGGCGGTGGAAACCATCCGCTACATTAACGAAGAACACGAGATGTCCACGGAGGTCTTTACGGACGATATAAAACAGAACAGCGTAACCGTCTGCCTGCGGGCCTTTCTGGATATAGTGGAGGAGAACCAGAGTAACGAGATAATCCTTGACATCACGTCGGGACGTAAATACATGGTATCGGCATTGATGCTCAAGGCCTGGGACAACTGCGATCACATATATTTTCTGCAGACAGACGCCCTCAGGGGAAAGGAAATGCCCTTCCTGATGAGGCCGATATATCTCCAGTATCCCATGGACTTGAAGGAGGAGGTGAAGAGCCTGTGAAGGTGGATGAGAGCGGTCTCGTTCTAACCCGGAAGGAGCTGATGATCCTCATCAACGAGATATTCTTTGACTATAACGAGTTCAAGATATATTATCCGTTCTACAACCTCGACCTCTTCAAGGCAAGGTCCAACAACAGGGGCTTCGACCTGGAACCC
>CAZUZU010000020.1:13948-22954 GCA_964624865.1 uncultured archaeon
GTGGATAAGAACAGGTTCAACAAGGCCAGGAGGAAGCACAATCCAGGGGGCCATTTCTTCGACTATGACCTGGCAAGTTACAGCGATCTAAAGGAGAGCCTTGCCGTGGCCGGGATAGTGAAGTTTCCCAACGTGGACCAGATATACAAGGTCATGCAGGAGACAAGGGAAAAAAGGAACAGATCGGCGAGGCTCGTGTTCTTCGGCGTGGACACGAACATAGCATACCTGAGGTTCTTTTCTCGTAACCTACCCTACAATTTCAAGGGTACCATGCTCCAGGCCAGGGATTTTCGCTACGTGGTAAGCGACGTGGTAAGGCGGGAGATCGACACCAGCATCCGGGACAAGTACAACGGCATACAGATAAGGAAAATGAGGGAGAACTTCGCTCAATCCGGCCTCCTGTCCGGTTTCTTTAACGCAAGCGGCAAGGTGACCAGACGGGCAAAGGACGCCGATGCCGAGATCAATCTGCTGAGAAGGGATTTCGGCGCTCTCAAGGCGTCATCCACTGAATACAGCGAGCACAAGGAGGAGAGGGACATACTCATTGCCCAGTCCTATCGCATCTTCCAGATGGACGAGAACGTTGACGTGGTCCTTTTCACCGCTGACCAGGACATGGTGAACCATGCGATGTCCGCCGACCTGGAGCCCGTTTTCGTCAAGTTCCCCCCGGACATCTACGACCTTTGCTGCCCGGTTAACGGAACCAAGATGTGCAATCTTCTCTACACCATTGCCATTCGGTTCGGCGCGGTGAGCCTGCGCAAGCCCGACATCGCGATACTGGGGGAATGGATCGGTAAAGGGCCCGAGGACTATTACAACGAGAGGGTTTGGGTCCAGATAGATGATCCGGAGCTGAGAAAGAGCACGGCCCGTCACGTAAGGATATCGAGAAAATGCATAGAGAACCTGGGAGAGCGATACACGGGTGGTGTGCCATGAACAAGGATATCGAGAAACTCATAGAGAACCTGGGAGAGCGATACACGGGTGGTGTGCCATGAACAAGGAAATCTTGGACACGATGGTAAGCTATGTTGAAGGGGACAGGGGTCACGGGGATATCACTACGGAGGGCATATTCGATACCGGGCTCGAGGCAAGTGCTGAGATAATCGCCAAGGAGGAAGGTAAGGCGGCGGGTATCGGGTTGATCAAACGCCTCTTTGAGAGATATGATTGCACTTTCAAGCCCGAGGTCCGGGACGGTGACCAGATGCGGCCCGGTTCCCGTATAGCGAAGGTCAGCGGCCCCATTCATTCCATACTTCTTGCGGAGAGGGTGGCCCTGAACATCCTTTCCAGAATGAGCGGGGTGGCCACCATGGTCTCGGAGGTTTTGAAGAAGGCAAGGGCCGTCAATCCGGATATCAGGATAGCCGCCACCAGGAAGACGACCCCCGGCTTCTCTCGGTTCGAGAAGATGGCCGTGGCTGTCGGCGGCGGGGATACTCACAGGTACAGATTGGACGATGCAGTTTTGATAAAGGATAATCATATTATGGCTTTCCGGGGAGACCTGGAGGATATCATTGAAAAGGCCAGGGCGAGTGTAAGCTTTTCCAAGAAGGTGGAGATAGAGGTAAGAACGTTGGAAGAGGCAAAGAGGGCGGCATCGGCCGGTGCCGACATCATAATGCTGGACAATTTCTCTGAAGAAACGACCGAGCAGGCCTACCGGGAGATTAAGGCAGCGGACCCGAGAATATTAGTTGAGATATCCGGTGGTATCAATATAAACAATGTCGATCGCTACGCTCCGAACGCGGACGTGATCTCCATGGGCGCTATTACCCATTCTTATCCGTCTATCGACCTCTCGTTAAATATCACAGGTACCGAACGTCGAGGGTGACAGTCTTCTTGTCACTGGTTTCTGACGACTTTATCACGAAGTTAAGCGTGCCGGAGCGGAAGCTCTTATCCGTGTTCTTCAATACAAGGTTGATGTTGATGCTGCCGTCCTTTGGCAGGAAGGCCTTGTTCTGGTCAGTGGTCTCGTTGGCGATGTAGATCCGCTGCGTCTCGTTGGAACTGATGGACTCGTCAACGTAGAATGTGGTGCTGGGTTCTGCGACCCCTTCCGGCAGTATGTCCTTCCACTCGAGGTTCGAGATGTATATCATGGTGTTCTTCCCCAGTTTGCTTTCCAGGGTGAAATTGACCATGGTCGACGAGTTGTCGTATGCCTCCACCACGGATTCTGGTAGGTCTTTGACCTCGAGCTTGGGCTTGGATTTCTCGGTCTTTTCCTCTTCCATGCAGCCGGTTAATACCAGGCTAAAACTGACAATAACCGCTAATATTACTGCGGCCTTGCTATTGGAACATACTCTCGTCATATTCGATATTCTCACGATCTAACCACCTCTTTATCAAGTCCTTGGGCAGGTTTTTCAATGAGCCCTTGGCCCCGCATTTGGTGCAGACTACCTTCACGGGATAGTCATTGGCCGATGTCGATATCATTATATCGGTACCACATTTGGGGCAGCTGAAGGGGAATTCATCCGGTATTTCCGGCCCCTTGGTTTCCTCCTTCCCATGTTCCTCTTTGGGCCTGTCTTCGAACTCGGCGCCGCAGACCGGACATCTGGAATAATCACAGGGTACCTTTTCTCCGCAGTCCGGGCATTGGCAGATCTCTTCCTCTTCCTCTTCCTCCTCCTCTTCTATTTTTTCCTCCCTTCCGCCCGCTTCAACCTCTTCGGTCTCCACTTCTTCTTCGGCCCCTTTTTCAGTCTCTTCCGCTTCTACTTTCTCCGGTTCTTTGGCCTTGGTCCTGGTAGGCACCTTGGTAGGCACCTTGAGCGGGGGTTTCTTCGTATTGGTCTTCACTTCCCCGGCCGGGCCGCCTGCCTTAGCCCTTGTCGGCACCTTGGCAGGTGTTTTCGGAGGCGCTTTTGGAGGTGCTCTGGGGGGTACCTTTTTTGCCGCCTCCTTCTTTCTTTTCTTACCCTTACTCGCCCGCTCCTTCCGCTTACTTTTGTCGCCACTGGGAGCACCTTTTTTCTTACCCTTGCCCTTTGCAGCCGGTGCCGGCGCGGCCTCTTCTTCCTCTTCTTCGACCTCCAGGTCAATGGCCTCCTCACGTTTCTTCCTTGCCCTGTGTACCAGTATAAGGGAAACAATGATCACTAGCATTACCAAGAAGATAAGCGGGATGATGATCGGTATGTATTCCGACAAATCCTCCTGTTCCTTCACTGTTATGTTGGTCCGGGCCCTGGTTGTCTGGTTGTTCTCGTCAGTAATCTCCAGGATCACGTTGTATTTCCCTGGTTTTTCGAATCTGTAGGTGTATTCCCTGGCCTGGGCGTCCCATTCCCCGTCCCCGTCAAAATCCCACCTGTAACGTTCGATATTGCCCGTGGATGCCCCGGCGGAGAACTTGATCTCTTCACCAACCAGATAGGTGCTCTTGTCCGGGCCAAAGGATATCTTGGCCACCGGTCCGGCTGGGAGATACTTGCCGAGGATTACCAAGGATCGAAATCCTACGCTGATATTGCATACCAGGATTTCCCCGGTAATATCATTGGAAACGATCTTTGCATGTTCCCATGCCCCGATCTTGTCCGCATAATAGAGGGCGTCCAGCTCGTCCAGCTCGATGTTTTCGGTGTTTCCGAGGCCGTAATCCAATGTCAACCTCACCCAGGTGATGTTCTCTATTCCCGTGCCTGAGAGATTGTAGGCCGCCACCACGGGCCTCTCCAATAAATACTGGATAGGATAGTCAAGGAAGGAAACGTCAACCGGCCCCTTTCCCATGCCCCGACCTTCGACCCCCAGCTCGGTATCGGTGAACTGGAATCCGTAATCTACCGTCTTTTCCCTTATCCTTATCTCCACCTCGGCAGTTGCCTCCAGCCCTTCGTCGTCCCTTACCCTCAAGGTGACCGTATAGGTCCCCGGATTGGTAAAGATGTGATCAACGAGGCTGCCGGAACCGATCACTGCTCCCTTGGTCCTCCATTCATAGGACACTATGCTCCCGTCCTCGTCATAGCTGGTAGATGCATTGAGTGTTACGTTCTCGTTGGCGTAATATATCCCGTTCCCAACGGGAGACGATATGACTGCCACGGGCGGCTTCGGTCTGAAATCGCGGACAACCTCGAACGTGGAGGACAAGCGATCGTTGCCGGGGTTTATGTCGGAGTTGGTTGTTACCCTGGCACTCAATAGATATATGCCTTCCTCTTCCACGGTATGGTTGAAGGTCACTGTTCGAGTCGTGTGGCTCCCTATCTGAATGTTGGTTGAGTTCTCGTACCGGCTTTCTTCTTCAAGGTAATCTATACTAACGTTGTCCAGTGCAAAGTATCTACCTGGGCCGCCGCTGGCCGTGTCGATAACGAACCTGAGTCCTATGTCCTTGCCGCGATACGATGACAGGTCGATCTCTTTCTCTATCCAACCGGTGGTGCTGTCCATGACCGTGTAAATGTCCAGCCAGTCGCCCCCGTCGTTGGTGCTGATCTCCACCGATCCCTCCCCGTCACCTAGATCATAAGAGGCCTGGAAACGGAGCCAAAGTGAGTTTGCCTGGGGCAGCGTTGTGTCGGGGAGATATACCAGGGGCGATTCCCCTGCGGCCAAGCCCGTGTCGTTACTCAGTAATATATATTTTTGGCCTTCCGCGGCTCCAATTCCCGCGGATGTGATGTTCCACCGGTTGTTGGTGCCGTTCGACACGGTAAGATTGGACCAGTTCTCGAATCCCACATTGAGATGGCGGCTTCGATTGCCCATACGGTACAAACCGAGTTTATAGTTGGCGGACACCGTCAGGGGGGACTGGCTCTCCAAAGTGGATGTGAAGTAGGTGATCTCGCCGGGTTCATAGGTCTCCTCGTTCAGGGGATAATCCATTGATATAACACCTACATCTATGTTGGCGCCGATCACGATCATGTGTGATAGGATGTTGTTCTCGGGAACGGTGTCTTCAGCGATATTTGCACGGATGGTGATATTGTGCTCACCTATGGCCTCCGGGCTCCACAGGTCCCGGAATTGTATGTCATATTGGGTGCCGATGTCTATCTGGTCCAGGTCATATGTAGAGGTAAAGACGACATCGGAATCCGGGTCTCGAATGTTACATTCTATCTCAGTGTCGTTGGTCATCAGGTTGCCGTCATTCTTAATGGTGGCGAATATCTTGACCTTCGAACCGACCTGGGGGGAATCCGGGACGGTGTAGGCCCGTGTAACGTTGAGGTCCCATTCGTTTTTTACGGGAACCACAAGGCTGAGGACATCGTTGTTCGGGTTCACGTCGTCGGCGGTGATCACTTCTGCGCTCATGGTGTAATTGTCCTTGTATAAGGGGGTCCAAGGACCGAAGGTCTCAGAGGCCTGCTGGCCCTGGCCCAGAGGCGAAATGCTCTTCTCTTCGTTGAGCATGGTTCCTCCGGATGAATTGGTGATCACAAATTTTACAATGGTTGCGGAGCTTGTTTCCACATTGCCCTTGTTCTCCAGCCAGACAGTAATCTCCAGCGGTGTGCCCGGGGATATGGGCTCCTTGGGATGGTATGGATAATACAGGTCTATCTCGTTGACCGAAAGATCGATGCCCCCCTCCACATCGAAGGCGGCTTCCTTTATATTGTTACTTAGGTCGGTGTCGCCGGTTGCGTTCACATAGACCGTGACGGTATAGCTCCCGCTGTCGGCGGGTACTGTCCAGGTAGGGAATTCCGCAAAGGTCTCCTCTTCACCGGCAATGTCCACCGAAACCGTTTGATTGAATATTTCCTGACCGATATTATTTTCGATCTTCGCGGTTGCGTTAACCCCCGCGGCATCGGTCCAACCTTCATTGTATAACCTTGCCCGGAAATCCACGACCTTGCCCGGGGATATGGTGCTAAAACTGGGGAGGATCTCTTCCACCCCGACATCTATGTTCTCTTCGGTCACCAACGTTATGTTTAGATAATTATCTGACCAATCCTCGTCGCCGCTGAGGTTGGCTGTAATGTTCACACACCACTCTATACCTGGTGTTGAGGGCATAGCCTGACCTGGAAAACTTGCTATGACGGATTCGCTGGCGGCCAGGTCGGATAATGTTTGGCTGTCGTTCCACACCAGATTGTAGCTGTTGCTTTTGTTCAGGATCTTGGCCTCGACGTCGAATGTGATGGTGGAGGTGCCTTGGTTGGTCACGTTAACTTCCAGGGGTAGTTGGAAGCCGGGCTCAACGTAGACCGGTGAAGAAAAGGACGGGGGGTCGATGGCCGCGTCCAAGGCCGCCCTGGTCTCCCCTTCCACCTCGATCATATCCATTATTGGCCAGATGGAGATGGTGAACATTAAAAGAACGACAGGTATTGTGGCGTACCATTTGCGGGACGAGCCAATGTTATGTATCATTGATTTACCCTCTGACTAAAAATGTAGATATTGTATATATATATTTCCTTTACAATCGACTTGGTTCTGAACGCTCGGTTCTTGATGCAGTCAGTGGATTACCCGGGAGAAATTGGTGAAATAAATATTTTTATATCACAAAGGCTTTTCTCGAAATCGATGCTTAAGGCCGGTAAGAGGGAATTATGCTGTCTGCTTGTTATTTTCGCTACTGCCTATATGATTCGTGGTGTGCCATCGTGGTTCAACTGGGGTTGGGGAAATGATTTCGGCATATATTACGGTCTGAGCCAGGCCCTTGTAGAGAACCCGCAGCTTTTCCGGCCTTACACCGGCTGGGGACAGACCTACAATTATTTCCCGATGCTCTACATCATCATGGTGGGCCTCCATGCCCTTACCGGCATCGAGATACCCGTGCTTCTCAGGCTTGTCTCCCCGATTATAGGCTCCCTTTCGGTTGTGTTCTTCTATTTCGTTGCCAAAGAGATGGGTATGAGAACACCTCTCCCCTTTCTGATAGCCATGCTACTGGCAGTAAATCCGTTCCATGCCTATCAGACCGCCCACGCCGCACCCCTTACCATTGGGCATTTTTTCCTGGCCCTCACCCTGTATCTATTTCTCAGGAAGGACAGGAGCACCTGGGCCACCCATGCCCTATATCTCTCCACCATACTGCTGATAATGTCACATCACCTTTCCACCTTCGTTTTCATCGTGGGGATGGTGGGCATTGTATTCTTCCGGGGACTGGAGTCCAGGGAAAGACCACCGCGGCAGTGGACTGATGTGATCTACATCGTATTCCTATCCGCTATTACTTTCGGATACTGGGCATTGATCGCCACCCCCGTCTTCAAAGGCTTCATTCCCCAGGGGCTCTATTTCTCCCCCTATGTCATCGTCCTGCTTTTCTATGCCGGGATCGGATGCATGTTAGCGGGGCTCGAGCTAAAGTATCGTTCAAACCATGAGTACCGGCCAAAAATATTCGGCCCGGGCATGGAGAGGACATTGGGCGCCTTGGTTTTCCTGTTGTTTGCAGTTGCGGTGGGTTTAATGAGCCTGGTGGACGTGGGTACCGGCTTCGTTTTCCTTCCCGTAGCGCTGCCTCTGTTGATGCCTGCCCTGATCCTTCTTGCACTGGCCGTGACAGGGTTAAACCGGGTGGACCGAGAAGACTACGGTCCCGGGGTCAAGGGTCTTTTCTATCCCTTTTTGCTTGTCTTCGTGTTCAGCCTTGTCACCTGGAACCCAGTGCTGCTGCCCTTTCGGTTCCTGGAGTACCTTGCCTATCCTCTTTCAATACTTTCCGGGCTGGGAATCGGCTATCTTGTTAAGGAGATAGGACCCGACTGGATGAAATTGGCTGCGGTGAAGAGATACGCTGTATTCGGTCTCGCAGCGCTCATCGTTCTTTCCGGTGCAACGACCTACGCGGTGCAACGTTCCACCTCGCGTTACGAGGAGAGCATCTCTTCACAGGTCGATCTGGCCCTGGACTACCTTGTCCGGACCGCAACGGGGAATTCAACCGTGGCAAGCGATCACCGGATATGCAACTCCCTTTGGCAGAGACAGGCCGAATTTAATCTGACCTACGACGGGGCTTATCATATTTGGTCTGCAATAGGGTGGGACAATCAGAGCTGCCTTCGGGAGCTGGGGGGAAGCGGCTACGACGGGAGCAGCTACGGGACAGTGGATTACCTGGTCATAGACAGTGTCATGGTCAGGAACGGCATACAGTCCAATATCAATCGGACCCCAATGGGAATTAACGCCACCTCTTACGAAAAGTTCAACCGGCCGCCCTTCGACCTGGTCTTCGAATCCACCTCCAGGGAAAAGCTGGAAGGGAGCCCGTGGGGGGGCGAAGGCGGGACGGTGGATGAAGGCCTTACCGTCCCCCTGCCCGATGCCCTGAACTGGTGCCGGGTCTACCGGGTGAATTGGACCTATATCCAGGGCCATGGGGTCGACGGCATAGGTGGTTGAATGTAAAAGTAAAAAGGTTTTTATAATACTTCCTTATTTATGGAATCATAATGTTTGAAAAGAGGTGGAATGCATGAAAATAAGGAATAAAATCAGATCGAAGGTCGGAATGAGCACAATATTCTTCCTGGCAGCGCTTTTCTTCTCCTCGATAAGCGCTTTGGCGGAAAAGGACGGCTATGCCCAGAATGAGATATTATTCTTTAACTTTGCAGCGGTGTTTATCATAACCTTCGGCCTGATAACGCTGGTAGCAGGACTCTTTACCGCCTATTTCGGTGCGGGGAAGAGCAGGGCCATTGGGGGCGTGCTTACCGTCCTTGGCCTGGTGGTCTTCATCCTCAGCGTTTGGCTGGCAATGGAGAACACAACTGGACCGCTGGGGATAATCAACTGGGGTCCCGTGGCGATTTTCGAGGCGTTCATAACCATCCTGGGTGCGGTGATAGGCGCCCTGATCGCTGTGGTCCTCTTCCTGGTAGCCATAATGAAGTCCTGATCAACAGGAATCTTTTTTCTTTTTTTTTTCATTATTTTATCCATAGACATTAGAGTATTTCGAAAAACCCCCTTGAACAATTTACATAAACTCACTGAGCTATA
>CAZUZU010000021.1:0-22578 GCA_964624865.1 uncultured archaeon
ACACAGGAGAAGAAGGAAAGAACGGGAAGGCAAAGTATTAAAACGAACATGATATATGGTTAAATAAATGAGGTTGAAATATCTTTGTCCGCTCCCTATCATCTTTTTTCTGGTTCTAAGCCCCTCCCTGGTAGAAGCTGACCCGGGCCCCTACCACTATGGAGTGGAGAGGTTCATTGTAATCAACGAAGCCGAAAGAGAGAACGATACCTCGGTAATACCGAAGGTAAATTCTCTCTCCTGGTCTCCGAACGGAGAATATATCGCGTCGGGAGAGGACGGCGGCCTGATCAAGATATGGGATACCGATTCAGGAGATCTTATCCTGGAATGCCGAGGGCATGATGCTTCGGTCATGTCGGTGGATTGGTCACCGGACGGGACAAGGATCACATCGGCCTCTGTGGATAACACAATAAAGATATGGGATGCGGAGACAGGAGATGCAAAGCTGACACTGAAAGGGCACAACAAATCGGTCAGGTCCGTGGCCTGGTCATCGGATAGCCGGAGGCTCCTTTCCGGTTCCCAGACTGACGAAGACATGCCCAGAGGGGAGATGAAGATCTGGAATGCGGAGACTGGGGAATGCCTCGGATCTATCATAGGGGGTATAAACGAGATCATTGCTGTGGATTGGGGTCCAAAAGATGAGAAGATAACCGGAGGGTCGGCCGACGGAGGGGTCGGGATATGGGATATGGGTAATATGAGTCTCGAACATGAGTTCTCCGGACACTCCATGAGTGTGACCTCTATTGATTGGTCACCGGATGGGACAAGGATCGCTTCCTGCTCACGAAACAATAAGATAGGAATATGGGATGCAGAGACTGGAGAAAAGATAAGGTACTGGGAAGGACGCTCCACCACCGCCGGGGTGGTCGGAGCTCTAGCCATCGAATGGGCCTCCGATGGGAGTAGGATCGCCTGCAGTTATGCAGACAGCACGGTAGAGATATGGGATGTTGATTCTTTTGAAAGCCTCCAAACCCTCAGAGAGCATGCCAGCAGTGTGGGAGCGGTGACTTGGTCTCCCGGAGATAAGAACATCGCATCAGCCTCTAACAACGGAACCATCATCATCTGGGCTCATGACTCCGATAAAGACGGGTTCGCCGATTCCAATGACGATTTTCCTGAGGATATAAGCGAATGGAAGGACAGTGACGGGGATGGGGTCGGGGATAACGCCGATGTATTTCCAGGGGATCCAAGTGAATGGAAGGATTCCGATAGGGACAGTGTCGGGGATAACTCGGATGTATTCCCCGAGGACTCCGGCGAGTGGAAAGACAGTGACGGGGATGGGATCGGGGATAACGAAGATTTCGTTCCGGACTTCCATAATATACACTTGATGGGGATGATAGCTGCCGTAATCATCGCAGTGGCGGTTACGATAACAGGTATCAAGGCGCAAAGAAAAAGAAAAGAAAGAGAACGGTACATAAGGAAGATGTACGAATGGGGCCATGAGCTAGGATATCCGAAAGAAAGGAAGTTCTCAAAGGAACAGATAGAAAGGATCGGGCCTGTTTTTGATAAATGGAGCAAATATGACCGATACCAGGCCATCACCGACCTGATGGAGGAGATCGAAACCACGATCCGTAACCTCAGAGCTGGGGTGAAGATATATTCCGATCTCATCGAGATGGATACCAGTAGCAAGAGAGAAGCCGAAAAAAGAAAGAATAGATTGGAGAAGCACATGGCTACACTTGTCGAGGAGCTTGAACAGCTTAAGGGGTTGAAAGATAGGAAGAAAGAGAACCTTGCAGAGCTTGAAAAGGAAGCGAAAAGAATATTTTCTTCCTTCTTGCAGGGGAAGGAAAGGGATCCCGATTATACTGCGGAGGTACTTGAGGAGGTGGGGCTTAGACACAAGAGGATAGAGAACTCTTTCACCCGGATATATGAGAGCAGTCTCCTGGATATCAAGAAATTAACTAAGAAGGCAAGGGGGGCCTTCGTGATCGATAGGGATAAAACTAGGATCAAAGATATCTCTCCCTTCGGAGGGAAAGAGAGAGAAGAGAAAACAGATGAGGACGGGATACCCGTGTTTCATACCGAAGAGACACAGGTAGAGGTCAGGAGAGAGATGTGCGTCATAGGTAACACATTGAGGTTTGCAGTGGTGGTAGAGAACAGATATTCGAGTCCAATCACAGATATAACCGTGGATTTGGAGGGGAATATGGATATTTTGAGGATAAAGAAACCGAGAACCGGTACATCAAATATCTCGGCTATCAATCCGGATAGGATCCATACCTTCGTATTTACCTTGGAAGCCCGAAAACAGAGACAATGCACCATCAACGGCACAGTAGAGTTCGTGGATCCTGAAGGGAAAAAACATCGATCGAGGATAGAAAAAAAGGAAACGGATCTCCTTACCGCTTTCATGGACTTGAACTCGCTAGAATCAAAGGAATTTAAAGATAAAAAGAAGAGATTCAATTCCGCTAGCGTAGGATATTCTTTCCGTCAGATCGCAGCCCATACCATCAAAAAAATCCTGAATTACTGTAACAATCTTTATCCGGTCAGAGCAGAGGAAACGGATACGGGAGGAGGGGAAAAAGCGAGTAGACTATGGCTCAGCGGCCGGTCTGGTATCGATGGGACGGAATATCTCTGCTCCATCGCGATAAAGAGGAAACCAAAAGAAGAGGTCACGATGGTCCTCCTTCAAGGCTACTCATCCACCGATCGAGAGCAGATAGAAACATTCCTGGAGGAGATCATGGATACTCTCCGATACAATATCCTGACCGATAAGCGGATAAGGTTCAGGGGAGAAGCTACAAAGTTAGGTGAAAAGGAACTGAAGGGATTACGGGCCTCCTTATGACCGTAGTTCGGTATTCCCACATTCCTCACATACCTCTGCGCTCTGATCGAGCTCGGCACCACATCGTGGGCATCTGAACTTGAAGGTCCGACCACATTGCTTACATTCATCCATATCCGCATCCACCACCGCACCGCAGCCCGGGCATTCCCACTCATCTGTTTCCGGCTCTTCTGCCTCTTTATCCCTTGTCCTATATAAGATGTATATCAATGAGAGCAGAATGACAAGAACGAGGACAATAATAAGCATGAGTTCGAAATCATCACTTTCCTCTCTTTTCTTTTCTCCTTCCAGTTTTTCCAAGGTGATATTTATTTCCACTGTTTCCCCCTGTCCTACAACCACGGACTCTATGTGCTGTACATAGCCTGGCTTCCAGATTGTAATATTATAAGATCCGGAAGATATTATCGTCTTGAATCGGCCTTGGGGGGAGGTAGTGAGAAGGATTTCGGTACCATTAGGTTGCGAGATTTCTACCACTGCATCTACCAAGGGTTTTTTATTATGATATACCCAACCACTCAACATTTCAAACGGAACGAGCGTGAAGTTTAGCCATGTGGTGTTCCCATTGGTAATGTTTACCGCATATACTTTTGTAGTCCTATACGCAGGTGCGGACGCAAATATATGATAAGTTCTAGATGCATTGAGTTGATAGGAATACCTAGGATGCTCAGGGTTAATTTCGATGTCCACAATAGGTTCCTTGCTGATATCATTGAAATCCGTGATCCTGACCACTGTTCCCCCTGGAACATCACCCCGTATCGAGGATATAGTCCCATTTACCCAGCCAGGAGTTCTGCGCTTCAAATCATTATCATCCTTAACACATATATACTCTGTTATCGTTCGTATTTTAGTGTCACATGAGGAAGAGTCTTGACAACACGGAGGGATGACGGCTAAAATAAGCAAGAATATGATTATAAAGAATAAGGGTAGGTATTTCCATCTTGACATACGTCCACTTCCCTTCATAAATATATCCTCCAATCAGATATTATTTAAGCTCAAACTCCGTATTACCGCATTCGCCGCATCTCTTGGCATCGTAATCCAGTAAAGTCCCACACTCCGGACAACGGAACTGTTTCCAGGGCAGCTTGAAGCCGCACTCGGAGCAGACAACCGCATCCCCGTTCAACAGCGCACCGCATTTGGGACAGATGTATTCATCTTCTCTTAGACCGCCGTCCTCCTCTTCCTTCCTCTTCACCATGATATACCTGGCAGAAGCCAGGGAAAAAACGGCTGCCAGGGCTATGAGAATTATCATAACGATATTGAACCAGCCACTGTTCTCTTGGGAATCCCCCGTCTTCTTTTCCTTCTTCAGGGTAAAGTTAACGTAGCTTGTGTTGCGGGACGTGAGATTGACTTCCTTGGTCTCCTTAACATAGCCGTATTTCCAGACCGTTATATTATAGAGGCCAGGCGTTCCCTGGTATTCGTATCTACCTTCTTCATCGGAGTACCTTATATATTCCTTTTTACGCCCTTTCAATACCCCGGATATGGTGATCTCAACGTTCTCGGCGGGAGTTTCGTCTCGATAGTTTATTTCTATTTCCAGGGTACTGTAAGAAAAGGCAAGAGTGGAGACATCCAGGTCGACTTTTACATAATCCCCGGGGTTCACATATATCGTTTCCCTGATTTCACCGGTTCCATAGCTTGGTGCTTCGCCGATTACATCGTAAGTACCCGGGGCCGGGACCTCGCATTGAAATATCACCTGCATATCACTAGCCCATGTATCCTTGACCTTCTTGAACACATCCTCGTTGGAATGGTTCACCACGGTGATCATCGTACCTTTCAGTGCCATAGCAGTACCAATGCTCTTGAAAAATGCATGGATGGTGGCGATTTTCCTATTCAACGTAATGTTCATCCAGACCCCTTCTCCGGGAGAAAATAGAATTGTAGATTTATTCACAGAAGTGTAGCCTTCCATGATCACCCTCATATCATAACTAACATTGGCTTCCACCTGGATGGAGTAAAAACCGTGGGCATCGGAACTGGTATTCGCCCCGACATTTATGATCTCTACCAAACAGCCTTGGATCGGTTTTCCGGTGGCATTCTCCGTTATAGTGCCGTTAATCCATCCCTTTTCCGCGGACGCCCTGGCGCCCAGTGAATGGCCATCTGCATACATTTCATCGCCGCTAATCGTGGGGCTATTAATATTGATCTCGCTACCTTGAAATATGCCCAATAATAAAATAACTAAGAATAAAAACCCAGCATATTGACATTCGTTTTGCTTCTGCTTCATTTGTCTCTCGGCCTCCGTTTCCTCAAACTACCGTATCTTTTTATCCTTTTGTTGGATTCGATAGCGATCATTATTAGTGATATGAAGGCGACGATAGTGATGATATAAGGTAGATACTTTAAAAGAGGATTCTTTGCCGGTGGTTTTGTCTTTGTAGGGGTCGCCGAATCACTGACTATAACGGTCTTATTTTCGATATTGTAAATGTTTGCAACGGTTATCGCAAAGTGATAGGTGGTTCCGTTCTTCAGACCGGTTACATAATAGGAGATAGTATTTCTCGAGGTAATATTCGCCACCAAAATCAACCCGTTCGAATCCAGATCGGTTATCTGCGTTTCGCTCAGATATAGGCAGTAGTGATGAAAATACGGGGAATCCGAGGGTTCCCAGCTTAATATAACCGTTCCATCCTTCCCGTCCCTTACTTTGAACGATGTGACCGGATCAGGAGGCCCTGATTTGGTAGGGGTCGCGTAAACGCAGATGCTAGCCATTGACTCGTGGCCGTACCAATCCACCGCGGTTACCACAAAATAATACCTCTTTTTATCATCCAGACCACTTATCCTTATACTGTTTTTATCTGTCGTATTATAAACGGAAAGGCCGGTGTACGACATGTCTGTAGCGTTTATGGGATTAGGCGACATATAGACATTGTAATGATCGAGGTCCGCAGCACTGGAATTTTTCCATTTAACCGATAATTCGCCTCCCGATTCCATGGCGAGATTGAAAGCATTCACCCCCGTAACCCTTGAGGGCGGATTGATATCCTTTGGTACGGCATCCACATAATAAACCGACCTGTTCTCGTTCCCCGTATGGTCCACCGCAGTCACTGCCAAATAGTACTTTTCGTCCCTGCGTAATCCTCGGATATCGTAGGTGGATGTCGCTACTTCGTCTATCTCTGCCTCCGGCATCATGCCGGTAACGTTTTTCAAGGGGTCGCTGGCAACATATATGTTGTAATGCCCGAAATCAGGTATCTCGGACCGGTTCCAGGAGAGCACCACGTTGCTGTCCGTGCCACTCTCTGCTTTTAGACCGGTAATTAATGGGGGAGGGATTATATCACTGATCATTATCTTGATTACCATTATATCTCTATTCTCATTTCCGTTGTCGTCCACAGGGGTAACGGAGAAGTAATGATACCTTCCCGGGAATAATCCAGTCACTTCGATTTCCGTAATCTCGATAGAAGACACCTTTAAGACCGGTTTTATGGAAGAGATGTCATCGATCATGGAGGTATCATGATATATATTATAACATCCAAAATCCGAACTGTTGCATTTGTTCCAACTAAGGAAGACATTGCTATCCGTTCCATCCTTTCCGTCAATTTGCACGATTTCGGAAGGAGGTGTAGTATCAGAGTCGTCGGGCTCGAATCGCAGGGTAAGTGTCCTCGACATGGAATATTCAATGCCACCCAAACCTTGGAAGAGCACGGAGAACAGATATACACGAGTGAGGTCCATGAATTGTATATCGTCATCGTAATATGTTTCAAGATTTCTCTTTATAACCATATAACAATCCGACCCATAGGTAACATGACCCCCTATAATATCCTGTTGGCTGCCGCTTTCATCAGATAATATTTTATTATTTTCAATTTTAGAATCTGCCCATTTATCAATTGATGCGGTGTCGTTAATAACCGTAGTCCATACATCCCCTCCTTCCGGGCAGTTGGTGTTAATATGATCATTCGTTCTAAAGAATGAACAATATTTGGATCCCAAGCCGATTAAAGACGGGGTTTGCCATCCAATTTCTACGCCCCTACTAACAAGATCATCCCGCCCGTCCCAGCTAATCAAGAGAAATAGCTCTTTATTTGTGTAAATGGTCGAGATGTTAAAGGAATACACGGTATTCGGATCCGTAATGTTAAGATCACTTACGTCGTGCAAAGGCTCATTGAATGTAGTACTTGAATCCCAGACCGGATTATCAATGAACTTTTCTATATCACTGACATTTAGTCCGGACGGGTCGTTTGGGAAATCAACTGATTCAACATATTTTGAGGATAGAATGGGCTGAAATTTCAATATCAAGGTTTCAGATGTTTTACTGGGGATGCATCGGGTATCCCAGGCATCATTCTCTCCCCAATTCCTCGTGCCGCTCGTCCCTGTTAAGTCGCCGAATATGGATATTCCGAACAGATAGTGGGCAGATAGATCGTCGAATTGTAAGTCGTGTTCTATGTCATCGGTTGTCAAAGACCTTTTCAATAAAAGAGTCCAAGTCTGGTTGAAGGGAGAATAACTAGCAGTTGCCGAAACATCACCATCCCCGGTAGGGGGATGGTCCAGCATATATCCCGCCACCTTATCCCCGTTTTTCCAGGGCTCATGGGTAATAGGATTTACATTTGAATAACCCGTATCTGGATCATAATAATTGGTATCGAAAGGGACCTCTTCACCGGTTTTAATGTATTTCTCACCCAGGGTCGGTGGAATATCTGGGTTCTGCATAAAAACTGGTTGGCCCAGATGTGCATAATCCTTGTAATCTATGAGAGGTCTGTTCTTTACGAGTCCGAAATCCTCGTCTTCATCGATATAATAACCAACGTTGTTATCGGATGGAACATGTGTGAGATAACCGTCTATAGCATAATTATAGGGTGCAGTGAGCGAGGAACTCCAATACCATATGTCTCCGGTCTCAGAGGACGTCTTTGTGAATTTTCTTGCTTGGTTTTCAGGGTTCATGTATTCTTCGTCAACGGCATGACAGGTCCTCATGCATCCCTCTTCCTTGAAATAATTATTTGTGTCCTCTACCGGAAAATAGACGCCGAACCCGTCCTGATATGCGGAATTGAACGTCCAATTTCCTTGATGATATATCCAATAAGTACCTTCGTCGTTTTTATGCAAATCCCTCCAGGTGAACCTGAAATATATATCACTGTCAGTATATATACTCCTGATATCCACAGTGGTGCTACCCGTAGGGGCATGAAGCGGAATAGCGCCGATCACATTCACAATATTTTCCCAGATGTCGTCATTCGCGTTATCTAGGGAGGGTGGAACCTCGGAATAGTAGGATGTCAGTTCCGTAGAAGAGACCTCATATCCCCTTCCTTCAGGGATTATTCCCCGATAAGAAATTGCCGTAACGATAATATTCGTTAGAATAATCATCAATGTCGATAATATGACCATTGTTCTTCTATCTTCTGTGAACATGTTCATCACGGTATCTCACTGGCATCTCTTTGTAAGAAGTATTATCTGCATATATAAAAGTGTCGAGAGATTATTGTGCATGTACGGAAAAACTTTAAATATAATTTTTTTTTAATATTAGTAGGTGATTAGATATGACATATGTTGAGAAAAAAACAGAGAAACAGCTTACCAAAGGTGAAAAGGCATTATCTGTAGTCGTAGTGGTGCTATTGCTGATTGCGGGTATTGCCTTGTATCTGTTCTTAGAGGAAAGAGGAAGATCAAAGGTCGTAGAGGCCGGCAAAGGCGTATCGGAAGTGGTTTTCTCCCGCACAGGGGCAGTGATAGCCTTGGAGGGCGAAGAAGAGGTGGAAGATGTCGAGATATATGACGGTACCGGATCGAGAATCGGAAATGAAGCCATCAACAAGCCAAGCGATACCGTTGTACTTGACTTCGATTGGAATCCTAACGAGAAATATCGATTCGATATTAACCTAAAGGACGGGAGTATGTTATCTAGCCCGGGCTACGCTCCTTTGAAACCGCAGCCTTATGAGCTGTTCTCTGTGGACTATTCAGGTGAATTCCCACCCGAGGAGGAAGGACATCATGGTGGTGTGACCCAATATGCATATGCCAAGGGTGTGGTGGATATCAGTGATGACGGGAAATACTGTGCTGTAGCCTTGATTGAGGGACGGGTCAGTATAGTAGATTTGGAAACAGGTCAAGAATTATGGAATAAATTCATCGAGGATTACAATATAGGTAACATGAAACTGTCCGATGATGGCAGATACTTCGTTGTCGGAGGATCACATACCGATGCTCCCGTTATCTGTTTCAATACGGAAACGGGTGAGGAGGTATGGCGATATAACACAAAACAGGACCTAGGAGCTTATGATTATGCAGTCACATCGGGAAAGACATTGGTGGCTCTCGAGGGAAACTCTCACGTCTGGGTTGCCTCTCAGTTCGGTTGGTACGAAACCGCAGGCACTAGGAGTTATGTAACATTGCCGATTAACGAATCTAACATACCTAAGTTCAGGTCACAGGTATATTGCTTTGATATAACCACCGGGGAGACGGTCTGGACATATCCCGAGGGTGGTGATCCTGATGACGACTGGGGCGACGGTAAGATAGACAAAGGCATAACTTCCATGTTCGTGAGCGAGGGGAGCGATCAATACCTAGCGGTCGGTCTCCAGTCATGGATGCCCCAGCCCTCCCATACAAAAGATCGAGCTCTTGTATTGGATGCCGAAAACGGCGATCTGCTCTGGAATTGGGAGATCCCGGTAGGGGCCCACTGTTCACATTCCATCAATTCCGGTACTACCATCTCCCCGAACGGGAAATACGTGGCCGTGGGCTCGGACGAGGGGCGGATGTACTTTTTCGATAATCAGAAATGTATAGATCAGGGGTACGGACAGGCAGAATGGGTACGGGACCTCGGATCGCCCAGAGTTATTGACGGCATAGTACATCATGTAGGATTGCCTGTCCCCTATTTCAGCAACGAGGAGCTGATTGTAACGGTGAAGTATATGTACGACGGCATAACCTTTGAGGATCTACCATCCACTTCGCTATTGCACGGCTACCAGTTCGTGCTCGTATATGACACCAACGGTGCATTGAAATGGGATTACTACACCGGCCAGTCCTATTCCCACACAAACGGTGCGAGACAGGATGTAGACACCACTTCCGGGTATATCACCGTGACCAGAATGCATCAATGGATGTCTAACTATCCTGTAGACAAGACGAGTACCACCTATAGCTATATGGTTCCCCCCGAGAAAAATGTTCCCGGCGTCACCGTGCTGGATCTGAACCGCGAGAGCACTGAGAGCGAAGATCACGTGGTCTGGCACCTTCCCGTCGAAGGAGACTGCGGCGGTCAAGCAGACATATCTAGCGATGGGAAATACGTGGCATTTGTGGAAGGACCTGTGGACATCGATCCCACTGGCAATAACCCTAATATACTGGGAGATTATAAACTCCATGTGTATGTTTGAGGATACATCCGGTGGATATATGAGGCCTGGTAAAAGGAATAGAAAAGAGAAAGGGATAAAAGAGGAGGAAAAGAAAGAAGGAGCAAGGAAAAAAAGTAACTTCCGTCCCAAGAAAGCCCTTATCACCTCGGGCATCCTCATTATCCTGATAATCTCTACCATCATAATGCATTTTTGGATTACCGCTCAGGCCGAGGAAGCGGAGCAGGGCCAGAAAATGGGGGTTCCCATAGGGGAAAAAACAGACTGGGGATGGTCCTACTGCTTAAAAATATCCCCGGATCACATAGTAGCTGAACCCGGAACAAACATTACATTTCATATAACATGGAGGGCAACTCATTACGATTGTCCCTTTTATTTGCCCTATGGAAAGTCAGTGGAGGGTATCGAACAGAATACTGATATTACTCTTAAAAATCTAAATAAGTTAAATGAAACTGAATGGACCATAGTTCCTAATATGTTGGACACCTTCGAAAAGACAATCACGGTCCAGGTCCAAAACCGAGACGGGGAAGTAAAGATCGTCAGGGAATGCCCTTGGTATTTTGACCAGAAGGCGATCTCAAGAATCGAAGTGCCCGATGAGGAAGAAGAAAAAGAGGGAGAGGGTGAGGGCGGTGATAAATCACTCTACGGATATCTCGATAAATGGAAGAAGGACCCTTTGTTCGTGTTCCTTATGGTAATAATAGTAACAATGATACCATTTCTTATTGCAAAAAAAATGGTAAAATCCATCAACTCTCTTCGAACCGTGACTCAGATATCCTTTTTCATGGGCATAAACATGGGTGTCTTCGGCTTTTGGGCCATCAGAACCTATTCTCTGCCCCTTGGCGCTGCCATACCCGGGGCTTCCTGCAATTATCTCTATTATAACACGGGTAACTGCATCGTATATCAACTCCAGCACTTCCTTTCCTCCGGGCTTCAGGGCTCCCTAGGTTTTCTAATCATGCTAATCCTGGTGTTCATGATAATGTTCATAGCTGTGGGGAAGTCATGGTGTGGATGGGCCTGTCCCCTGGGTTTTGTTCAGGATATATTTTCCGGCCTAAGGAAAAGAATGAAGATCAAGCGACACCACATGACTCCTTTTCAGAGAGAGTTATTGGTGATAACAAAATATTCCATACTCTTCTTCGGTATAGTCCTCAGCATAATTATCGGTATCACTTTAATGGGATACTATCTCCAAATCGGGGACCTGTATCGACCCATATGTCAGGTATGCCCAGCATATCCTTTGTTCACCCTTCTGCAGACCGGGGCGGGGATCAGTCCTATAGACGGGGCCCAAAATATACCCATTTGGTCCTTTTTGATACTCGGGATCTTCATCGTCGTCTCTCTCAAGATGAGGAGACCGTTTTGCAGGATATGCCCAATCGGAGCACTGATAGGGTTCTTCTATAAAGTCTCGGGAGTGTCTCTTCATAAAGACGGACAGAAATGTACAAAGTGTGGGATGTGCTACCGAAGTTGTCCCATGGATATAAAAGAGGTCATGGAAGAAACGAAAAAGGATGATATCACAACCAACGACTGCATCCTATGCATGCGTTGCGTGGAACTTTGTCCTGAAGAGGATTGTCTCTCGGGTAAATTCATGGGAAATAACATAATCAGTTCATCGTATAGGAAGTTTCTACTTCAACATCCACTAAGGATAAGAAATGTACTAAAGAAATATACATCAAAAGAAAAAGATTCGACATTTAGAAAGTTACTTCGAAAGATATATTCCCATGAATAGAGAATTTATTATATATAATCATACGTTATATAAGTAAATAGCAAAACGAGGTGTTAGAAATGGACAAGAAAAGCGGATTGGTAGCTTTAGTGGCATTGATAGTGGGCATAATGATGATCACCATGTACGTAAACCGGCCCGCGGACCAGGGACCAAAGGAGGAGATCGAACCCGAGGAAGGACCTGAGACAATGACGTTTTTCCCATCTGGGGGGAGCAGAGCGCAGGCCATGGTAAACACGGGCGAGAACGAGATCGTGCTGGGCCAGATATCTTCCGGATACAGCGGGGTGGAAGAGGCCCGGGCCAAGTTCGTCCAGGGGGGTGTTTCGCCTCAGATCCTACATCCACTGGCCGCCGAGGACGACTCCCCCTTTAATGACTTGTGCAGCCTCGATTTCAACGGCGACGGGACCATGGACTGGGCGGTAATAACCTCCAATCAAAAGGTAAGGGTCGGCAACGGGGATACAAAGAGCATCGAAACCTCGTTCGACCTGGACGGGACCTTGATTGCGTCATCGGACATAGGTTCCGACGGCTACGACGACCTCCTGGTACTTGACCAAGAGGGCAATATCCAGGTAATAACAAACGACGCTGGCGCTCTCAACAAGGGGGGGAGCTTCGACACGGGGATAGAGGGCGGTACATTCATCGACTCGGTGGAAGGCGACGGGGTAACATACATCGCGGTGGGCGGCGAGACCGGGACCGGGGTGTACGAGCTGGACAGGGGTTTGAACCCCGTGTTCAGGTTCCAAACAACAATAAAGCCCTTGGACGGCACCCTTATCCATGACGAAGGCGAATTGATATTGGCCTACTGCGACGGCAGCGATACACTGTGGGTAAAGAGCAGGGAAAGATCAAGCGGCCTGGACTGTGACGACAACACGAAATCCGTGGACAGCGGTGACGTTAATAATGACGGTCACCCGGATATCGTTTGCATGAGCTACGGCACCGGCATGGGCTACATGTATACCCTGAACGGGGAAACCATCGGCAATGTCGACATGGGCAGGACGCCCATGCACATAGTTATAGCAGACCTGGACGGAATGGCCGGAGAAGACATTGTATCGGTCAACTACGTCGAGGGGGGGATAGGCGTGAGGCTGAACGGTCCCGACGGTATAGGAGAATTGGAGAGGTTCACCATGGGCCAAGGCCCCGCCAAGGCCATAATAGGGGACCTGGACGGGGACGGGGACCCCGATGTAGCCACCGGCATGACTGGCGCGGATACGGGCAACATGCTGGCCATCGCACATAACAACGGACTGGGCGAGATATCTCCCCTCGAATATGTGAGGGTGGTGGACCTGCCCAGGGCCGTGGAGATGGGACATCTCGACGACGACGGCAGGATAGATATCCTTTGCTCCGGGTTCGGATCGGACGCCGTGTCCATATTGTACAACAAGGCCGACGGGTTCGAAAGACAGGACATAGCAACCGGCGGTCAGCCAAGAGGCGTGTTTATTGCCGACTTAAACGGTAACGGTATCAACGACGTAGCGGCCGCCGACTTCTGGACGTATACGGTATCGGTCGCCTATGACCCTGGCGAGAACAGGGACAAAACGGAGGCGGATGCCGCCTTTTCCACAGGCAAGGGACCGCGCGGCCTGGGAGGAGGCGACCTGGACAACGACGGGGACATAGATTTGGTAACCGCCGACAGCGGCGGAAGCTCGTTCAGCATACTGTGGAACGAGGCCGGAGGATTCAACACGGTTACCTACCCCGAGGTTGGAAAGAGCCCGAGGGGCGTCTATGTTAACGATATAGACGGGGACGGTTGGAACGACGTGGTCCTCACAATATACAAGGAAAACAGTATTATGGTCTTCTACAACCAGAACGGCAGCTTCGATAACCAAACCTACGAAAAGGTGGAAGGAGGACAAAGGCCCAGGAACGTCTGGGGCGGCGACCTGGACAACGACGGTGATATTGACCTGGCAGCTTCGAGCTGCGCCGACGGAACCGTGACCACCTTCAGGAACGACGACGGGGTGCCTGTGAGATGGAAAGACATCGAAGCGGGGGGAGAACCCCACTGCGTTAAGATGGGAGACTTCGACGGCAACGGCAAACTTGACATAGCATGTGCCAACGAGGCCGATAATACGGTCACCGTTGTTCACGACGCGGGATACGAGCACACGGTGGAGACCAGGCCAAGTGGATTTACACCCAGGTGGCTGGCCATAGGGGATCTGAACGGCGACGGCAATCCGGATATAGCGGTTGCAGCCTATGCACAGAACATGCTGGTAATTGATCACTACACAGGCAGCTACGACGCGAGCATCCTGACCGAGGACGGCGAGGAAGTGACCATTACCAACGATGCAATGGACCTTTCACAGGCGATCTATGTAAAGGACAGCAAGGTATACCTGAAGCTCAAGGCAAATAAAGGCGGCGTTGTCGAGATACGGGACCTGAAGTTAAGGTTTAATAAGTGATGCGCGATAACTCAAAACTGCTATGCGCTCATTGATATCGGTGTTGGCAGCTGTAATGCTGATAACCCTTCCGATACCGACACTGGCCCTACCTGAGGAAGATGGGACGTTTGTATACACTGGACACTTGAGGGTTGATGCGGATCAGGAACATACTATCAATCTGTCTGATATGGCGCCGGCCAACTGGAACAAACAGGCAGATATTACACTGAGACCAGACTTCTTGGAGCCGAGAACAGACATACCGGGCGGGGACGAGCCCTTTGCCCTTTCCCAGTTCGATATGGACGGCGACGGTGACCCGGACATCGTGGCATGCAACTACGTAAGCAGCGACGTTACCGTATTCGAAAACGATGATGGAAACCTTAGGCCGATACGAAACATATCCGTGGGCAAGGGACCCTTTTCACTGGACACTGGCCACATCAACGGTAACGGGATTTTGGATATTGCAGTGGTCAACAAGCTGGACGATACCGTATCGATCATCATGGACCTGGAACAAAGAAAGGACCTGAAGGTGGGAAGAGGCGGTGTAAACGAAAACGCCTTCCCCAAGGCTGTGAGGATAGAGGACATTAACGGTGATGGCAGGCCCGAGATAATCACCGCCAACGAGCTGGACGACAGCATCTCGATCCTCCATCTTGACTTGGAGGGAGCAAAGTTACTAAAGGAAAAAACGGACATAACTCTTCCAGGCCACGTGCTCGGTCTGACAATCATCGGAGATGAGATCATCACCGGAGTAAGAACCGATACAGGGGGAGCATTGTACCGAATAAAGGGGGACAAATCCGGAAAACCGGAAATGATGGCGGCCCTCGGAGAGGAATACGTCGTTGATATTACATCGGGTGATGTGGACGGGGACGGACAGGAGGATATCATCGGGATCACAAGGGCCGGCAACCTGATAACACACACATCCGCAGGTATTACAAAATATCCCATAGGAGGAATGCCCAGGGCCCTGTGCATGGGCGACATCGACCTCGATGGTGACACGGATGCCTTGGTGGTAAGGGAGCAGGCCTTCTCCGCGGATGTATATCTAAATGACGGGGGCGAATTCGGTTACAGCACCACCGTATCCACGGGATCCTATCCCAGGGACGTTATCTTGGAGGATGTGGATGGGGACGGAGACCTGGATATAATCACTGCCAACGAGAACGACGATTCGATCAGCGTGGTGGATAACACCTTCTGCGGGACCTACACCCTGTACCCGCAGTATGAAGTGGGCAAATTCCCCAGGGGTGTTGCCGCGGGAGACCTGGACGGGGACGGGACGACCGAGATCGTTACCGGGGATGCGGCAACCGGGAAGGTGAGCGTATTTTCATGGAACGGCACGTTGGTTAAGACTGTGGACATAGAAACGGGAGGCTATCCCAGGGAGATAATTCCGTTTTCCTGTACAGCCGCATCGGGTTTTGCCGTCGCCCTGGAGAGCGCAAAGACCGTTGCCTTGGTAGAGTACAAAGGTTCGGAATGGACTAGCCGTAATATATCCGTATCAGGCAGGCCGTACAAATTAATAAACGCCGATAACAGTACGATAGCCGTTGACAAGGACTTCAACGGAATGGATATCATAGATATCGAAGCCTCCAATTCCACTTTTTACCCTCTGAAGAGCATTGTAGATGCGGCATATATCTCGGGAGAGATATATTCCCTGGACCGCAACGGCACGATATACCGGTTGCTCAACGGCTCCTTCTCTCCCATCCTGGGAACAAAGGAGGCTACGGGCTTTACCCTGGTATCCGATAGCGGGCACAGGAAGGCCGCCGTGTGCCACCCGGACCGCGACGAGGTCGGGGTATACGACCTGGGTCCCTTAGACGAGGTTGATGACCCAAACTATACCGGCGCGGACAGACTTGCTCCGGGATCACATAAACTGGACGAGGGGACGCAGCCCTACGAGGTGCGGACAGCGGACATCGATAATGACGGGAAAACTGATTACGTCACCTTAAATTACGGCACTGGTGCAGATATTACTGTCATTGATGGAGCCGGGGCAAGAGGGTTTTACGCGGGAAGGTACGTAAGGGACCTTTTCATTGCCGACCTGAACGGGGACGGGAGCCCGGACCTCGCCGCCGTCTCGGAGTACACCGGAATGCTTACCATTATCGACGGGCTGAACGAGGTTGACATATCGGACATTAGTATAGGAGACGGGACTTGGGATGACAGAGCGGGGGATACGAAAGAAACGACCGGGATCGGGGCCAAAGGCGTGGATGTGGAAAAGAAAAACGGCACGATCCGTCTCAGAACCAATGGGAAGGAGACGATAACACTTCGTGCCAACAAGACCGTCGTTGTAAGGATCGAGATAAAATTCGGCAGGAAAGCGGAGGAGAACTGGGTACCCTGCGCTATATGTTTTTCCCTGGTGGTCATTGCAGCCATAGTTCTCCTGGCAAAGAAAAAGATCAGGTGATCTCCCTCTTCTTGAAGGCAAGCATACCCAGGGCACCACATATCCCTATGAATATCACCAACGAGGTAAGGCTCTGGTTCAAGGAAAGCATGCCCTGGTAATCATCGTTCAGGAAGTAATTGTAAGCGGAAATACAGTTATCCGGGTTCATGGCATAGGTAAACTTAACGTATTCGGGCACCTCTTCATCGTTAAGGGCATTGAGGATCACCATATTGCCCTGGCTTTGCTCGCCGTAGGAATACACGTTCTCCTCTATCACTGTTTCACCGTTCCAAACAAAGGTGAATTCGTACCACCCCCGGGACAGATTAAAGATCTGGACCCAGGAACTATCCGTATCCTCCTCCGCCACCACCTCTCCACCTTTGCTTATAGTGTATTCACCGTTACCCTGAAAGCCGTATCCGTTGGGATCGCTCATCACAAAGGTATAGTCGTTGTAATAGAGATCCTGATGCTGGTAACCGATGTTAGATGTGATCTTGGTACGAGGATAGACATTAATCGAGCCGTTGTCGTATACCTTGAAATTACTGCCGTTCTGACCGTTGTTTGCCTGCCAGTGATATCGACCCGGAGATACAAGGAAGTTAACCTGGGTCTTGCTCATACCCTTCATCGGGGTTCCCGCCAAGTTTCCAGCATCGTCCTTAATTATCGCATCAAAACCTTCAATGTCCTGGCCGTACTTAAAACCGGAGATTGAAACCACGGTCTGGTTCTCCAGGAAGGGGCCGTATGATATCTCAGCGCTAACCTTATGGTCCGGGGCTGGGGCGGTCACCATATAATATATCAGCCCGGACTGGGAGATCAGGGAAAGAACGAAAAGCCACATGAGCACAGCCGTGATCAGGGTGGAGGCGGTGGTCTTGAACACTGAAGAGAACATCATGGTCATGGATATCCAGGCCGCTGTTCCTATAAGGATGATGAAAACGGCAAGGTAGACATTTGCCACATCAGCTGCTGAAGGTAAGCCGCCGGTTAGGCCGATTATAATCGCATACCCAAACGACATCACTGCCATGTACACAATTGCTATTGCACCCCAAGCCCCCAGGAACTTACCGACATATACAGACTCTTTCTTTATGGGTTTTGAGGCCAAAAGGTACATTGAATTGTTAACCCTTTCCCCGACTATCGAATCGTATGTGAGGGCAATGGCTAGTATGGGCGGGAAGAAGCCGGAAAAGGAGAAAACCAGGCTCAGAACCTTGGCCGCACCCTGCTCGTAGACAGGCTCATCCTGGGAAGAGCCCATGATATAACCGCCCCAAACCGAGATAATCAGGAATACCGCCGCGAATATTATACCTATCACAATCAATCTCTTGGTCTTGAAATGCACCTTCAGCTCCTTCTTTGCGATGGTGATAACGGATTCCAGGAAGGTGGGCATCATCGGGGGCCGCCTCCGGTAAGCTCGAGGAATATCTGCTCCAGGCTGGACTGCTGCTCGTAGATTGAGACGAGACCCAGTTCTGAGTTGGCGATCGTTCTGGCCACCTTTGGAATATCCTCTCTTTTCCGTATTAAGATGTAATAGCCCTTTTCAGTCCCCGGCTCCACGCCCTCCACGCCAGATAAGGGGCCAAGCACCTCCTCCAGGTTGCCCTCCTTGTCCAACACGGCGTAGAGCTTGACGTCCTTGGACTTGGAGCTCTTTTGCTGTATGTTCTTTATGGTATCCTCCACGATCAACTCGCCGTTTTTGATTATGCCGGCGTGGCTGCACACGTCCTCTACCTCATATAAGAGGTGGCTGGACACGAATATGGTAAGGCCGCCCCTTGCAAGCTTCTTTATGAGCTCCCTTGTCTCGTAAGAGCCCTGGGGGTCCAGACCGGTGGTAGGCTCGTCCAGGAAGAGCAGGTCGGGGTCGTTAAGCAGGGCCTGGGCAATGGCCAGCCGCTGCTTCATGCCGTGGCTGTACTGGCCGAGCTTGGCATCCCTCCTCTCCTCCAGTCCCACCATGGGGATCAGCTTCTCCCTCTGCTTGTCGATCTTTGCCTGGTCCATCCCGTATAACTTGCCGTAAAAACCCAGGTGCTCGTCCGCAGTGAGCAGGGGATAGAACCCGAACTGGTCCGGCACTATACCCATCCTCTCCCTTACCTTCATCTGGTTGCCCGACATATCCCGGCCGTTGATCTCAATGAACCCCGAGGACGGTTTTAAAAAACCGGTAAGCATCTTGATTGTTGTCGATTTTCCGGCCCCGTTGGGCCCCAGAAAGCCGTAGGTCTGACCCTTCTTCACCTCTATGTTCAGGTTATGGACCGCCCTGAACTTGCCGTAATACTTTGTCAGCCCGTCCGTCCTGATGACCACTTCGCTCATTACATGAGACCATAATATGGGAATATATAAAAGTTACCGGTTTTCGAGCTCTTACAGGCATATATTACATTATGTAAAAATATAAGTAACAATAACATCTTACTTGAAGAAGATGAGTAAGATAGAATCAATTCAGATCAAAGAAATTACAATTCCTTTGCGCACCAGGTTCAAGATCGCCACCGGCTCCACTGATCAATATCGCGGCGTAATTGTTAGTTTAACAACGGATGACGGGGTGGTCGGGTTGGGGGAGAGCGCACCGTCACCCAGGGTTACGGGAGAGGATTGCAAAGGGGTTACAGAGACCATAGAAAAAGAACTTTTTATCCTTGTTAAGGGGATAGACATCCGGGATCTGCATGAAATCCTGAAAGACCTGGCTCCCCATGCGGAGCAAACTCCGGCTGCCACGGCTGCAATGGACATTGCTCTCCACGACTGTTATGGAAGGACCGTTGGTACTAGCATAACCGAACACTACGGTAAAGTAAAGAGAAGGATCGCAACCTCCATCACGTTGGTCATCGGCAGTGTGGACGAGACCGTGGCATCGGCCGCTGCCGCCGTGCACGAATATGGTGCCAGGGAGCTCAAGATAAAGATCGGTGCTGACATCGAGGCGGACATCAAAAGGATAGCAGCCTTGCGTGACCAGTTCGATGACAACATAGGTATCCGGGTGGACGCCAACACCGGCTATACTGTAAATAGGGCGGTGAAGGCCCTGGGTGCCATGGAGAGGTACGACATAAGATTCGTGGAGGAACCTCTCACGCCGGGAGACATCGAGGGATACAAAGAGTTGCGAAAGCACATTGATATCCCGATAATGGCGGACGAGGCGGCGAAGAGCCCGAGGGATGCCTCAGAACTCGCCGCCCTGGGAATATACGATATGTTCAATATCAAGCTCATGAAATGCGGCGGTATCGCCTCTGCTCTTAAAATAGCCGGCATTGCAGGAGAGAACGACATGAAATGCCAGGTCGGCTGCATGATAGAGACGGCGGTGGGAATCACAGCCGGGACCGTGGTCGCATTGTGTTCCCCCTCTGTTAAATTCGCTGATCTTGACGGGTATACCTTCCTGACTTCTCACCCTTTCCTTGACGGGCTGGAAGGAGGGGCCAAGATAGAAGACGGATGTATCCGGATGGTAGGCGATACAAAAGGCATCGAAATAAGATCAAAGGGTGATACCGCATGAAGACCATAGGCATGCTGGGTGGAATGGGATGGCCCTCGACCATGGAATATTATCGCATCATAAACCGGTATATCAATGAAAAGACCGATGGCGAGCACACAGCAAGGATGTTGATCTACAGCGTGGACTACCATGAGATCGAGCATAGGAATCGAACTGGGGATTGGGGGGAAGGGGGGAAAAAGATGGCGAAGTATGCCCAAATCCTGGAAAAAGGGGGTGCGGATTTCCTCATCATATGCTCCAATACGACCCACAAGGTCGCCCCCCAGGTGGAAAGTGCGGTAGATATACCTCTACTGCATATCGTTGACCCCACCGCAAAGGCCATTAAGAAAGAAGGTCTTGAAAAGATAGGGATACTGGGGTCCAAATTCACCCTGGAACAGGACTTCCTCCTGGAGAAGTTGAGGATACGAGGCCTTTTCCCCTTGATTCCAGATGAAGAGGAGGTGGATAATGTTAATAATATAATATATAACGAACTAGTATATAATAAAGTGAAACCGGAGTCCAAAACCTGCTTCAGAGAAGTGATCCGGAACCTAATCGAAAAGGGGGCTCAAGGGATAATATTCGGGTGCACCGAGATAATAACCCTTGTACCTCCGAATGAGGTCCCGGTACCGGTTTTCAACACCACCTGGCTTCACGCAATAGCGGCGGTGGAATATGCCATGGGGCCTTAGAGTTCGCCCTTGGCCCTTGCGATCTTGTAGTCCATATCCTCTTTCTTGTCCAGCCTGTCGTCTATGTTTACCCTGGTAACCACCCTCTTGGCCCCCGCCCTTACCACGGCGTCATGCATTTCACCCACGATATCCAGACCGGTTCTTACATCCGGCACCTCGAAGGATGTCTCCATGGGTGAAACATGATATTTGATATCCTTGCTCTTTAATTCCTCCACGGCCACCTGAACGTACTTGCCCACGCTTGTTCCCCCATCTAATGCGGAAATGGATACGGACATTATCACCATGCTATCACCCTTTTCATGTTATCAACGTATTCATGATATCGCCCTATCCATACTATCATCCTAGCCATATTATCAGCCCAGTTTCTCGCTGTATATCCTTAGTACGCCTGAAGACACCGTATCGCCCATGTCGTCGTACATCTCGTCCATGGGGTTCTGTTCAACCGCCTTGACCGAAAGGATCTCTATCTCCTTATCCTGGATCCAGGTTACCACCAGCACCTTATCGCCTATCTCGAATGACATCGCCCCGCTGGGGGACGTGCCGGCCCAGACCCTCTCCACCTTCCCCACCTCCTTACCCACCTGTTCCAGGGAAGCCCTGACATACTCCTCCAGTCCCCGTATTCCTAGATTACTCCTCATAATCAAGTGAATGTATCGTTTTCCCGAGCCCGGACCGCCTTTGGAACCCAGCCATTCATTGACTCTTTCGGCAAATTCATTAAGGTCCATCCGAGAAGATCGCCTCCATGTTTTCTTCCCTGACGTCCATGTCATCAAGAAACCTCATCCCCATACGTGAATCGGACAACAGTTCCCGGGAAAGGGCGTCGATTTCAACCTCATCCCGAGGAACCAGCACGTTCACTCTCTCTATTCCCGTGTTCATCAGCGCCTTGAGGCAGGCCAGACAGGGCATGTCGGTGGTGTAGTATTCAGCCCCCGTTATGGATATCCCGAAGATTGCAGCTTGGATTATTGCGTTTAGCGGGGCATGGACGCCTCTGCAATTGGGAGGCCATCCCTTCTCCTTGTCCCAGGGCTTTGTCAGACAACCCACGTCTGTGCAGTGATCTATGCCTTTGGGCGATCCGGTATAACCCGTGGTCAACAGGCGCTTCCCCCTTACCACGATGGCGCCCTGTTGGAAATATATGCAGGTCGAACGTTTGGATATCAATTTGGTTATCT
>CAZUZU010000022.1:0-14443 GCA_964624865.1 uncultured archaeon
GAGGCCTCTCCCACCAGGGCGGACCATCCCCCGCCCTACCCCCCGACCCTGGACTCGCCGCCGGACGGGACCGCAGGTATAACCGACAACGAGGTCATCTTGAGCTGGATCGGTGTCACCAATGACCGGCGGTCCGGCAATAGAGACCGGGCAACCCTTTACTACGAGGATCCGGTGGACCACAAGACCATAGACAATTACTGGCTCAAGGTATCCACCCAGGCACCGCCCAACAGCGACAATGCCAGCGCAAATATCGTGGACGAGGAGATGGGCGACACCACCTCCAAGATCATCCAAGTCAACCAGAGCACCACCTATTACTGGGCAGTAAAGGCTCACGACAACGACGGTTGGTCCCCCTGGGCCACCGCCTACTTCAAGACCAACTGGCCCCCGGTGGCAGAGATTTTATCCGTATCCCCCTCCCCCGCCAGGTACGGCCAGACCGTTACCTTCGAGGGATTCGGCAGCGACGAGGACGGGGACGGGATCTCCGACTATCTCTGGGAATCCGACCTGGACGGAAAGCTGGGCACTGGAAAGAACCTGGTCTTCCCATCCACCGGGGGACAACCCCTGTCCGTTGGCGACCACCAGATATCGCTCAGGGTGGAGGACGAGAACGAGGTGTGGTCCGAACCGGTGATATTCAATCTTAGCGTGGGCGAGAACCAGGCGCCGGGCAAGGTGGATTCCCTACTGACCACGGAGACCCACGACCTTCAACCGGAGATAAGGTGGTCGGAGGTCACTGACCCCGAGGGGGACGGTTTCGAGTATCATATAAGCGCGGGCACTGATAAGACAATGCCCAACGACATAGTGAACGATGCGAAGACACAGGAGGCCAAGTACAAGTTCTCCAGAAAGCTGGAATACGGCGAGGGCGGGGAGGCCAACGAATACTACATTACCATATATACCCAGGACGAGCTCGGCGCCAAGTCGGCAGAGACCACTCACACCTTATCTGTGATAAATCATCTGCCCACCGCACCCGTGCTGGAAATTACTCCGGAACGGCCCTACAGTATCTACGAACTCCGCGTTTCCCCGGTGGAGGAGTCGAACGACGAGGACGGGCAGGATATCCAATGGCCCGAAGACTACGAGATATCATGGTACAAGGACAACGGTAAAGGGGCGGGCATGATCGAGCAAACCTCTCTGGATGATAAAGAGGGGGTCAAATCGGACCTTACTCGGCCAGGCGAGATATGGAGGGTGGAGGCTGTTGCCTTCGACGGTATAGAACACGGGAAGATGGGGTTCGCAGAGGCCACCATCCTGAACATCGAGCCCGAGGTTGAGATCAGCGAACCCGCAGATGCGGACGAGGACAAGGACGGGGAATGGGACGACAAGAACGAGGACGGGGTGCCCAATGTCTACTATTACACAACAGATACCATAAAGTTCGACGCTTCGGGAACCGTGGACGAGGACGGTCAGGAGCTGAAATTTCAATGGGACTTCGGGGACAACGACACGGCCCAAGGGGATGTGGTGGAACACCGGTACCTGGTGCCCGGGATTTACGATGTCCTGCTCACCGTCTCCGACGGGCTGGACGAAACCATTACGAGCATGATGGTGGTGATCTGGCTGCCTCCTCCGAAACTGACCATGGAGATCGTAGGTCCATCGAGCTTGGAGGTGGAAAGCAGCGATGAGGGGACGGAGATAGAGATTACAGTCAAGGTGAGCAATATAGGAGAGTCGTCTTTGATGGGCGCCAAGGTAAGGTTCTACGACGTCAAGGGGAACCTTTCCGCGGAGATACCCCTGGAAGAGATCAAGGGCGGAGGCCAGCAGATAGTTCCCGCAAGTATATACGTGGACAAGGCGGGCACGGTGAAGGTGGAGGTGGTGGACAAGGACGGCGAGGACCTTGCCGATCCCGTCACTGTTACTGTGGAGACCGGGGACAGCGAACCGCCCGAGGAGCAGGGCGGCGGTTTACTTTCCTTCCTGGAACTCAATGATCAGAATCTCATGATCCTGGCCATAATGCTGTTGCTGATCTTGCTGGTGGCGGTTTATCTCAGAAAAAGAAGAAGGGAGGAGGAATACGAGGAGGAAGAGGAAGATGAGGATATAAAAAGACCAAGGGGTTACGGCCCCGGGCCTTTCATGCCCCCGCGGGGAAACATGCCGCCCATGGCCCCGAGCCCGGGAATGGGCCCTGGCCTCCCTTCCGCTCCCGCACGATTAAAAAAAGAAGAGCTGCCTTCATCCCCCTCGGGGGACAAGGGGCTTCCTCCCGCACAGGCCGGACCCGATAAGGGCAAACCTGCTGAAGATGAAATAGTGCCCAAGCCTACACCGGGAAAGAAGATAGAAGCGGAAGTCAAAAAGGGAGCGGAAAAAGAGAAGGAAAAGGACAAAAAAGAAAAGGTCAAGGAGAAGGAAAAGAAAGAAATGCTGTGTCCCCACTGCGGCGAGCCCGTGGAAGAGGACTGGATCATATGCATACACTGCAGGGAAAGACTGTGACGAAACTTACTTGATCTCTTGGAACCGGAAAGCAAATAGGGGATGGAAAGTTTTAAATAAGATGATTTCCATATATGGCTATAGGATGGTATGCACTCAAGAGAAAAGGAAGAACTGTAGTCCGAGAGCTTTCATACCGTTATCATCGAGAGATATGGTATTTCGGCGGCCTAAGTTACAGTGGAAATAGAGGTAGGTTTAAATCACAGCTGTGCATACCTTTCAACAGCTTTAGAGGAGGTCGTTAGTTGCACCTTAAGGCCATCGAGATGGAAAGATTCAAGAACTTTGACAAGCGCGTGGTTATTCCAATCCATCGAGGTTTTACAGGCATAACCGGGCCTAACGGCAGCGGTAAATCGAACATAACCGACGCCATCCTTTTCGTGCTCGGACCGAGCAGCACCAGAAAGCTCAGGGCGGGCAAGCTCACAGAGCTGATATGGAACGGGGGGCCGGGGGGAAAGAACGCAAAGGAGTGCAAGGTCTCCCTCACCTTTGACAATCGCGACCGTCAGATGAACATGGACGCCGACGAGATAAAGCTCACCCGCCGTATCCGGGTCACCAATGCCAGGGAAGGCAACTACACCAGCAGTTTTTACATCAACGGCAAGCCCTGCCAGCTTAACGATTTCCATCACCTTCTGTCCATGGCCCGAATCTCCTCGGAAGGCTACAACATCGTCCAGCAGGGCGACATCATGAGCATACTTTCCAAGAGCAAAAAGGAAATGCGCAGGATAATAGACGAGGTGGCGGGCATAGCCAAGTACGACGCGGAGATAGATAAGTCCAAGAGCGAGCAGCAGAGGGTGGAGGTGAACATGGAGCAGACCAACTACAAGCTCAAGTTACTTACCGAAGAGCTGCAGGAGCTGGAGGGCGACAGGGCCGACGCATTGAAATACCTCGAACTGGAAAAAGAGAGGGACGAGACCCTCTGGCAGTTCAAACTTCGAACAAAGATAAACACCAGCAAGAACATGGAAATGCAGGTCAAGAGGATAGAGGAATACCTGGGTGATATAGAGAACAAGAAAAAGCGCAAGGGGGAGCTAAAGGTCAAGATCGCCCAGAAGCACGCCGAGATAGACAAACTGGAGCGGGAAATTGAGGAGAAGACCGGAGGGGTGAACAGGGAGCTTGCCGAGAGGTTAAAGGAATTGAGGCAGGAGGACGTCAAGGTCCAGGCCACCATAGAATCCGCGGAGGACAGGATAATAGACCTCTCCGACAAGAGGGAAAGAAGGGAAGAATATATCGACAAGGCGGGAAAGGAGCTTGAGGGGATCAAAGCCAGGGCCCAGGGGCTCTCCGAGACCATAGACGAGAAGGGGGGGAGAAAGGAGGAAATAGACGATAGGCTCAAGGACATCAAAAAGAACCTGTCCGAGGGGGACAGGAAGGTAAAGGAGATCCAGGCAAAGATAAGCGACATGCAGGGCGAGATGGAAGACCTTATCAAGGACAATCACAACGCCACCCTGGAGATGGACAGATTGGAACAGAGCCTGCAATCGCTTGACACGGAAAGGGGAAAGTTGGAGGACGCCGTGATCCAGTGCAACGGCGAGATGGAGGATGCCAAGTGGCGATTGGAGGACCTGAGGAAGGGGCACAAAGAGGTCAACATCAATATCGAAAGCGAGAGAAAGAGATTCTCGGACCTGAGAAATGAGGAACTGACCCTGGAAAAGATCATAGACGGGTTAAAGAACAAGATATCATCGCTTAACTCTCAATATCAGAAACTAAAGGCAATGAAGGACGTCAGCCAAAGTTACGGCGGGGGCAGGAGGGGGGTTGACATAATACTGGAGGCAAGGAACAAGGCGGAGCTAAAGGGAATCATTGGCACCGTAGCCGAGATGGCCCAGGTTGACGAGGAATTCAAGCTGGCGCTGGCAACCGCGGGAGGCGGAGGTTTGGATGCCGTAATAGTGGAGGACGAGCACTGCGCCTCCGCCGCGATTAATTATTTAAAGAAGAGCAAAGGCGGCCGGGCCATGTTCCTGCCCCTGACCAAGATCACGCCCAAGAAGCCAAGGGGCAAATCGCTTTTAGCGGTAAGGGACGATAATTCGGTGGGTTTCGCCATCGACCTGATCAAGTTCGAGGGGAGGTTGAGGCCTGCGTTCTGGTACGTATTTCGAGATACGGTGGTGGTTCGAAACCTGGAGGCGGCAAAGAGGCTGATGGGCGGGGTAAGGCTGGTGACCCTCGACGGCACGCTCATAGAGGCGGGCGGCGCCATGATAGGGGGCAGCAAATCCCAGAGGGCGAAGAAGACGGAGTTCGGCAAGGCCAAGGAGGACCAGATGAGAGAGATCGGTCTCGAGCTCTCGGCAACCAAGGAGGAGGTGGAGGAAAGGTCCAGGCGGCTGGTCCAAGTGAGAAAGGAGATCCACCAGTGCGAGGACGCCATCCGGGAGCTCAGGGAGAGCTCCAGCGAGGTGGAGGTGGAGAAGTATAACGGCATAGTTAAGAAATGCACCAGGGAACTGGGAGAACACAAGAAGGCCATCAAGGACCTGGAGAAGGAGATAAGGAAACAGGAGGAGGCAAAGAACGAGGCGGAGAACAGGGTGTCCGAGATACAATC
This sequence comes from uncultured archaeon, assembly GCA_964624865.1. Taxonomy (GTDB): domain Archaea; phylum Thermoplasmatota; class Penumbrarchaeia; order CAZUZU01; family CAZUZU01; genus CAZUZU01. The sequence goes on from CAZUZU010000022.1 coordinate 5,105, forward strand.
AGATATCAAGAACAAGGAGGAGGAGATCGCCCGGGAGAAGGAGGAGCTTAACAAGGCGATTCCTGAAAAACTCAGCTCCGAGATGCAGGCCCTGAACAACGAGCTGGATGAGCTCAAAGAGGTATTGGCGGACCTGAACGGGGAGAGGGCGGAGCTTGACGTAAGGATCAAGGCCGTAGAAGAGAAGATAGAGCAGGCAAGCGGCGAGGTTGAAGAGGCAAGGACCAAGATAAAGGAGTCCGAAGCGAAGAAGGAGAAGGCGGAAAAGTCCCACCGGACAATGATAAAATCCATTAACGAGATTGAAAAGAAGATTGACAAGCTGGAAGGCTCCATCAAGAACCTTAGGGACAGGAAGGACGATGCAAGGGACAAGGTCAAGGACATGGAGAACGATATCAAGCAGATCGATTCAAGCGTAAATCACTCCGAGGAGATCACGATATCACTGAGGTCCCACCTGAGCGAGATGGAGAACAAGCTTGCCGAAATAATCTCGGAGATGGATCACATCGCAATGAAGACGAACCTGGCCGAGGAGACAAAGGAACGGCTGTCAAAGAACCTTAAGGGAGAAAGCGACCTTCAGCTGAGATTGACCCAGTTGAAGGGGGCAATAGATGCCCTCGGGGCCATCAATCAGAAGGCCATAGAAAAATACGACGTACTATTGGAGAAGAAGGGAGGCCTGCAGGAAGAGGTCGAGAAACTGGAGAAGGAAAGGGAGGCCTGGCTGAAGATAGAGAACGACCTCATGGTAAAGAAACACGATATGTTCACGTTCGTTTACGATCAAATAAACCAGAATTTCATGGAGATATACAAAGAAATAACCGGCGGAGGGAAGGCCGAGCTCGTGCTGGAGAACCCTGAGAATCCGTTCGAGGGGGGAATGGACATCAAGGCAAGACCGCCCGGCAAGAAATTCGTCCGCCTGGACGCGCTGTCCGGCGGAGAGAAGAGCCTTACCGCAATGACACTGATATTCTCCATACAGAGGTACGAGCCGTCGCCATTCTATCTCCTGGACGAGATAGACCAGAACCTGGACGCCATCAACGCCGAGAAGGTGGCCATGATGATAAAGAACAACTCGGACCTGGCCCAGTTCGTGGTGGTGTCGCTTCACAAGGTGCTGCTGAAAGAGGCCGAGATATTGTACGGCATCACCTCCCAGAAGGGAGGAAAGGCGGATATCTTCTCCATAGACATCGGACAGCTGGGCGAGGAGGGCGACTTTACCATGGACCAGGAAGTAGAGGGGGTGATGACCGACGGCTAACAAGAGCCCCGAAGAACCAGTGGACAATTATGAGCCCGAGGTCGCCGAGGGGAAGGTGGAGGCAATAGCCGAAGAAACCTTGGAAGAGGAAGAGGTAACCCTGGAAAAGGAAGAGCTGGAGGTTGAGGACAACAAGGACTCCATTGCTGACAGGATCGTCAGTCACCTGCTTTTCCACAAGGCATTGAGCGGGGACAACATCAAGGGAAGCAAGCGCATCAACCGGTACATAGAAATGGTGCACGAGCTTGAGGAGGGGAGGGATGTCTACGAGAACGACCCCTACGAAAGGACCATCAGCATAGCATTCGAGCTGTTGATGGAGGAGAGGCTGGACCCCTGGGACCTCGATCTCGCAAAGTTCGCAGACTTCTACGTTAGGAGGCTGGATGCCGAGCATTTGATAGACCTGAGAAGCGCCGGAAGGCTGATCAGACACGTGTGGTCCATTCTCAGGATAAAGAGCGAAGACCTGCTGAACTACGCATTGACCGAGTACGAAGAGGATTACGACCCTTACGAAGAGGTCATCCTGGATTTTCTTGACGATTACGACGAGGAAAGCGAATACGCCGACATGGTCCTGGCAACTCCCAATCCACCCATAGATAATATGGTGAGAAGGAAGGGGGCAAAGAGACCGGCCACCCTGATGGAGCTCATATCCGCTCTCGAAGTGGTGAAGACCGAAGTGAAAAGCTACCGCAGGGAAAGGGTCGCCAAGGATAAATGGAAAAAATTATACAAGAACAGGGCAAACGACCTTATAGATTCGGAGATGCACAAGGACGATATCCAAACCGAAAAAAGGGTCGTAATGGAGAAGCTCATCAATCTACCCACCGGAGGCGAGATACCTCTCCGAGAGCTGCTTCCGGATAAATTCTCCAAGCTTGAGCTCCTTGCTATCTTCGTGCCTCTGCTACACCTTGCAAAGGAGGAGCTTATCAAGATGTACCAGAAACCATTCCCCAACGGGATGATATTCGTTAGATTGAACGGTGAAAAGAACGCCGGATCGTAGACAAATAATTTTATATGTTTTTAACCCAGGGAGGCAACTACAAAGGTATCCTTCTTCCGGACGGACCCCTCTTTATCCTTCCGAAATCATTGACCGAGGTTAGCTCCCGGCCTGAGAAAACAGGACCGTCCTTACACACCTTATATTTTCCAAGGGCGCAGGAGTCGCATATACCCACGCCGCACTTCATAATACGTTCCAGGGAGGCCTCGAACTCCATGCCGTTTTCAGCGGCAAAGTCGAAAAGGATCTTCATCATTATCTCAGGGCCGCAGGTCGATACGCCTATATTGTCTCCAAGTGCATCCAGCAGATCGAACGCCGCCTGGGTCGCAAACCCCCTGGTACCCATGGTGCCGTCATCGGTGGTTATGGTTAACTTGTCCTTTCCTATGACCGTCTCATATTCGTCCAGCAGGAACATCTCGTCACAGGTCTTTGCCCCAACTACGGCATGGACTGTTCCGCCCTCTTCCCTCAACCGCCTGGCGTAAGGAAGCAGGGAGGCGGTCCCTGTTCCTCCCCCTACGAGGACGTGTGCATCGACATCGCGCTCGTGCATCCGGTAGCCCCGGCCGTAAGGGCCTCGTATACCTATCATATCGCCTTGGGAAAGGGCCAGTAACTCCTTCGTGCCGGGGCCCACCTCCCTAACAGTGATCCCCTTCTCCTCCCCTATATAAGAAAGGGACATGGGAAGCTCGTCCACACCGGGCACCCAAACCATAACGAACTGGCCGGGCGATGCGGGTTGAGGGTATTTGAAACGGATCGTGCTCACTGGATCGCAGTTAGCTTCTTGTTTTACATGTTCGACGACCGAGGTTATTCTAACCGTTTCAGGTCGGGCATTAAGCTTCCTTTGCTCGGGGCGGGTCAACTTCATTTCAGCAACTCCTTGGCTTTGTGAAAATTCCTGGAAGGGGAGAGCATCTCGAAAACGTTAGTATCTATATCCGGTTTGCCGTGCGCTATGTAGGATGCAAGATTTTTTGCAACACCCGGGCCGAGCATGAAGCCCTGGCCGCACATGCCGACAGCGAGGTAGAGGCCTTCTGTACGGGGTGCGGGGCCGACAACGGGCACACCGTCGGGCGTCATGGGATAGAGCCCTCTCCACAAGCGGCGGACCAAGAGGTTCTTGAGCCTTGGTATTAGGTCCACGAGCCTCCTAGATATTACGGGCATGAACTCCGAAGTGCTCCTCCGGTCGGTGCCCTTGAACAGCGTGCTCGGGGTGTAGCAGAAGATTATCCTGCCCTCCGAGTTCTGGCCGAAATAGAAGTTGGCGGTCTTCCCCTCCTCACCAGGCCTCATGTCAACTATCAGAGGTGCCAAGAAATCCGCCACCGGTGCGGATATTCCCGCCTCGTGGCTGTCTGGCTCCACCGGTATGTCCAGGCCCGCAAGCCTGCATACGGCAGAGGCGTGTGCCCCGGCCGCGTTCACCACCACCTCGGCCTCGTATTCATCGGCCGGGGTCTTGACACCTTTTATCCCCTCCCCCTTAATCAGAAGGTCATCAACCCTTTCCTTGAAATGATAGTCCACCCCGAGCTCTTTGCCGGCCTTTACAACGGCCTCGGAGAACAACAGCGGGCTTACCTGCCCGTCGTCCGGGGAGTACGTTCCGCCCCTCAGCCCTTTGGGATTGATGCCCGGGATTATTCGTTTAATGTAATCCGCATCTTGCCAGTCGATGTTCAACCCGTGTTCTTTCTGCACGGGCAGTATGGACCTCAGTACATCCTCTTCCCCCTCTCCGTAGACAGGGAAGCAGTAACCTCCCTTCTTCCACCCGACGTATTCATCGTGTTCCTTCTCCCAGGAAGAGAATATATCGAGGCTTGCCTGGCATATCATAATCTTTGCGGGATCGGAATGGGTTGCGCGCACCCCTCCTATGGCCGCCTTGTTCTGGCCCTGACCAGCGCTGGCGTTCTTGTCAAGGACGAGAACCTTGTAACCCTCCTCGGCCAGAAAGAACGCGGTGGGGTTGCCCACGCTGCCCGCACCTATGACTATTGCGTCATAGCTTGTCATCTATCCCCCTCCCTTCCCTTGATGAAGGCCGACATCGGTACCTCCTGCGTAAAGGGCCTTGTGGTGTTGTCTTCCACCTCGGAAAGGGGAACACCCTCCTCGGCGAATATCCGTTTTATCAGGGGCATGCAGGTCTTGCCCCCGCAAGGACCCAAACCAACCCTCAAGGAGGCCTTTAATGCGTTGATGTCCCTGGCGCCGTTCCTTATCTCCCGCCTTATCTCGCCCTTTGTCACCCGCTCGCACCGGCAAATTATGACATCGTCATCCGGCAAAGGTTCGTAATCCATGGAAGAGCCGGGTTTCTCCTCCACGATTCTTATGCCGGCTACCCGGTCGGCCTCGCCCCAAGGCACCTCGAGATAGACCAGCTTTCGCTTCTTGTCCCAGGGCGACGGCTTGATCCGGATTATGTGCCCCTCGCCCACGACCTCGCCCTCGAAACCGGAGGTGGTAACGTCTTCTCCCTCCTCTATGGTACCCTCGGGGAGCTCCCAGGGCAGGATGACCAGGGCCTTTTTCCCGGTCTCGTCGTGACCGCGATCCACAAGGGTGATTGCCAGGCCCGGGCAGAGTGATACGCACTTGTTGCACCCGATACATTCGCCCTCGAAAACCGGTATGTCGGTTATCTTACCTGAAGGCATCTTTATGGATTTCTTAATACACTGATGCACGCAGGGATTGCAGGGGATCTCCTGGACACAGCGGAGGACCGGGTAGACGGCGGCTTTTTTATTTGTTGGCTTGTACTCGTGTATCTTGCCCGGTTTTCCCCGGAGTATATCGAGCATATCGTCGAATCTTTTGGGTATCTCCACGTCGTATCCGAGGTCGCGCAGCATCCTCCTGCCGGTGATCTTTCCGGAGAACATTGCGGCGGAGGCCTCCGCGATCATCTCGGCGTCGCCTGCGGAATAGGGCTCGAAGCCCATCTTTTCCGCCTCCCTGCTCAGCTCGTCCACAGGGTCCAAACCTACTGCAATGAGCAAGGTGTCCACCTCAAACTCCATCTCGGTGCCCGGAACGGGGTTGAACTTATCATCGATCCTGGAGATCGTCACCTTTTCCACCTTGCCCCGGCCCTCCGCCTTTAAAACCGTGTGGGATGTGAATACGGGAACACCGAACCGCTTAAGTTTGTCAAGATGAACCTTGTACCCCCCGCATTGGGGCAGCGCCTCGGCTATCCCCACCACTTCCATACCGGCCTGCAGGGCGTGGTATGCACCGATGAGGCCAACATTGCCGCCCCCCACAATGAATATCTTTTCCGATGAGCGTACCAGGTCCCTGTTCACCAGGGTCTGGAACGCACCGGCGCCGTAGACCCCGGGAAGATCGCAGCCCGGAAAGGCAAGGGCCTTTTCCCTGGCTCCCGCTGATATCAAGACCTTTCTAGGTGAGACAAGGGTATAAACGCCGTCCCTCACCACACCGAACTTCTTATCGGCAAAAACACCCACAACCGGAGAATTGAGCCAGACCTCCACCGTGTCCAGCTTCTCTATCTCGTCGGCGAGTATGCGGCCTATGTCCATGCCCCTCGTCCCGGCATAGCAGTCCTCCAGGTTGCCAAAGAAGTTGTGGGTCTGAAGGCTCATCTTCCCGCCAAGCTCCAGCTTGTCGTCCGCAACGACGGTTCCTACCCCGTTCCGGCCGAGTTCCACGGCCGCGGAAAGGCCGGCTGGCCCGCCTCCCACGATCAAAGCCTCCGTCTCCACATCGGGCACCTGGTGGTGCGGGACCTCCTCGTCGTCCTCCGGAAGGGCGGGAAGGCCGTCAAGGGAGCGGATGGCCATGCCCTCCTTCAGCTCCGTGATACAGGCCTTCACAGGCACACCGTCCGCCATCACGAGACACTGGGCACACTGGCCGTTGGCGCAGAAGATTCCCTGCGGAAAGCCGTCGATATAATGCTTGCCAAAGACCTTGATGCCGTTGGCAAAAAGGGCCGACGATATGACCTCCCCCCTCAGGCCTTTATATTCCCTGCCGTCAAAGGTGAATGTGATGGATTCCCTCTTTGGGATGTCCAGCACCGGATGCTCCTTTAACCTCATGGCCACACCTTACAATATGAGCTTGCTGCGTATCTTCTTGATCATGGCTGGATCATTGGTATAGTTCAGCGCCTCCTGGAAGGTCTCCTTGGCCTCCTCGAACTGGCCGTTGTCTATAAGGCATGTCCCCAGGTTGATCCGGGCCATCACGTAGCCCGGGTCGGCGTCTATGGCCGCCCTGAACTCGGCAACCGCTCTCCCTAATTTACCTTTGGCATGGTACATGGCCCCCAGCCCGGTATGGGCCTCGGCGCTCCTGGGCTCCACTTCCAAGGCCTTTTTATAGGCCCACTCCGCGTCCCTGTTGCGCTTCATATCTTCCAGCAGGTAAGCGTAGTGAAGGTAGGGCTCATAAAATGTGGGGTCCGTTTTTATGGCCTTCCGATAGCCCTTCTCCGCTTCCTGATATCTCCCCTGGTCATGCATCTCCGAGGCCTTGACCAACTCCTTTCTTGCCTTCCGCCGAGCAAAGAGTCCCAAACATATCACAACCTTGATCAGTCTATATCCGGGGTATGGAGAGATGGAAAATAAATGTTTTGCGCCTGTGAGTGAGCGAATAGTGTATCGACAGCTTTCCTTAATCCTCAAACGACGAGTATTTCTGGCGCCTGTTTAGTCATTGCAGCCGTAAACTTGGGGAGAATGCCGTTGTATCATATCTGGCGGGTGGCCTGCTCCAGCCACTCCTTCTCCTCCTTCCCCACCAGAGGACCCAGCTTCTCCAACACCGTTCGGTGATAGCTGTTCAGCCATTCCCTCTCCTCCAGGGTCAGCAACTCCTTTTTCAACAGGCCGAGGTCTATGGGGCAGAGGGTAAGCGTCTCGAACCCGTAGAAGGGGCCGTACTCGGATTCCTCGTCCAGCTCCGTAACCAAAACCAGGTTCTCTATCCTTATGCCGAAGCACTCGGGTTGATAGTAGCCCGGCTCGTTGGAAATGATCATCCCGGGTGAGAGGGTCACCCCCTTGTCCCTCTTGGATATGGACTGGGGACCCTCGTGCACGTTCAGATAGTGGCCCACGCCGTGGCCCGTGCCGTGATTGTAGTTCAGACTGACGTCCCAGAGCGGTTTGCGGGCAAAGGCGTCCAGCTGCTTCCCGCAGGTGCCCTTGGGGAACAGTAAACGGGCAATGGCTGTGTGTCCCTTGAGAACGAGGGTGAACATCCTCTTTTCCTCCTCGGTGGGCTCGCCCAGGGCAATGGTACGGGTTATATCCGTTGTGCCGTCCAGGTACTGGGCGCCCGAGTCCACCAGGTAAAGGCCCTTTGGTTCCAGGGGTACGTCGCTATCTTCGGTGGCCGAATAGTGTATTACGGCACCGTGGGGCCCGTAGGCGGATATGGTCTCGAAGCTCAGGCCCTTGAAGTTCTCGCCCTTCGACCTTAGGTCCTCCAGCTTCTCGGCAGCGGAGAGCTCGGTCTCATTCCCGTGCTTGACCGCACTTTCCAGCCAGTGCAGGAATTTAACCATGGCCGCGCCGTCCCTTTTCAGGGCATTGTTTATGCCCTTGATCTCCACCTCGTTCTTCACCGCCTTGAGGTCGGCTATCGGGGATCGGTCCCGATGAATTTTTTCGGTGGCAAGGGTGTCAAGGGCCCATCTGCTGCACCTTGAGGGGTCGATCCACACCCTGTCCCCTTTGGGAATGGACCGGATGGCCTCCTTGAAATCCCGGTAGGGCCGAAGGGATATGCAGCTCTCCATCAATTCCTTGGTCTTTTCCCCTATTTTATCCGGTTCGATGAAGAGGGTCGCCTCCTCCTTATCCACCAGGGCATAGGATATTACAACGGGATTGTAATCTATATCTTGGCCGCGGATGTTGAACAACCAGCATACCGAATCCAGGGCAGTTACCACCAGATGGTCCACCCCATTCTCCTCCAGCTTCTCCCTTACCATGGAGAGCTTTTCCTTGGCCATTTTACCGGAGTGGACCACGGGGAGCAGCTCCACCGGATGGGATGGAAAATCCGGCCGGGCCTCCCATATCATATCAACGAGGTTCTCCTCGTCGAATCTGAGCTCCATGCCCAGCTCCTCCATCTTCTCCTCGAGTTTATCGGCAAAATCCACGGACACCGTTTTGGGGTCCAGGCCCACCACAGAGCCCGGGCCCAGCTCGGAGCCCAGCCAATCCGGTATCTTCACGCTCTCCGGTAAACCCAGCTTGTGAAGGGTCCAGACCTCGGTGTCGAGTTGCTCCTCGGACTGGATGAAGTAGCGGCCGTCGGTCCATAAGCCGGCATGGTCCGCCGTGATCACGGCGTCGCCGGCAGAGCCGGTAAAACCGGTGATAAATCTGCGCCTCTGCCAGTAATCAGGCACGTATTCGTTCTGGTGATCGTCTGAGGACGGGATTATGTAAGCATCGAAGCCCCGGTCCTCCATAAGCTCCCTTATCTTGGATACCTTTTCACTCGTCATATGAATCAGTAAGAGAATGTATGATTGCCTTTTATATGTTCTGATTATCCCTTCCGGGGCAGGCAAGCGAAACGATATCAATCCTTGTCCGGTTGGTAGATGACCTCGGCGTCAACCACCTCGACCTCCTCCTCCCCTTTGCCCCGGGGGCGATAGCTCTTGTAGGAGGGGCGGGTGGTACCCGCGGTTCGGGAAGAGGAAACCTTTGGCTTGGGCTTTTCTTTCGGTCTCTTCTTCGGCTTAGGCTTCGGCTTTGCCCTTTGCGTTCCCAGGTGATTTTTCTCAGGTTTTTTTGGCGCCGTGGTCACGGTGCGTATTACGGCCGCGGCCACCAGCACTACCAGGACCAAGGCGATTATAAGACCGAACCACCACATGGAACTGTCCGATGCCACAGCGTTCGTATCCGCCGAACCGTCATCCGGGTTCGTATCACTGGTCCCGCCGTCCTCACCGTCCGTTCCGTCCCCCGAACCGCCGTCACTGGATGTGCCG
>CAZUZU010000022.1:14453-22138 GCA_964624865.1 uncultured archaeon
GGCATCGGAGACGACACCCGGGGCCTCATCGTGGTCCTCACCGTCCTCCGAGCCGCCGTCCCCCTCTTCGTTGCTGAAGGTGAGCGAGATGGAGTCCACTGTTTCGTTATCTTCTGAATCGACCGCCTTGACGTAGACCCTGTGGACGCCGTTGTCGTATTCGGTAGTGTCCAGGTCGTAGGACCAGGACATGCCCTCCAGCGGCACATAGCCCGTGGAATCCACTTTGATATAGCCCCTCACCGTATCGGAATCTATATCGGCTATGGCGCCCCGGACCTTCACCGTGCCGGAGACCTCGTCGAACTCGTCGGGTGATATTATATCGACGGTAGGCGGATCGTTCACGGGGTTGACAAGGAGGGAGATCTCCTGCATCATGGTGCCTTTGCCGTCGTCCGCCCCGAGATTGGTAGTGACCTCGCCGTTCCAGTCGGGGGCGGGGGTGAAGTAAAGTATTGAGCCCCCTATCTCGAAAGTGCCTGCACTGGCCGGTCTTTGATCAAACACCGAGAAGGTCAGATCCTCCACGGGATCGTCCCTGTCGTGCACCACGACGGCCAGGTCCAGCACAGAGACCCTTCCCGAGTCCTCCGATACGGACAGCTGGTCCATTTCGTCCCACTCCGGCAGGTCGTTGACGGCGTTAACCGTTACCCTGAAGTCCTGGTATGCGGGATCGCTTCCCTCTACCTCGTCGGAAGCGTATGCCCTCACATCTACCTCTCCGTACCAGTCATTTGCCGCGGTTACCAGTATCTGGCCGTCCGCCTGCACCTCCGCCTCCATGTCCCCGGGCTCCAGGTCTTGGGCCTTGTCGTCCGGGTCAACCTCAAGCCAATAGGATAAGGGATCGCCGTCCCCGTCTACAAAATAGGCGCCGTCGAAAAGGTTCACGTGATTTGATTGGGAGTCCTCGTTCAATTTCATGCTCGGGATGACGGTGGAAGGTGCGGGGGGATCGTTCACCGAGGTGATCTCGAGATCGATGGCGGGGCTGTCCGCGTAGGCGCCCCCCTGGTCGCTCACCCTGATGACGAAGGTGACCGTGCCCGTCCAGTTCTCGGCCGCGGAAGGGGTCTCGGCATCGGCCGACAGGTAGCGGTTCTCCATTATCTTTAGGTGGACCTTATCGGTCTCCGTCTGGCTGAAAATCGAGAGGCTAAGATCGGTGTTGGGGCTCTCTTCGTCCGACACATAGGACCAGAGGTCGAGCAGCCGCTCGTTCCTGGTGTCCTCCTCCATTTCCAAAGAGAGGGGGATGCCGTCGATCACAGGGGGAAGATTACGGTACCGGTAGGACACGTATATCCCGTTGATCAATATCCGGCCCAGTGAATCGGAGAGCAGGCGGAGGGGTACGTTCAGGGGCTCGGAGCCGGGACCTTGGGCATCCACGTAGTTCTGGAGTGTAGCTCTCAGGCCGACATTGTCCCCCACCTCCTCGGTTCCGGTGAGCTCCCCGGTATAGCTCCAGTCCATGGACCCGTCGCCCAACACATCGAGCTGGGGGGCCAGGGGAAAGGACGCGGTTTCCACCGTTTCCACGTCCAGCCTGATATAATCGCTCTCTATCACCGAGGTCGGCGTTGGCTGGGGCGGGCCAGGTCCGGGAGGATACGCCTTGGGCCCCGCCACCAAGATGTCGATTTGATCCTCGGCGCCCATGTATCTCCAGGGCTCGGAGCTCTCGCTGCTCAACACGAACTCGGATAACATGGAATCGGATGATTGGGCAACCTCCTCCCATTCATCAATTTCATAGTTGTAAACGAAAAGACCGGCCATGGCCTCGCCCTTTTCAGGAACGCTGCCGTAACCCTCCCAAAGGATCGACATGTAGGTTGCCTCCAGACCGTTCAGCCAGAAGCGGAAATGATGATAAGATATCACCGCGACCTTGTTCGGCTGCTTGCCATAATAGGCCCTCTCGGTATCGGAAAGTTCAACCTCCGTGTAGTTGAGGGTGGTGAACTCCGCTTCCATCAGATCGCCGGGAGGGTCATTGGGGGAATTGGTGGGGTCGGGGCCGTTGGAGTAAGAGCCCTTCCATGCCTCCGAATCGTTCCAGTTGGAGTAATCGAGGCTCAGGGATGTGCCTGGCTCCGTCAGCTCCATGCCGGTGAGGTTTAGGGAGGCCCCAAGTATCTCAACGTCCCTGGGTATCTCCAGGGCTGCTGATGAGTCCTCGCCCCCGCCTATGGGGAAATCCACGGCTTGCTCGGGTTGTCCCGAGGCCAGCTCCGTAATGTAATGGACCTCGTAGGTTCTCGAAGATGCCCGAGGAGAGGATGCGCCGGCAGTATATGAAAAGATCAGCATGAAGCATACGGCCATCAAACAGAAGGCTGGGAATGCTTGGGATGTCCTTTCTCGCACGGGTGCGGTTTCGGGAGCAGGGGGGTTCATTCGGTTATATTATCTAAACATCGGTATAAATATTTTACCATCCATATCCGTAGCTACATCAGGAACGGGGTTATCTCCTTGTATTCACGGTAGTTAACCTCGTGCTCCAGTTCCCTTTCCTCCGTTCTGCAAAGCCTCAGGTATACCAGGATGAGCACTGGGCCGAACACCAGGGTCAGTAGGGTGGGCCAGCCCACTATCCAGCCGATGATCAGCAGGATGAAGCCTAGGTACTGGGGGTGTCTTGAATACGAATACGCCCCGGTCGTTGCCAGCTCTCCTAGCTTGACGCTGCGATAGAGGGTGTACCAGCCGGCAGCTATCAGCAGCGTACCAACGGCCATGAGCATGGCTCCGTAGACCATGGCATTGGTCATGGATATGCCCACGCCAAGGAACCGGAAGGACAGCGCGGCCCCGGGCATATCGACCCCGGCGGGGGACATGGAACCGGCCGCGAACATCACTGTGAGGGGGATGCCGTACATCTCCACGAAAAGCGATATAAAAAAGGCGGCCACCAGGCCCCTCTCACCCCAGCTCGCCCTCCTCCTAAAGCCAAGGGGCAGCAGAAAGCTCAGAAAGACGGCAATGTTGAGGGCCACGATGTGCCACTGCCCGGTTATCACGCTGGACAACACCGCACCGGTGAGATGCGCCTCGAAGTGCATCCAAAACTCATCCAAAAACAGCAGAGGGGCCAGGGCCAGGCAGAGAAGGCCGAGCCTGAACACCCAGCGTGACGGAGAGGAGGACTTGGGGCCCATGCATCGGAATAAATTAGTCGTATAATAAAACCCCGCTTTATCCTCAGTAAATATTTTTAATGCTATTTCCATTAGGGGTCGAGGTCATGTTCGAGAGGTGTGATCTTCGCAGGTTATGGTTGTATGGAGGTATAATCAGGATATTATCACAATCCGATGCGAAGATATATTACGGGATGGGTAATCGAACAAAGCGATATTGGAGAATTCACAAAAGGGAAACTCTCCCGATCGCCAACATCTCACTCTTAATATCCGGTCTCCATATTACGCCCCCGTATCCTCTCCGCAACATAGATATACCATGGATTACATATCTTCATTCGGTGATATATACATGCCACATTCCTTTGACGTGCTCATCGAACAGGATGAGGATGGCTACTACGTAGGCACGGTTGTGCAGCTACCGGGTTGCCACACCCAGGCAAAGAATATAGATGAGCTCATGACCCGGATGAAAGAAGCGATACATGTATATCTCGAGGCAACGGGGTCCGATTCCATAGAGGATTTACATTTCATCGGCATCCAGAGGATAGAGGTCGGTTCATGAAATTGAGACCACTTCCCGCAGATAAGGTCATAAAGGCCTTGAAAAGACTTGGTTTTGAGGTTATCAGGCAGAAGGGGAGTCATATATTTCTACAACATCCTGACGGAAGGACCACGGTGGTTCCCGTTCACCCGGGAGAAGATATAGGCAGGGGTCTTTTGAGAAAGATTATTAGGGACGTAAATATCACAAGGGAAGAATTTTTTGATGTCGTATAATAAAACCCCGCTTTACCCTCAGTAAATATTTTTAATGCTATTTCCATTAGGGGTCGAGGTCATGTTCGAGAGGTGTGATGATGCCCGACAAGGACGATAATGCGGAAAAGGGCGGGGAAGAAGCCCAAGAAGAAGGTAGCGATACCAGGTACGACTTCAAGGTCATTGAGCCCAAATGGGCCGATTACTGGGAGGAAGAGGAGGTTTACCGCTTCGACCCGAACGGGGAGAGGCCCTACACCATAGACAACCCTCCGAGATACGCGTCGGGCGGGCTTCACCTGGGCCACGCGGTGCACTACACCCACATCGACTTCGCTGCCAGGTACAAGAGGCTCAGAGGATTTAACGTCATGTTCCCGCTCTGCTTCGACGTTAACGGGATGCCCATAGAGGTGAACGTTGAGAAGAAGTACGACATCAAGATGAGGGACACGCCGAGGCAGGAGTTCGTCAAGCTGTGCGAAGATTTCGCCAACGCCAACATAGGTGAGATGAAGCGCCAGTTCAAGATCCTTGGGGAGAGCATGGACCCCAGCGTTTACTACCAGACCGACGCCAAGTACTACCGCAGGCTCACCCAGGTCTCCTTCCTTCGCCTGTTCAAGAAGGGGCTGATCTACCAGGGTGAGTTCCCTGTCAACTGGTGTCCCAGGTGCTCCACCGCGCTGGCGGAGAGCGAGGTGGAGTACGGCAACCGCACCACCAAATTAAATTACGTGAAGTTCAAGGTAAAGGAGACCGGACAAGAGCTGATCATCGCAACCACCAGGCCCGAGCTGCTGTGCACCTGCCAGCTGGTGGCGGTGAACCCGGACGACGAGAGGGCAAGCGAGCTCAGGGGCAAGACCGCTGTCACCCCAATATATGAAAGGGAGGTCATGATCGTGGAGGACGACAAGGTGGAGCCCGAGTTCGGCACGGGTATAGTCATGATCTGCACCATAGGGGACAAGGAGGACCTCAACTGGGTCTACGAGTACGGTCTGGACCTGGAAAAGGGAATAGACAAGGACGGCAACATGACCGAGAGGGCGGGCCCATACCAGGGCATGCCCCTGTCCGAGGCAAGGGCCGCCATCATCCGCGACATGGATGAAAAGGGGCTGCTGATAAAGCAGGAGGACCTGGAGCAGAACGTGGGCATGTGCTGGCGCTGCTCAGCGCCCATAGAGTTCCTCCAGGTGCCCCAGTGGTTCCTCAAGACCCTGGATTTCAGGGCCGAGGTCCTAAACAGAGCGGACGAGATCCAGTGGTTCCCCAAGTTCATGAAGCAGAGATTGTACGACTGGGTCAACTCCCTGGGCTGGGACTGGGTCATCTCCAGGCAGAGGTACTTCGCCACGCCCATACCCTTGTGGGAGTGCAAGGAATGCGGCGAGGTGGTGCTGCCCGCGGAGGGGGACTGCTACGTGGATCCCACAATTGACAAGCCGCCTGTGGAAAAGTGCCCCGAGTGCGGAGGGGAGCTGGAAGGATGCCGGGACGTGTTCGACACCTGGATGGACTCATCGATCTCCGCCCTGTATAATTCATTCTGGCTCAGGGACGACAAGCTGTTCGAGAAACTGTTCCCCATGTCCTTGAGGCCGCAGAGCCACGACATTATCCGAACGTGGGCCTTCTACACCATCCTTCGGGCCCACCTGCTCGAGGACAAGAAGCCTTGGGACAACGTGATGATAGGAGGCTTCATCCTTGCCGAGGACGGGAGCCCCATGCACGCGAGCAAGGGAAACGCCGTCGACCCGCTCCAATTCCTGGAAGAGAACGGGGCGGACGCGCTTCGATACTACGCCACCCAGTGCGCCATCGGCGAGGACAACGCATTCAGATGGAAGGACGTGGTAAGGGGCAACAGGTTCCTCCAGAAGTTCTGGAACGTGTCCAGGCTCATCGGCAGGGAGGTCAGCGACCTGGCCGGGCAACCCCAAGAAGGCGAGCTGGAGGACGTGGACCGCTGGATACTGAGCGGTTACACCAAGGTGGTGGAGAAGGCCACGGAGCACATGGACAACTTCCGGTTCGACCAGGCCATAAAGCTTGTGGAAGGCTTCATGTGGCACACCCTGGCCGACCATTACCTGGAGATGATAAAGCACCGCATGGGCAGGGGGGACCAAGGCCTGAGGTACACCTTATACACCGTGGGACTGGGCGTGGTCAAGATGCTGTCGCCCTTTCTACCCCACATCACCGAAGAGATATATCACCGATACTACGCCGCGGACGGGAAAAAGAGCGTCCACATATCCTCGTGGCCCAAAGCCGTGATGTGTGACGAAAAGGCGGAGGGGATCGGGGAGACTGTGAAGGACGTTGTCGCCGCCATCAGGGGTTGGAAATCCTCCAAGGGCATACCCCTTTCCCAGGCAATCAAGTACGCGGGAATCGTGGCCGACGAGGATAAAGGGGCGGCAATAGAATCCAACATGGAAACCATCAAGAACACCATGAAGATCGAGACCTGCGCCCTGGAGGAGATGGAGAGCGCCGAGCACTACCCCTCGGCGGTGGAACCCGTGCCTGCGGCCATAGGACCGAAGTGGAGGGGCGAGAGCCAGGCCATCATCGAAGCGGTCAAGGCCCTGAACGAAGACCGGGGAAAGGTGGAGAAAGCGGCCTCCGCTATCGAATCAGAGGGGAAGTTCGCCATGGAGGTCCGAGGTAAAGAGGTGGAGCTGGGGCCGGAAGAGGTCGATATCAAGCGCGGCATAAGGATGAAGGGGCACGACGTGGACTGCATCGAGGCGGGGGAGAACACACTGATACTACTTGAGAGGTAAGAAAGATTTAATATAATAAACATCCATATTTACGAGAGCGGTGAAGATATGATAGAGATCGAGGCGATCTTCGAGAGAATTAACTCCCACATGGACGTGCTTACTGGAAAGTATCACGTAAAGGAGATCGGGGTCTTCGGATCCGTTATACGCGGTGAACAAGAAAGGGGCAGTGATGTCGATATTTTAGTGGAATTCACCAAAACACCGGGTTTTTTTAAATTCATCGATTTGGAGGAATATCTGTCCGACATATTAGGTGTCAAAGTTGATCTTGTATCAAAGAACGGGATCAAAGTATCATTCAGGGAGAATATTTTGAATGAGGTAGTGTGTGTATGAGCAATCGGGGAGACAAGGCGAGTCTGACGGATATCCTAGATTGCATACAAAGGATCGAGGATTACACCCGTGGATTATCGTACGATGATTTCATGGATGACGACAGAACGGAAGATGCGGTGATTAGGAATCTTGAAGTTATAGGAGAGGCCATCGCCAATATCTCCAAATCTACCAAAGAGAAATACACAGAGGTCCAATGGGGAAAAGCCATTGGTATGAGAGACAGATTAATTCACGGCTATATTCATGTAAACTACGATATTGTTTGGGAAACGGTAAGAGAAGACCTGCCAGAACTAAAAGAAAAGATCAAACATATTATAGAGGATATGAAATAATGGTGATTAAAATGGTAAGAGAGATCAAACCTGAGAACAGGCTGGTGCTGGCACTGGACGTTTTCGAGCGGGACAGGGCCTTGGAGATCGTGGACGACGTGAAGGGGAGCGTGGACGCTGTAAAGATAAACTATCCCCTGATATGGGGCTCCGGCCCAGGAATCGTAACCGAGATCAGCAGAACCTGTGCGGTGATATGCGACCTGAAGATCGCAGACATCCCCAACACCAACCGTTTGATATGCGAGCAGGCCTTCGGCAGGGGG